>JAYWDZ010000379.1:0-3098 GCA_043779595.1 Nitrosomonadales bacterium
AAGTGCTGCACATCGCCATTGATCACGTTCCAACGCGGCCGATTCAAGCGCAAGGTCGCAGCAAAATCTTTCTCGATTTCCACCAGCGCACGATGCTCAAATCCAGCCTGCTCCAGACCCAGAGCTTGGCCGCCGGCACCTGCACAGATTTCGATTGAGGTAAACATAGGATTTAAGTATCAGGTTAAGTGGTTAAATCAATTAGAGCCTGGCCTCTTTGATTCTTGACTCGATAACGGCACGCTCTCATGCGAAACATCCACGATCTGACCATCCCGCATAACGTAGCACGGGGTATTCATCTGACGGGCCAGCTCCCTCGCCCGCAGCGCCGCGCGCTTGATGGCGGCAAGAGACCCGACTTGATCCGGATCAGTGGGCTGTGTGGTGTTGAGTATTTTCATTTACCTCTCCAATCAACAAGCAGGGGTTCATCACCCGTATTGTCGTAAAGCATCCAGTGATCGACAAGCGGTTTATACACTGTGTCCAGATTCTTCAAGCCCACATCGAAGCGCCGACGAACCGTGGCTTCCGGAACGTCGTGCCCACCTTGGGCAACCCGCGTCGCCACGCGCGCAATGGCAATCTCAGGCGTATCCAGCGCAAGAAAAAACAGGCTCACATGAAACCCGAGGGCACGCCATTTAGGGATATGGCGCGAATAGACTTTTCCGGAAAGCGTAGTCTCGAATGCAAAACTGCGCCGATGCGCGACGTTCTCATGAATTTCATTCAACATGATGCGGCCTGCCTGCATTGCAGCCGCCTCCGGCTGAAAAGGTGCCAGGCCAGCAGCGATCAAATCGGCATTGATGAACACGGGGCAATCCGCCTCGTGCGGAAGAAATTCCCGTGCAAAGGTCGTTTTCCCCGCACCGTTCGGCCCCGCAATGATGACAATTTTCTGCATGAAAAGATGGATACCCTGTTGGCCTTAGCGTCGCGGAGTTGCAAGACTAAGGTGAGCGCTCGGGAAACAAATCCGAACCTGGCCCCTTAGATTGCTCGGCGTTTCGGTCGGCTAATGGGTGACCCCATTTAGATTTAATTCAAATATCTTTAGTTGTCTTCTTACGCCGTGCAACTGAACTCTTTACTTCTCCAATTGCCGTTTTCGTATTTTTCTGAATTGCTTTTTTAATATTAACTGGCGGCGGCTTTATCTCTAATAAGGGAATCAATGTGGCTGGCAAATGCATTTTTTGCATGGCCGTGGAGCAATACTCCCGAAAATAGGGCCACACATGTACCAGTGCCGCAGTCTTTCCAAATCCTTCCAGTTCTTCTTTAGTTGGTTCGCTTGGGTTGACACGCTCGTATGAAGAAACGAAATCCACTGCAATCGAGGCCGCAGTCTTCATTGCGATCGCCCCTTTGTCATCCGCCTGAGGAGTTTGATAACGGAATGTAAAAGTAGTTGTGAATTCGTAAGAACGAATTTTCTGTTGCGTTCCATCCGGCAGAGGGATAAATAATTCGCGGGAAGTAAACGAGCTCAAATGACTCCGGAATTGTCCCGTCAACGGCTGCCCCCCGATGGTTGGGTCAAAGCCATCATCCATAGACATTACACTTGATCGGACATAAATCGCCCGCAAGTTGTACTCAGGTTGTTTTGCTTTCATCATGCTGTAGCAGACATAGCCTGCGCAACTGGGTGCCACTCATCGTCGGCTGAAACATCTACAACCATTGGAATGGAATAGACCAATACTGGTCCGAGTGATTTATATACTCCCCAATCTCCATCCATATTTGTTTTAAGTTTCTTAGCAGCAAAGTCATCTAGGCTTTCCTCCCGTGAGACCACTTCGAGTTTCTCACGGCGGAGGTTAATCACATCGATGATCGCAGTAGAGAAGTCCTGAAAAGACACATGCACTGCGACATCAAATGCCTCACCTAACTGGCGAAGTGTCTTTAATGTCCAAGCGCTATAGTCAACATTTTCCAATAGGGAAATACGCTCTTGCTTCATGCCGGCCTCACCAGCCAATTCCTCTTGCGACCACCCGCATTGCTCACGCAGCACTTTAATCTGCGCAGCAATAGCCATGTCGTAAAACTGGTTTACATAGGCGTGTGCGTATTCTTTGTCATGAAACTCGGTAGCCAATTTGTTAGCCAATTCGTTCATGGTGCTTTCTCCTGTTGTTAGGGTCGGCCATGACGGCCGTCTTGCAAGTATCGGCAGTTTGATCAGCGTTTTTAGGAATGAGCTTGCTGCCCTTCTCTATCGCACCCATCAAAATGGTAAATTCCCCATTAATGTTTATCGGCCCGTAACACAATAGCGGACGCAATTGAACCTTCCCATGCACCCGCAACTTCAGAATGCCGGGCGTGTCTGTCCCACTTAGAAGTTGAGGGAATAGATCTGTTCCTAGCCTCTCAAGCATATCTAGCTTGGCATTAAGCTTCGCGCGCTCCGCCTTCTGTAAGGCCTGCGCCCAGTCTTTGAAGACGTTTTTGCCTTGCTGATCAATGTAGTCGAACAGTATATATGACATTCTATAATAAATTTATTATAAACATTCTTCAGCTTCAGGGGCATGGCGCCACCGGTAGCAGGTATCACTAATATTCTCAAGGATGAAAAAAGGCGCAGTCCCCAGCGCCTTTTTCTCATCTCAGCCGGTCAATCCCAGCTCAACGCCCCTCCTGTCTGATACTCCGTCACTCTTGTCTCGAAGAAATTCTTCTCCTTCTTCAGATCGATCATCTCGGCCATCCACGGGAAGGGGTTGGTGGCGCCGGGGTGGAGTTCGTCGAGGCCGATTTGCTGGGCGCGGCGGTTGGCGATGAAGCGCAGGTATTCCTTGAACTGCGCGGCGTTGAGGCCGAGCACGCCGCGCGGCATGGTGTCTTCGGCGTAGCGGTATTCGAGCTCGATGGCTTTGGCGAACAAGACTTTTAGCTCGGCCTTGAATTCGTTGGTCCACAGGTGCGGGTTTTCGAGCTTGATGGTGTTGATCAGATCGATCCCAAAATTACAATGCATGGACTCGTCGCGCAGGATGTACTGATACTGCTCGGCGGCGCCGGTCATTTTGTTTTGGCGGCCCAATGCGAGGATTTGCACAAAGCCGACGTAG
>JAYWDZ010000380.1:0-3084 GCA_043779595.1 Nitrosomonadales bacterium
ATATTGCAATGCAAGACGGTATCTGACACCGGGCTTGCCGCTTAGCAAAATTAATGTGAGCTTTTAATTTCCAAGGATGTGCTAATGCCGAACCCGCCCCCGCAATTCTTTGATGCTCAAGCATGGGCGCTCGCTTCGCTTCGCGAGGCACCAAAGTTACAACCATCAACACTTGAAGTCGTTGCAGGGTTTACGTTCCTCTGGAGCTTGTTTGAAGGGGTCGCCTGCGACGGGAATGGGTCTGTTCCAAAACTGGCCCAAGTTGCTGAGCACATGGCGAGATCACCACTACTCGCACATAAAAATGTTGAGCATTGCCTCTCGTTCTATCGCTTTCGCTATCTAAGCGGCGATCACATGCAGGAGCGCTTCTACAGCTTGAACTTTCGCCAAAATGATAGGCAAGAACTCGTTGAAGCAGTCCTAAAAGGCACGGAATCTAGCCTTAGCGTCAAACTCCACGCCCTGCTTATCATTGCGTACCGCATTCGCAACAATATTTTCCATGGCTTAAAGTCCGTGCATGTCTGGGATGACCAAGCTCAAAACATTTCAGAGGCAACTCGTGTCCTTTCAGTTGCGCTTGAGGCGTTGGATACAAATATCATTGAACGTGTTCATGCCACATAACAATTCAGTCAGCTGGACGCCAAAAAGCTCAGCTTATTGGTTTCACCCGCTACTCTTCGATGCCAGTTTCTTCAACAGTTATATAGTCAGGTTTGATCGATGACTTGCCAACCATGCCAACTGGGGGCTGCCTTTTGGGGTAGGCGCCCGAAAGCAGCCGTTGAGTCATTTAGCGAAATTTTCCACTGTCGGCTTACGGGCGCCACGTCGAATTCACACAACCGGCCAAGAAGAGACGGTGGAGGCATGTTCGTCGAAAGTCTGTTCACCGGCAGATAGCGGTCATCCTTAAATGGAGGGCATCTGGTTTCCGGCGTTAGAATGCTTGGGGTGCAGCCAGTTTTATTTTGAACCTGGCCCTTTTGATTCTGATTCCGAACCTTTCCCACCTTTTATTCATTCGGAGAAAACATGCGAAACCTATTAATCACCTGCTTGGGCATCATTGCCATGTCTGGTTGCGCGAATCAAGGTATCGTCAAGCTCTCCCCTGATACGTACATGCTTTCCAGAGCAGATCGAGGAGGAGTTTTTGGCAACCCCGCAGCCATGAAGACAGAAGTCATTCAGGAAGCCAATGCGTTCGCGGAAAGTATGGGAAAAATCGCTGTCCCAATTACAGCGAATGAGGTGCCCATAGGGCTAGGAAGATTGGCAACCTTTGAATATCAGTTCAGAGTTGTTGACAAGGACGACCCCGAGGTTCGAAGAGCAGCTCTCGTTTCGAGACCGAATGGCTTCATTGAGAAGGCAGACAAAAACAGTGTGGAAGAAAAAAATAAAGGTCAAGTCGACCGCTCTAAGGACATTTACGCAGAACTCATCAAGCTCGACGAGCTCCGCAAGCGCGGAATATTGACCGATGCCGAGTTTGAAACCCAAAAGAAGAATATTTTAGAGGGCAAGTGATGCGGCATGGCCGCAAAACAATGGCGAGTAGAAATAGTCCGACCCTATTTATTTACTTTCGCATTTTGTCAAAAATCAATCTTCAGCATCCATTGTGGGTGATCATGAAGAAAGGCCAGCAATCCTCTGATCAACGCTTTAATTTCTTGCCTGGTTTCTTCCTGTTCAATCGTTCTTCGCGCCGACAACGAAGAGGAAAAAACGGAGAAAAAACGGGGTCAGACACGATATTCACTTTCTTTTGACACCAGTGCTTTCTTTAGATGCGGGGATGATTATTTTTAGGGGCTTTTTATACAGCCTCGTTAGAGCTAGGGAAATTTATGGCTAATCCAATCTCACAGAATCTTGTAACTGGAACTGTCGGTGAGCTATTAGTACAGTTGCGTTTATTGCAATATGGTGTACAGGCTGCTCCTCCGCTAAAAGATTCAGGTAACGACCTTATTGCATTAAAGGGCTACGAGGTAAGAACTATACAAGTGAAAACCAGTGCAAATAAGTTTCCTAAAAATCAAAATCTGCCTAAACGTTATCATTTGCTCGCCCTAGTAAAGCTGACAGGTCATGACGAAACACTACTCTTAGATAACTCGCAGATTTATCTTGTGCCAAAAGTTGATGTGCCAACTTTAAGCCGTACCCATGATGGCCTTGCTCCTTACCTTTTGACGAGTCAGCATGTGGAGAGTTTGTTCAGTCATGTAAATCTCTAACACCGCAGCTCCAAGGGATGCTGCGCAACAACAACTCACTCTATTCTTACGCAATGTCGCCAAAAACAAAAGAGAGCAAAATCTGTTCGATTTGCAAACTGAAATTCTTGGAGAGGATATGAAGTTCATCGGCTACTTAATCATCATTTGGAGCGTGCGTAAACTACTCGCCTACATTCGGAATCTCTTTGTTGAGCGGAAAAACTTGACGCACTTCGAGGAGGTTGGCGGAGAAAGTGGAGACCTTATTAAATCAGTACTTTCCGAGCAAGTTGAAATTGCCTGGGGGGGGGCAATTATCTCGCTTGGAGCATTGCTTGTTGGAATCTACTGGGCACTTTGTGGCGGAAATTTTTGGCAACTTGCGGGCTTTGTGCTCTTGCTTCTAAGCCTTGGTGGAGTTATCCAATCTTTCCGGCCAATTAGAGTAGAAAGACTCCTTGTGCAAAAGGGCGATTATGAGACATCTGTTAACAGCATGGCCTGGTGGCTCAGAATGATCTCAAGTGTTGAACTGGTAATTGGCCTATACCTGATCCTAAAGAAATAAATCGTGTCTGAGCCCGCGTAGGTTAGGCTGAATTAAATGAAGCCCAACATATCCCCTGCACGCAACGTGACGAGGTCACATCTTGTAATGCAACATTTTAATAGCAAACCGTTGAGTCACCACCGCCCCGATTTTGACTTTCACCCTTTCAGCCCCGCCGAAGTCTGAGGCTGCCGGGGGGAATCAAAGGCTCAGAATAAAAATACCCAGTCTAGCTTTCATCCCAAGGCTGGGCCGCCATCCCGCCGACATCGCGGCTACCGTGCATAACGGCAAGCA
>JAYWDZ010000381.1:0-3076 GCA_043779595.1 Nitrosomonadales bacterium
CCCGGTAGTGGCCGATTTTCAAAAGCTCTTCATGGACACCTGGGCCCGGCAAAAAGGGCCCGCACTCGCAGACAGAAAATATTTTCCTAAACTCGCCAAGAAAGGGGATGAAATCGTGCGCGCCATTGGTAGCGCATCGGATGCACCCTTTAGCCAGATTTATCTTACCTTGCTGTCCGCACTGGATCATGCTGAGCATACCATTCAGCTTACCAATGCTTATTTCGTGCCCGACCCGCAACTACTCAAGGCGTTGACAGATGCGGCTCAACGCGGCGTGGACGTGCAGTTTATCCTGCCCGGAAAGTCCGATTCGTGGGCCGTACTGAATGCAGGGCGTTCGCATTATTCCGAACTATTACAGGCAGGCGTTCACATCTACGAACGACGCGATGCCGTTTTGCATTCCAAAACCGCGTCCATTGACGGGGTCTGGTCCACTATCGGTTCAACCAATCTGGACTGGCGTAGTTTCCTGCATAACGATGAACTCAACGCCGTCATCCTCGGTACGGATTTCGCCCAGCAGATGGATGCCATGTTTGCCAAGGATCGCGCGGCCTCCAATCCCATCCTCTACGAACAATGGAAACGCCGTTCCCTGCTTTCACGCTTTAAGGAGTGGCTGGCCAGACTTCCCGAGTATTGGCTTTAATTCTTTGGCATTAGCACAACCATGCGGCATCCAAGCGCTGCCTTAGAACGCTTGCCTTTGTTCGCTAGCGCACCGACTTATCGCAAACGCCACCCTAAACTAGTTGCGCCCTAGATAGATGGGCGGGTCACCCGCAAAAACTGTGGGTTTAATGTCATTCAGGAGAATATAAATGCCAACACTCACTACATCCAAGCACGATTACCCCGGTCTGACCAAACAGCAACTCATTGCTGACTTCAAGGTGGTCGTGGCCGATGCTGAAGCATTGATTCAGGCTACGGCTGCACAAGGCGGCGAGGTACTGACCAATGCCCGCAACAAGGCCGCCGAATCGCTGAATCTGGCTAAAGAGAAAATGGCCGAGGCGCAATCGGTGGTGTCCGCCAAAACGCGCATTGCGGCTGATGTAACCGATGAATACGTTCGCGACCATCCGTGGGAAGCGGTAGGTATGGCTGCAGTTGCCGGGCTGTTCGTGGGCCTGCTGATTGCACGCCATTAGCGCGTTTGAGTCATTGACCCCAGTGTCAATTTTTGTTTTTAACCCGCAGTATTTAACTAATTAAATCTTTGGGTCTCAGGAGAACCTGCGTTATCCTGAGACCGTTCTAATGCGACAGCATCCTGTCGCACGCCTCAAGTTTTCCCCTCATAGCACTGTCCTATCTACAACAAGGCGTTGTCTTATTGTTAAGCGACCTGGCATCGTGTAGGTTCTAACCTTGCTGTGCACCGATAATCCTGAAACCATACAAACACCTGATTTAGTGTTGCTACAGATACGTTTACGTTCTAAACCTAACCATTGAGCTCCCCCATGGATTCGTTCTAGAGGTCAGCTCGCCTTTGAAGGAGACGCAGGAATTGAGTAGTACTCGCCGCCTGGATTTAATGAAAAAAATAATGGCAAGTTGGCAATTCCGCAGCACGCCTCGTTATGAGCCAGATGAACAGCCTCCTCTTCGTTCCGAACTGCTAAGCGCAGATCAGATAGAGCAATACGGCAAGCGACTGGCCGCGTCGCATAAGTTGATGACTGCGCAGGTACGCGACCCGTTACTTGCGCGACTGGCAGCCAATGAAGCGATTCTGGTAGATGTCTGCAATCTGCTCTCGATTGCAGTCTCGGCCAATCACCGGATTACGCCGGCCGGGGAATGGTTACTCGATAATTTTTATCTGATCGAGGAACAGATACGCACTGCGCGGCAGCATTTTCCCAAAGGCTATAGCCGTGAGTTGCCACGCCTGGCGAATGGTCCCTCAGCAGGCTTGCCTCGCGTGTACGACATCGCGCTCGAAACCATCTCCCATGGCGACGGGCGGGTCGATCCGGAAAGCCTGAACCGCTTTGTTGCGTCCTACCAAACCGTCACCACGCTCAAGTTGGGCGAGCTATGGGCAATTCCCATCATGCTGCGTCTGGCACTGATCGAGAACTTACGCCGCGTGGCAGTGCGTATCGCCGCCGGCCGCATTGAACGCAACATGGCGGGTGATTGGGCAGACCAGATGTTCGAGATTGTCGAAACTGACCCCAAAAATCTGGTACTGGTCATCGCCGACATGGCGCGTTCCAATCCGCCCATGACGACGCCTTTCGTCTCTGAATTTGCGCGTCGCCTGCAAGGCCACAGCGCCGCGCTGGCCCTGCCCCTGAACTGGGTAGAACAGCATTTGGCGGAGTCGGGTCGCACCATTGAACAATTGGTCCAGTCGGGCAATCAACAACAAGCGGCGGATCAGGTATCGATCAGTAACACCATCGGCAGCCTGCGTTTTCTGGCCACCATGGACTGGCGCAGTTTTGTCGAAATGCAAAGCGAGGTGGAACACCTGCTCATGCAGGATCCGCATGGCACCTACGCCGAGATGGATTTCGCCACGCGTGATTGCTATCGCCACGTGATCGAGAAACTGGCGAAAAAAAGCGCGCACTCGGAAACGGATCTGGCCAAGCGCAGCCTGGAATTTGCCCGCGAAGGCGCGATACGTCATGGTCACCAGGACCGCACCGCGCATGTGGGGTACTACCTGATAGACAAGGGGTTGAGCACGCTGGAACAGGCCGCCGAAGTACGCCATCCCGCGCTGCATGTGTTTTCCAGAATCGCCAAAAAAAATCCGATGCTCATGTACATCGGGCCCATCATTCTTTCCACCTTGTTTTTAACCGCATTCCTGCTGGCCTATGCCAATGCGCGCGGATTCTCCGACTGGATCATGTTGCCGCTGGGCCTGCTATTGCTGCTTGCTACCAGCCAGTTATCCGTAGCACTGGTGAACTGGCTGTCCAGTTTGCTCACCTCCCCCTACCCTTTGCCGCGGCTCGATTTTTCCACGGGCATCCCCGCGCAATGGCGCACGCTGGTCGTCGTGCCCACGCTGCTCAGCAGCACTGAGCATATCGATGCGCTG
>JAYWDZ010000382.1:0-3063 GCA_043779595.1 Nitrosomonadales bacterium
CGACATCTTCACCGACATCTCGGGTCTATTTGTCATCAACAACGAGGCGAGCTGGTATGAGGGCTGGATGATCCAGGATATCGACGTGCCACAGATAGCGCATCCGCGGCCAGACGGCACAGCGCAGTTCGACACGATCACCCCTGCTGATGCTGCCGCGCTCGCTGCGATGGGTGCAGGTAATAACACCCCCGGTCATTTTTTTACGGTCGATGGCAAAGCACCACACTTTCCAAGTGCGGGTGATATTTTCCCGGATAGCGGTAAAAATACGATCGCTCATCCGGTCAGCATGGGGTCCTACAATGCGCTGCAACAGAGCGATGTACATTCCTATTGGGAGTTCAACGCCGGTACCAACTGGGTTTTTCCGCACTACGAGATAATTTTTTCCGGCGGTGTGCCGGGCACTTACGCTGCAGGTCTGCAATACGAAAACCTGAGAAATTTGCAGACGGTAATTCCAGGGTCGGGGCCGCGTGGCGTGATTAACGACAAGGTGCGGTATGGTGATGATCCGAACAATCCGCGCGATCCGGATCGCACAGAAGCCAGCACTCCAGCCCAACGTGAGTTTCGTTTACGCATCGTTCCCAGCGCGGTTGACCGGGAGATTCTGTACAACGTATTCCTGCGCAGCAAGTCATTCCATCCGGCAGTGACGGACATACCGGAACGTTTTTTCCTGTCGTATGCAGCGGAAGTGGCGAAGGTTGACCAGAACGGCGACGGCGTGATTTCGTTCGAGGAAGCAGACATCAATGGCGTTTCCGATGGACTGCCGAATACACGACTGTATCTGCCGCCCAAGGCGTTCAATCGTTTCGCCATCACCCGCGAACTCAACGATGGCCTGCTTGCACCGCGCTTCGCGCCCAGCGAGCGTGCCTACGTGCTTTCCGGGTTTGCACATTTGCTGAACAGGCCAGTACCAGCTTCGGTTCCAGCTGACGCTGATTTGCGCTAACCCGCGCTAAGCAGTAGCGCCCGGTCGTCACAGGCGATTACCGGGCGCTCGTGCATCAATTCTATATTGGTCCGGTCAAGTGAAGTTTGAACCTGTAGATTGGCCTGAAGCTCGATCCATGTTTAAACAAAAACTACGCAAGCTGAGTTAAGACGAGGCGGGTCTGGCAAGCAAAAGGCAACCCTCGGATGCCTTTTTTCACTGTTAGTGGCGGCTAGTGCCCCCGGCTACGAATCCTTCGAGAGAATCTAGAAATACCCCTTCGTCCTGATAAATTGAACCAAGTGCTCACAGGGGGATATCCCCCCCCCCCAGAAAACCTCGGCCTCGTGGACTGCAGGCTTCACTTCATTGGTATGCATATACATCCACTCACATCACTGTAAAAGAAAGTTCTACTCTCCGAGGCCACGAATCCACAAGGGTGTTTCGAGACTTTTTGTGTAGGAAATGAGATATGGAAACTGCCAGGCACTAAGCGCTTGCTCACCCGGACGGCTTAAAAGCTATAAAATGGCCTAACTGCCCTATTCATGAAGAAGATCGGCACAATAAACGCAGTCCTGCGCGGAGGTGTTTCTGATCATGATAGAAAGCGTTACGCACATTCGCGCATCCGCGACGGAGAGATAGGGACGGCTGATTTGCACCTGCCCCGGCGCTGCTAGCGCCCTCTGGAAATACGGCCGTCGCGACCACACTGCCTCACTCGCATTCGAAACAGGCAGAAAACGTTTGTCCGCATTCAGCGCATGGCTAGGCAACGCGATGTTGTTCCCCAACTGACGGCCATTCCCATCCAGTAAAAAGCACCGCAATACATTGGGCATAGCCAGCATCCGCAATGACGCATTCCTGGCATCCATATCGTGCGCAGCCAGTTCCCCGCACTGGCGAAATGCCTCTATATAGGGATTGAGCTGAGAAAAATTAAGCGCACGTTTAGCCTGCGAAGCTTCCGCGTGACGGCCACAGAGACTTCCGAACTGCGAAACGCAGTCAGGCCCCCCACTCGAAAGCGGGCTGGGGCGGCCAAAGAAAAACCCCTGCACAAAATCTACGCCTGAATCGAGTGCGATCATCACATCCTCTTCATCCTCGATACCTTCGATCAGCGTCATGCAGCCGGCTTCGTGCAACAACGCGACCAAGCTCGGTAGCACGCGCCTGACTTTGGCACTGTTCCGCGCCTGAACCAATGACATGCGATCTATCTTTACAATCTGTGGCTGGACACGCCAGATACGGTCAAAGTTTGATTGCCCTGCACCGAAATCATCAATGGCAACAAGACATCCAAGCTCAGAGTAATAACGCATGGCCTCTGCGAGCTTAGCCTCGTCTTTAATTTCATTCTCGATCAGCTCAATCACCACCCGGTGCGGCGCCAAGCCATGGCGAGCCAGCATGTCCTCGAAGTAATTGCCGTATTGCTTGCCGTTCATAGCAACTCGGGCATTCACATTGAGAAAAAGCCAAGGCTGATCCAGGCCCGCTCTCATAAAATTACTAACATGAATATTGCGAGCTAAACGATCCAGGAACACGGTGTCATCGTCCGACGCGAGCCTGTCGAACAAAGCATTTGGGGGTATGGGTTGTCCTGCGTCATCCCGCGGGCGTACCAATCCCTCGTACCCCACCACCCGATGGTGCACAAGGCTGATAACAGGCTGAAAATGGCTGTGCAATAGCAGATTCTGGAATCGTCCAATAACGCCGTCAGGGCTGGCAATAGTGGCCCTTTCGATCCCTTCGAGCGAAGGGTCTTGCGTTAGAGCGGCTACGGCTAGGTGAGGCATGGCAAGTAAATTCCGGTTCGGAAACTTATTTAGCGTCATTTCCCTATGCTTCTGAAGAAAAGCTTGCTACTAGTACCAAGTAGCCTCCAGCTTGTTTTTCATTACGCCATTGCCGCACAGGCTTTATACTTGGCGCGCCGTTTGCTGGTTTCATTGACAATGCGTCCTCTAATCCATATCGACCAGAATGCATTCCATGCTTGAAATTCTGATTCTCGCTGCGGGGAAAGGCACCCGTATGCGTTCCGCTTTACCCAAGGTGCTGCACACGCTGGCGGGCAAACCATTGCTCGG
>JAYWDZ010000383.1:0-7573 GCA_043779595.1 Nitrosomonadales bacterium
GGCTTCTTCCAGGCTGTGCGCGATGGACGAACGCGCTGAACCGAGACCGATCTTGGTCATCGCCGCCTTGAATTTTTCGCGGTCTTCGGCCTTGTCGATCGCTTCCTTGGACGCACCAATCATCTCCACGCCGTATTTTTCCAGCACACCGTGCTTGGCTAGATCGAGCGCACAGTTGAGCGCAGTCTGCCCGCCCATGGTCGGCAGCAACGCGTCGGGACGCTCTTTCTCAATGATCTTTTCGACCACTTGCCAGGTGATCGGCTCGATATAAGTGGCGTCGGCCATATCGGGATCGGTCATGATCGTAGCGGGATTGCTGTTGACCAGAATCACGCGGTAGCCTTCCTCGCGTAGCGCCTTGCACGCCTGCGCGCCGGAATAGTCGAACTCGCAGGCCTGGCCGATGACGATAGGGCCAGCACCGATGATGAGGATGCTGTTAAGGTCGGTACGCTTGGGCATGATTTATGGCTTTGTAGGCGAGCGCTCGACCATGAGCTGGACGAAGCGGTCAAACAGATAACTCACGTCGTGCGGACCGGGGCTGGCTTCGGGGTGCCCCTGAAAGCTGAATGCAGGCACATCGGTACGCGTAAAACCTTGCAGCGACCCGTCAAACAGCGACACGTGCGTGGTGCGGATATTGGCCGGCAAGGAGTCGGCATCGACCGCAAAGCCGTGGTTTTGGCTGGTGATCATCACACGTCCACTGTCGATATCCTTGACCGGATGATTCGCGCCGTGGTGGCCGAATTTCATTTTGACGGTCTTGGCGCCGGAGGCGAGTGCAAGCAATTGATGCCCGAGGCAAATCCCGAAAGTGGGCACCCCGGTGGCGACCAGTTCAGCAATCGCCCGGATTGCGTAATCGCAGGGCTCGGGATCGCCGGGGCCATTGGAGAGAAAAATCCCGTCAGGATTGAGCGCTAGCGCTTCGGTCGCGGTCGCGGTCGCGGGCAGTACCGTCAGGCGACAGCCGCGTTCCGCCAGCATCCGCAAAATATTGCGCTTGACGCCGTAATCGAAGGCCACCACGTGGAAACGCCCATTCGCCTGCTGACCGTAGCCGCGCCCGAGTTTCCACACCGTCTCGGCCCAATCGTAAGCGGTGGGGGACGACACCACCCGCGCCAGATCCATCCCGGCCAGACCCGGAAAAGCGCGCGCTTGTTTGAGCGCCGCCGCTTCGTCGACCGCGCCTGCCATGATGCAGCCGCTCTGCGCACCGGTCTCGCGCAGGATGCGGGTCAAACGCCGCGTATCGATGTCGGCGATCCCGACTACATTTTGCGCTTTCAGATATTCGGGCAGCGAGGTATGAGCGCGAAAATTGGAATGCAGCCGCGGCACATCGCGCACCACCAGACCGGCAGCGTGAATGCGTCCGGCTTCGATGTCTTCGAGATTGATGCCGGAATTACCGATATGCGGATAAGTCAGCGTGACCAATTGACGCGCATAAGACGGGTCGGTCAGGATTTCCTGATAGCCGCTCATCGCGGTATTAAATACTACTTCGCCAACAGTAACGCCGTCCGCGCCAATAGAGAGTCCGTGAAACACCGAACCGTCAGCAAGCACAAGGATGGCGGGGCTAGACACAGACAAGAATTCACTCCAGACAGGGGGCAAAATTCAGGCGAGTCACTTACGCGACCCGCCTGAATTTGAATACCCGCATTATAGCCGTTTTGCAGCGTGAGCTTCAAGGCCTATAGGGCGGTATTCACCGTCCGAGCACTCCCAACTGAGCGTGTTTTAAGCCCCATCTGGCTTAAAACATAAATTAAAAAAAACCAAAAAATCAGGAGGGATTTTTGGCGCCTGCAGGGGTGATCACGAGACGGCCATCATCCACAGGGATACGCGGGCCCGGATTGTAATCCATACGCACCATGCCCTGTTTGTCCCCTAGCTGATAAGACACGTCATACCCCAGAGTCTTGGTGCTCGTGTCATACACCGTTTTGCAACGTGTTCGCATGGTGGTTTCCCTGTCGGATTCCTGCATATTCTGCTGGATTTTGTTGCCTGCGTAGCCGCCCCCCGCTGCGCCTGCCACAGTGGCTAAAGTCTTGCCCTTGCCGTCGCCTATCTGATTACCCAGCGCACCCCCCAACACCGCGCCTATCGCTGTTCCCGCGATACGATTCTGGTCTTTTATAGGCGCTTGACGCGTCTCAGCGACCTCTCTGCATACTTCGCGCGGGGTACGCACTTTCTCCGTCACCTCTTTTGCACTCAGCACTTCAGCATAGTCTGGTCCTTTCATGGCCTTATAACCTGCAACTCCGCCAATAGCGGTCACCGCTACAGCGCCCGCTACGAGCCCAACTACCATTGATTTATTCATCATCGTTCCTTCCCATTAGATTAAAAGTGAACTTGAATTCAAGACATAACCCTATATGGAAGTTCTAGCATCCCTATAGCCATAAGTCGATACTACGCCCATATCCCAGATCACCCTCGTGAACCCAAGCGACACACTATGGTCTAGCCTTTACCCTCTATAATTTGCAACACCTGATTTAACCCCCCGGAAAATAACCATGCCGTATTCAGAACAAAGAGTGACCGCCATGCGCCCGTGGTCGGATCGAACCTTCAGCCTGACCCTGACGCGTCCGGCAGACTTCAGCTTTGCCAATGGCGAGTTTGTCACCATTGGTCTCAAGTCGGAGGGCAAGCTGATCGCGCGCGCTTATTCCATCGTCTCCACGCAGGATGACGATCACCTGGAGTTTCTGAGCATCCATGTTCCGGATGGCCCTTTAACCAGCCAACTGGCCAAAGTAAAGCCCGGCGACTCAGTTTGGGTGAACAGCAAAGCTACGGGGTCGTTAACGCTTGCGCACGTGTTGCCGGGCCGCAATCTGTACCTGCTCTCAACCGGCACTGGCCTTGCTCCCTTCATCTGCTTGATCCGCGACCCGGCCACTTTTCAAGCACATGAAAAAGTGATTCTGGTTCACACCGTGCGCACCGTGCCCGAACTCGTTTACCGCGATGAAATCGAATCGCGCGCGGGTGACACGCTACGTTATGTGCCTACCGTGACCCGCGAGACCTTCGCCCACACCCAGCGTTGCTCAGACCTGTTCATCTCGGGCGCACTTACTGAAGAACTGGGCCTGCCGCCCGCCGATCCTGCACACGACCGGGTACTGATCTGCGGCAACCCCGACATGAACCGCCAGATGAGTCATTATCTGAAAGAAAACGGCTGGGCCATGACCAACCACAAAGGCGTGGGCAATTTCAGCGTAGAAGCAGCGTTTGTGATTCATCACAACTAAGCGCTTGGACAGGATTGCAGCTTTAAGCTACAGCCCCCTTATCCAGCCACCTTTTACAACCCTTTTGGAGGTCTAAAATGAGACTAATCAGAAAGTCTTACCTAGGCATCGCTCTTATGTTGGCTGGCTTTGCGTCGGCCCATGCCTCGGATGTCGAGCGCGCCGACTCAACGACACAATTGTCCAAGATGAGTGCGGCGCAAAAGAAGCAGGAACAGCAATATTTCGCGGCACATTCATTCGAGTTTTCGTCAATATTCAAGCGCCATCATCCTGGCCCCTACTGGATATTGGAGAAGGCGCAGCAGTTTCAATTGTCCAGCGAGCAGATCAAACACCAGGAAAGTCTGAAATTTGCGATGGCAAAAAGCACAATTTCCGGCAACACTGCGCTACAAAAGGCGTATAAAAAATACACTTCCGATGCTTCGGCAACAGATCCGTCGCTTGCGGTTATCAAGAAGGACATTGAGGATATCGGCAAGGCCCAAACCCATCTTGCGCTGGTGATGGTGCCTTACCACCTGAAGGCGTATTCGGCATTGAATCCAGTGCAGCAGACGCTTTACAGGAAATTAGTGGCTAAGCAACAATAAAGAAGCTGTGCGCTCAAAAAAACAGGTGCAACATTTTTTTGGAGGAAATGTTGCCTGGGGAAAAGTACCAGCAGATGAACCCTGAAGAGCGGACGAATAATACAGACGCAGTTATCGATCAGATTCAAACTTGGGCGTTCAGCTTCGACGCTCAGTCACGGCGCTAGAGTGAATGGCTGGTTGTGTTATCAGAAGAATTTGATGAAATCTTCTGGAAACTAACACTTGACCGCGCCAGTCACTAGACCTCAAGTACCCGCAGAGTTGTTCACGCCAGATGCCTTCTATTTTTAAGCAGCATCATGTTGCGTTTTTTGCACTTGAGGCTTGAAACCGTCCTATCTGGATTTGCAACCGCCAACCGTAAATGCAATGAACGGCCAAATAATTGACTAACGCACAATGGTTTCTGCTCGTAGGCGGGCTGCTACTCGCCATGGGCCTGACTTCTTCGATACTCAAGCGTTTGCCCATCACCTCCGCGATGATCTATCTGGCGGTGGGCATCCTGGTCGGTCCGTCGATGCTGGGTGTTTTTCACTTTAGCCCGATCAAGGAATCGGCGCTGCTGGAAGTGCTGACTGAAGTGGCTGTATTGATTTCCCTGTTTTCTGCCGGCATCAAAATGCCGGTACCGTTCAGTTTTGCCCGTTGGCGCACGCCGATTCTGTTGGCGACAGTGTCCATGACCCTTACCGTCGCGATGGTCGCGACCTTCGCTTATTACGTGCTCGGCCTGCCGTTGGGCGCAGGCGTGTTGCTGGGCGCGATTCTTGCTCCTACCGATCCGGTGCTGGCGACCGATGTGCAGATTCGCCATCCCGGAGACCACGACCAGCTGCGCTTTACCTTGACCTGCGAGGCAGGCATGAACGACGGCAGCGCATTCCCGTTTGTCATGCTGGGGATGGGATTGCTCGGTCTGCATGAGCTCGGTGATTATGGCCTGCATTGGGTATGGATGGAGGTGCTGTGGGCCACAGGAGCGGGTATCGCTATCGGCGTTGTTTCGGGTGTCGCATTGGCGCGATTGGGACGGAAACTGCGTGGCGGATCAACCGAGAGCCATCTCATATACGACTTCCTCGGGCTGGGCCTGATAGGCGTGGTCTACGGCTTGAGTGTGCTGGTCGATGCATGGGGTTTTCTGGCGGTTTTTTTCGCCGCTGTCGCGTTGCGCCAAACCGAGCTCAAGCTTGCCAGCCAGGACGACCCGGCTCAGCTGCAAGCTACCGGACCCGGGCCGGAAAATCCAAACCCCAGCCCTGGTTCCAATTCGTCACCGACGGTCAGCGAAGGCTCGCTGGTATTCAAAGAACATCTGGAAAGGTTGTCGGAGGTGGTGCTCGTGCTGTTAATCGGCGGCACGCTGTTCCAGAACTCATGGAGTTGGCGGGCAATAAGTCTTGCGCTATTCCTGTTCGTGGTAGCGCGCCCGGTCAGCGTCCTGGTCGGCCTGATGGGTACCCGCACGTCGTGGCGGATACGCGGCATGGCGGGCTGGTTCGGGGTACGCGGCATAGGTTCGCTGTATTACCTGATGTATGCGATCCAGCACGGCCTGCCCGGACCGCTGGCGCTGGAGCTCATCAAATTGACCCTGATCGTGGTCACGCTTTCCATCATCGTCCACGGCATCAGCGTCAAGCCGTTGATGCACCACTTCCGGCGGCGCCGCAAACCACTGCCCGCGCCCTGAGCTTTTTAATCGGGCGCACGGCGGCTGCCTGAACAAACAAAAGGGAATCAAATTGAATATTGCAGACGCACTCTACGACATCCCCACTTTTGGCAACGTCAGTCTGTTGCATTTCACCGACTGCCACGCCCAGTTGCTGCCGATTTATTATCGCGAACCCAACATCAATCTTGGCGTAGGCAGCGCCGAGGGGAAGGTGCCGCATCTGGTCGGCGCGCCCTTGCTGAACGCGTATGGCATCAAGGCTGGCAGCAGGCAGGCCTACGCATTCTCGCATCTCGATTTTTGCGCGGCCGCCCGGGCCTACGGCAAGGTCGGCGGGTTTGCGCATCTCGCCAGCCTGGTCAAACGCCTGAGAGCCAGCCGTCCCAAGGCTTTGCTGCTGGACGGCGGCGACACTTGGCAAGGCTCGGCCACGGCGTTATGGACAGCCGGACAGGATATGGTCGAGACCGCGCTTGAACTGGGCGTCGATGTCATGACCGGGCACTGGGAATTTACTTACGGCGCCGAGCGCGTCATGCACGTCGTGCGCAACGACTTCAGGGACAAGGTCGCCTTCGTCGCGCAGAACATCGTGGGCAAGGACAGCGCCGATCCGGTGTTTGATCCGTATGTGATCCGCGAACAGAACGGCATCCCGGTTGCCATTATCGGGCAGGCGTTTCCCCACACGCCCAAGGCCAACGGCGCACAATTCACGCCGGACTGGGCATTCGGCATCGACGAAGCCCGCCTGCAGGCGGTGGTCAACGAAGTGCGCAAAAAAGGCGCGCAAGTGGTCGTTCTGCTGTCGCACAACGGCATGGATATCGATCTCAAACTGGCTACACGCATTTCAGGGATTGACATGATTCTAGGCGGACACACCCACGACGGCGTGCCGGTGCCGAGCGTGGTACAAAACCCCGGCGGCACAACCATCGTCACCAACGCAGGTTCCCACGGCAAGTTTCTGGCAGTCGTCGACTTCGACGTCAAGCACGGCCGCTTGGCCGACTATCGATATCACTTGTTCCCCGTGTTTTCTGAATTGCTACCCGCCGACCCCGCGATGCAGGCCACCATCGACCGCGTGCGGGCGCCATTCGCGGCGCGTCTCCAGGAACCCCTCGCCGAAAGCCAGGAACTGCTGTACCGGCGCGGCAATTTCAACGGTTCGTGGGATCAATTGATTGTGGAAGCCTTGATGCAGGTGCTGGATACCGAGATCGCCTTCTCGCCCGGATTCCGCTGGGGCACCACGCTATTGCCCGGGCAAACCATCATCCGCGAAAACCTGATGGAGCAGACCGCGATTACCTACCCCGACACCTCAGTAGTGCAGATGACCGGCGTCGAAATCAAACAACACCTTGAAAAACTCTGCGACAAGCTTTTCAACGATGATCCGTATCAGCATCAGGGCGGCGATATGGTGCGTACCGGCGGACTGGTTTACGCGTGTGAGCCTGCTGCGAAAATGAATGCGCGTATCAGCGACATGAGTTTGAACAGGAAACCGATCCAGGCCAACAAATCCTACAAAGTGGCGCGCTGGGGCGTTGGCAGTGCCCAGTCGGAAGGATCGCCAGTGTGGGACGTAGTGGAAGCGTATTTCAAAACCATGACGACGACACACGCACGCCCCCAATGTGCCACGCTTGGTGGGGGTGACTTCCAATCCTGGTCTGGACCCCGCTACGCTTGCCCCTTAAAGACGTCCTACTTGGCACCCCATTTCACACGCCGGATACGTTTTTCGCGGCGCAGGCGCGTCGCATCGCTGGCCGATAACGGTGCCTTGGTTTTGCCCTCGTAGGGGTTGCTGCCGCCCTTGATCTGGATGCGCAAGGGCGTGCCGTGCAGGTCGAAGGCTTTGCGGAAGGTGTTTTCCAGATAGCGTTTGTAGTCAGCTTGCAGGCCTTCGAGCGCGTTGCCGTGCAGGATGATGACCGGCGGATTTTTGCCGCCCTGGTGTGCATAGCGTGGCTTGG
>JAYWDZ010000384.1:0-19431 GCA_043779595.1 Nitrosomonadales bacterium
CGAGCGAATTTTCGCCGACGGACGCTCGTATCTATTGGGCGATACATTTTCAGTAGCCGATGCTTATCTCTTTGTCGTCTCGACCTGGACGAAACCGACTGGCATCGGTCTCGAAAAATGGCCCAACGTCTCAGGCTTCGTTGCGCGTGTAGCCGGTCGCGAGAAGGTGCAGGAATCGATGGGCGCGGAGGGTTTGCTCTGAGAAAGCATCATCAGCCGTGATTGGCTGATTGCCCTTACCAAACAATTGTGGCGCAGCAACGTGTAATCAGTTTTAGGCTTAATTAAAGCTCTGCGTATAGGCCGAAATAATTTACATTTTTGACAAGAAATGCGTACCGAAAAATGGCACTGGAGTGACGTCCATGTCCCAGTGTGACTGATACTTAGGGCGCTTGTGTGCTCTTAGAAATAAAAAATTTCAACTTCAACTCGCCTATTTCAATCACATCATTTTCTTCTAGCGGCCAAGCCCGCGAACCTACGGATTTACCGTTGACCTTGGGAGTATTTTTGCCTTCAACGTGGGTGACATAATAGCCATGAGGCCGACGCGAAATCATCATCACTTGTTTGCCGGGCTGCCCAAAAGTTTTCAGCGGAGCATCGATTAATATTTTTTCATCGGCGTCATCTCCGTTCAAATAAACTACACCTCCCAACGGGAAGTTGGTTTTCATCGCACGTGCAGAAAGTACAGAGGTAGACAAGAGGGGTTTGACCGGCAAGGTCATAGCATCGGGAGACCCGTTGGCGCCCCACAAGGCTTGCGTCGAGATCATTGTCTTGTCGAAATCCATATCGGCACGCGCGCGCTGGTTCACGTATTTCAGTTGATACCCACTCAACTCGATTACGTCATTGTTTTGCAGAATGTGTTTTGCGATTTTTTTTTCGTTTACCAAAACACCATTGGTGCTCGCCACGTCTTCCAGTACATGGTCGTTGCTCATCGTGACAATCACCGCGTGTACATTGCTCACCCCTGGATCATTCAGAAAAATATCGTTATCGGGAATGCGACCAATAGTGAATCGGTTTTTGTCGAGAAAATAATGTCCCTCCACGGTTCCGTTATAACTGACAACTAATTTCGCCATAGCACATTCATCCCAGGTGATTTCAGCCAATCAAACCATCTGTCCATCAGTGCGCGCCATCCGGTGACTTTGTGTTTCACTTTGGCAACGAGCACGGAGACGTTGTCATGTCCCCCATTGTCAATAGCCATTTGGATTAGCTGCCGTGTGGTGAGTGAAAGATTAGCCCGTAATTCACGTACAGCCAGTTCAATATCCGTGTCGTCCACCATGTCATTCAAACCGTCTGAACAGAGTAGATAAATATCATCAGGGTGTACTTCATGTTCGCTGACTTCAACATTGATTTCTGCGTCCACTCCCAGCGCCCGCGATACCAGGTTTCGATTGTGTGAAACTTTAGCGTCTTCGCTGGAAATCAGCCCCATTTCGACTTGCTGCTGGAGGAGAGAATGATCATGCGTCATCAACTCCAAGTGGCCTTCACGCAGCCGGTAAAGGCGGGAATCGCCTACGTGAGCAATAGTCGCCAAGCCCTGATGAAACAAAATGAGCACAATAGTCGTCCCCATCCCGGTATATTTATTGTCTATTTGTGCAGTTTTATAAATCGCCAGATTGATTTTTTCCACCGTGGTTTTAACCGCCAGAGACTCGGCAGACAGTCCGGCGGAGCGAATGGGAGAAGGCTCAATCTCACTGAGGGAGCGCCTAAGATAATCAATCACCAGGCCCGTTGCGATGGAACTGGCTACATCTCCAGACTTATATCCGCCCATGCCATCGGCTAGCACCAATAAACCCAGCTCATTATCAGCGGCAATACTGTCTTCGTTATGCGTCCGAACTGCACCAGCGTCGGTGGCGCTCGCGACCTCTACCTGAAAATGGCTGCGCGCTGCCATATAATTGTTCATTCCTTGTTGGGGCTTGCTAAGCATGTTTTATCTCTTGCGTGCGGACGGGTGATTTCATTCGGATATTTTTCCCACGAATGTGGCTATCTCTAAAACAACCACCCCTCCTATATCGGTTAGTTAGTGCTATTTATTTACTTAAAGATATTCATTTCCAGACCGTTTTAAAAGCGATATTGAAAATGCCAATTTGTTTAGCTCTGATCCACTTGGCGTTACTCTCACCTTTTGCCGTCATCTGATAGCCCCATGGCACCTGAAATAGCATCTGAAAAATTAGGCCGCTACGAAATTCTCTCTGAGCTGGGGCACGGCGCTATGGGCGTCGTTTACAAAGCAATCGATCCGCTGATTGATCGCATTGTGGCCATCAAGACTATTAAATTCGATCTCTCCAGTGATGATAGCGCCGATTTTGAAGAGCGTTTCTACCGTGAAGCCAAATCCGCAGGTCGTCTTAACCACCCTAATATTGTCACCATTTATGACGTCGGCAAATCAGACAACACCGCCTATATCGCGATGGAGTTTTTGGAAGGCCAATTATTAAAAGACGTGCTGGATGTGCATACGGCGATGTCCATCGACAAGATTGTCGACATTGCCGCCCAAATTGCAGAAGGCCTGGCTTACGCGCACAAAAACGGGATTGTTCATCGCGACATTAAACCCAGCAATATCATGCTGGTGCAGGGCGACACCATCAGAATTACCGATTTCGGCATTGCGCGAATGTCTACCAGTTCTAAAACCATCGCGGGCACGGTGATGGGCTCTCCTCGCTATATGGCGCCGGAGCAGGTAGTTGGCAAAGCGATAGATGGGCGCTCGGATTTATTTTCACTGGGGGTGGTGTTATATGAGTTGCTGACAGGTGAATCGCCGTTCGACGCCGACAACATCAACACCACGATGTACCGCATTGTGAATGAGGTGCCCACCCCGCCCAAAACCCTCAATCCGCGCCTGCCCGGGGTGTTTGACTACATTGTCGCCAAAGCACTGGCCAAGCATCCTGACGAGCGCTACCAAAGCGGGGGTGAATTTGCGCGCGATCTTAGAAACTATAAAGACCTCTCTATTAATCCTTCTGCCACCGTCGCGCTCAATCACCCCATCACGCTGGACCGTAAACCCAAACTACGAAGCTCAATAGGCGAGGGCACCTTACCTCTGATTCCTTCTAGAGTAGCTCCACCCGCGCCTAAACAATCTGCCACAAACGTTGAAACCGCAGTTACCAAAATCACAAATACACAAACTATTGTGTTGCATAAAGGGTTTTTTCAGGGCCGGAACAAAAAGGTTTTGATGGCGGCCGCCATGATTTTGCTGCTGACTTTTACCCTGATCTTAATGAACGACAAACCTGCAAAACCGCCACAAAAAATTACGCAGCCTACGACTGTAACTGCCCCTGCGTCTGTCGCGATAAAGCCGCGTGAAAGTGTGAGCTTGGCGGAAGGTGAGGCGTTAAATGCAAGGTCATCTCAAACAGGCCCCTTAGATACGGCCTCACCTGTGAGCCCTCTTCCTGTAACACCCCAGGTACCCGCAGAGACCCCGCCACCTGCTATCGCGCTGAGCCAGGAAATTTCAACAGTTTCCCCACGGGCAAGCCCCAAGGTACAAACGGGGAATGCACGGCTCACTTTTGCGGTGACTCCTTGGGGGGATGTGTATCTTGATGGCAAGAAGGTGGGCGCGTCGCCCCCTCTTAAGGAGCTCAAGGTGTCGGCTGGCAAACATAAAATCGAAATCAGGAACTTGAATTTCACTTCTTACTCAGAGACTTTGAATATCAAAGCCAGATCAACTAAAAAAATTAAACACATTTTTAAGTAAGGATTGTCGTGTCCATTCGTTTTTTGTCTTCGCTATTGATAGCAGTAGCTCTTGTCAGCGCATGCTCTTCTGGCCCCGTGCGCGAGGTGGGTCTGGATAAACTTTCCCCCCGTAAAGCTGAGCAGGATCTTTCAGCAGGGCTTAAAAGTTATGAGAACGGTCAATACCAAGGGGCGGCCAAACATTTACAAAGTGCGTTGAATAACGGGCTCACTTTCAAAAGTGATCAGGTAACGGCTTATAAATATCTAGCGTTTGTGTATTGCGTGACTGATCGTAGGAAGCAATGCCGGACGGCATTCAAGGAAGCGCTGGAAATCAATCCCGACTTGCAATTAGGCGCTGCGGAAGCGGGCCATCCTGTGTGGGGGCCCGTCTTCCGCGAAGCACGGTTGGAACAAAAAAGAAAATAGCGCGTCAGTAAATTAACGTCATTTCTTAGCGCATGTAGCCATATCCTTCGTGCTGTAAACGCACGATTTCTGCATCGCCCATCGGTACCATAGCGACAAAGCCGTGAATATCCTGGGGGCCAAAACCTCGGCCCCGGGCGGCAATTTTGCACATTCTGAATTCAATAATTCCCCCCACTGTAAGACTTTGTGCGCGGGTCATCAATTCTTTGTACTTGGCGTAATTTTTAATCGCAAAGAACGGGATCTCCGCACCATGTAGCACGATGATGATTTTGTTATCGAATGGATCAGCCCCATTGAGAGTGCTGAGATAACTCGCCCTGTCCAGTACGCTGGTCAGTGCCTCGACTGAAGTCACGGCAGTGTCGTAAACGACTTTTTGTTTTGCGTATTGAATATCCAGTTCCTGCGCACTTCCCCACGGCGCACTTGAGGCAGCAACTCCGGGAAGGCTAAAAACCAGCGCAAGGATGACAAAAATGCGATGGAACATAATGCAATTCTCCTAAAGGGTGGAAGGGGCGGTTAGCCCGTCGCTTTGCCGCTGGCCCAGAAATCGTACCCTTTATTCAAGAATTCGTCCCAGGGAAGATAGTGCGAGCCGTCGCATGAGAAGGTCAAGCCCACCATGCCGTTGAAGATATTGATCGAGCCTGCGCGCAGATAAAATGTTTCATCCATAAAACGCAGCGCACGCAAACCATCGAGGATGGGACGTATTTCATGTTTAGGCGTCAGCGCTTCAGCAGGATAGGCGTGGTGCGGCCAGGACAAGCAGGTGTCGGGATTGATCAACGCGTCGATGTCGAGCAGACGATAGCGATACGGATCGTCGACCAGCCAGATCGTGGCGCGACTGCTGGAAAAATGCAGCTTGCCGTGAAAGATGCCATGCTCAGTAATCAACTCTTCGACCACGCCTAATACGGTGTCAATATTCTCGTCCATCTGGCTGTGGGTGCGCGTTTGCTGGAACACATTTCCGCGTATCGCGGGGTCGCCCTTGATCTGGCGCCAGTAAGTTGGCTCGGCGTAAAGCTCTCGCGTGATAGGCAGATCGCGCAGGTCAAAGTCGGCACCAACAAAGCCGAGTACCCGTCCGCCCGAGTCGCGCACCAGTTGGATTGCGGTCAGCGAAGGGCGTTTGGTGCGCAAACTGATATAGGCCTGTGACAACAGAAACCCTGCGCTCGGTACGCGTTCGTTCATATACGGTCGATTGGAGCGATCGCGTGCGAAGTCAGTCTCGATTGGTCCCTCGCGGCTGATAGTATCGGTGAGCTGCATGGCATTGGTATCGAGTGCGTATAAATATTTGGCGGAGGGCAAGGTTGCGAGCGCATTACTCAGCACCGCATTCATGCGCAGGCGATCCCCCCATGCTTCTCCACATGCGGTGGCGGTGGTCGCCAGTGTCTCTCTGAGCAGCAACTTCAGCGACTCACGCTGGCGGGCAATACTTTCCTGCAAAGTGGTGTTGGTTGTCATGTTATATGCGGGGATTACGGGATATTGGATGAGATAGCGGGCAAACGGTACGCGGCTTTTATTGCAAGGGCAAGTCACAATAGATCGCAGTTGCGGCAGGGTAAATGAGTTCGCCGCCACATGGAAAGCCAAGGCATAAAAAAGCCCGGCTTACGCCGGGCTAATGGACTGCGAATTTATTTAGATTACAGCACGGGACAGGTTGCTGGCGTAGCGCCTTTAATTGGCTGAATCATTTTGAACGTATATCCAGCGGGGCTAATGGTTGGCAACCGCTTTACTGTCAGTCGATGAATCGGCAGGTTGGCGCTGGTTACCAAACCACCGAGGTTTACGCGCAGATACTTAACCACAGCCTCGGAGATATCCATCACATCCAGACTGTTAGGTAAGGTAGCGGGCGCACCCGGACCTGCGACCTGGACAATACTGCCGTCCGTTTTAACAACCTGGATCTTGCGACCACGGCAAGGATTGCAGTTGTTGATGGTCGTCTTGTCGTCCGCAAACCAATAGCCAGTGACGGTATAGCCACCGTGTGCTGCGCTGCCATCGGATGGCAAGCACTGCTGGAAGGTGGGATTAGCGACCCCGGCGAGGGTTGCGCGATTGTCATACAACTCGTGGTCGTCCATTGCAACGCCATTGACCTTGATGTTCGTGCCGCGAGCAGTACTCCAAGCCCGCGTGGGATCGGCAAAGGTCAGAGGTGTGGGATTGATCGGCGTAGCACCGGTAAACCCACTGCAAGCGTCCACATCGTAATTCAAGCCGCTGTAGCCAAACATCCAGCCACCGGTCCATTGATTCGGATCGGGATGGAAGGTGCCACCGATTGATTGCTCAATCGCGAACTTCAGGTCAGCGCCACAGGCTTTATCAGTCCTACCCAGCTTAGCTGCGATGGGGATGTAATGATAAATATCTTCCATTGTGATGCCGTCGCCGGGGCGAACATGTGTACCGTAGCGGAAGCCACGCACGGAGGACGACTGCGCTTGTCCAATGGCCGCCATTGCATCAGCGATCAGATCGTGCGAAGTGCCTTCGACTACACCAGGCATGTCTTCAGTCACAAAGTTGGAACGGTGCAAACCCACCTCTGTATAGGCGATTACCTCATCCACAGGACGCATCAACATGGTGGTATTACCCCCCACTGATACTGTTTGGCCGGGGACAAAAGTGCCTGTTACAAAGGGCTTGCGCGCTAGAGTCACCTTAGCGGCAATACCTGCATCGGCAGAAATTTCGTCATTGATGATGTGTTGCTTGAAGTTCCAGTAAGAGATCGCACCGTTATAAACCGCCAGACTCAGTTGGCCGACTACGGTACCGTCCTGGCCTTCTTCGACGATCAGGGTATGCTTGCCATCAGCGTGCGCAACGTCAATGGGTGCAGTGGTGCGCTCGTGCATGTCGGAATTAAGAATCACGTCCGGCGTCGGTGAAAGCGTTTCGGCTATCTGGACATCGCGTGACATTTCCAATTCGGAGATCATCACAACCACATCCACCTTGTCGACAGTGCGCAATTGATTAACGTAGCAAGGAACTTCAGTTTTGCCATCAGTGAACATGTAGTTCTTGGTGACGCTGGTGCCCACCGCAGCAATGGCGCGTGCCGTGGTCATGCCAAGGATACCCACTTTAACGTTACCTACTTGTTTGATTATATAAGTAGGCAATACGCGCTTGAGGGGGCGTACCGTGTTTGTTACTGGATCAGTGGCTGTCGCACCACATACGGCAGCATCGTCAAACTGGTTGGTGTAATACAGATTGGCGGCGATCGCATTCCAGTTGGCCAAAGGCGCAGCCGTTGCGGTGCCTTTGAAGGTCTCTTCAAAACGAGTGGGTCCATAAAGATAGTCCCAGTTACCGGGGGCGAAGGCTGCGAAACCGAAGCTGTTTAGTACGTCGATCATGGCTTGGCCGCGAGAAAACAGGGCTTCGCCCGAGCCTTGTACCGTATCGCCCGTATTGATCAGCAAAGAATGGTCGACTTTGTTTGAATCAGTGGAAAAGGCACGAATTTGCTTGATTTTAGTATACATACGCGCGACGCCGCCTTCCAGGCTGTTATCGTCGGCATCGCTGCGCAAATTGGGCCTGGGCAACAAATGCCCGTGGATGTCGCCCGTATGGATCAGGACTACAGCGCCAGTGCCGCCAGTAGCCAGCGCCGGCGCAGCAATCAGGCTTGCCGCGGCAAGCCCGAGTGCTGCACATAATTTTTTAATTCCTGTTGTGTGGGTGCTGGATGATGTAGCCAGCCCTTTCCTTAGATGTGGTTGCTGCATTGGGTTTATCTCCTCCGTACGTTGTCGAGCCCAAATCTGAGCCCGTACGACAAGACGCAACCAGCAGTAGATTTATTCCACTATTTTTTGGTAGGGGTCAATCAGCCAACGTAGCGTCTTCACGTAAGGAAATGACTGGCCACCCATGTGCCAATGCGTGAGCGTGCAAAGTGGCATCAGGATCTACCGCGATGGGATGTTGGACTTTTTCAAGCAAAGGTAGGTCATTCAATGAATCACTGTAAAAACGACTACTGGTCACGCAATCGAGGCGCGTACCGTGATGTTCCAGAAATTGTTCCAGTCGCGTAATCTTGCCTTCGCGAAAACACGGCGTACCTGACACTTCGCCAGTGAAGTGGCCGTTAATTTGTTCCGGCTCGGTGGCAATCAAATGCTGTACACCAAAAGCTTTGGCGATCGGCGCCGCGACAAAACTATTGGTCGCGGTGATGATCGCGACCAAATCGGCTTCCTGCAAATGCTTATTTACCAATGCACGTGCTGGCGCAGTCATCATCGGCACAATACGGCTACTCATGTATTCGGCGTGCCAGGCATCGAGTTGCGCGCGGGTATGGGTGGCCAGCGGACGCAGGCTGAAATTCAGGAAGGCATATATATCCAGCCGCCCCGCCTTGTAATCTTCATAAAAAGCGTGGTTACGTGATTCGTGATGCGCGCGATCCACTATGCCACGCTCAATTAGAAATTGGCCCCATTCGTAGTCGGAGTCGCCAGCGATGAGGGTGTTGTCAAGGTCGAAAAGAACGAGTCGCATGTGAAAAGTTGATCAGACTAAGTTATGTACGGCGGGAGATTCTTTACTGAATGCTGAGTAATTCCACTTCAAAGATCAGCACCGCATTCGGCGGGATCACCCCGCCTGCGCCCCGGGAGCCGTACGCCAATTGCGCTGGCACCGTCAGGCGGCGCTTGCCTCCAGGCTGCATTCCTGCTACGCCTTCGTCCCAGCCTGGGATTACTTGCCCCGCGCCCAGTCGAAACTTAAAAGGCTCATTACGATCACGGCTAGAGTCAAATTTAGTGCCATTGGTGAGCCAGCCGGTGTAATGCACGCTTACGGTATTGCCCGCGGTCGCCACGGGTCCGCTGCCAGTCGCCAGGGTTTCGATAATCAGTCCGGTAGGCGTCGTGCGCGCAGCAGTGCCCATGCTGGCGGGGGCCGATGTGGGGGCGGCTTGTTTGGTTGACGTGGGAACGGCAATATCGCTGGAGGTACACGCACTCATGGTTATGACAGTCAAAAGCGCGAAGGGCAAATAGCAGGTTTTCATCTCAAATTCTCAAGGGGTTAATGGAGTTTTTCCGCAGCGCCGCAGCACTGCTTGAAATTTTTGCCGCTACCGCAAGGGCAAAGCACATTTTGGCCGGGTTCGGCCTCTTTACGCATGGGGGTGCGGCTCCTGGCGCAGCCGCGATCGCGCCAGAAATCGTGAAGCTCATACGCACTCCAGATTGCCATCGCTACGTGGTCTTCGCGCCGGGTATTGCGCTCTTCTGGCGTGAGGTCTTCGGGCGGCGTGATGAGCACGAAAAACGAATCGAGCATTTCGTCGACAAAGGCTTCATCCTTGCTATCAATGGGCAGTTCCCAGTCGGCTTCCCACACGTCCAAAACCTGCAAAAATCCGGCCGCCCATACACTCGCAAACTCAGGGAAACCTTCAGCCTCGAGGCTGGCGCGTTCGTCGGGGGGCAACTCATTCAATAAGCCGTCCCAATCCATAATCAAGGGCTCCAGCGCAGCAGGGTCTGCCAGACTTTCGATGGGCGAATTGAGTGCGCGTGCGACCTGGTTCCAACGACGATTGAAAAGGGACATGAATTGTTCAACTTCGCCCGCATCTTTAAAAATAGCCAGCCCTGCTTCTCCGAACAGCACCGGAAAATATTCGTCGGGCGTAATCAGGCGGGGACCACAAATTAACGCGGTAATAAAACCGTCTACATGCTCCAGTGACAAGCCCTGCTCGGTGCGCTCGCTGACGTCTTCGAGCAACCCGGCAAAGGTCGCCATTTCCTCGTCGGTGAGAGGCGCGTTGAGTCTATCCAGAGAAGGGGGGCGGGCCATGCGAGTCTCTATATGCAATGTCGAGCCGGATTTTACCCCGCGAGCCCAGCGGCAACAATTCTGCGACAGAATTGCGTGGCGTAATATCCGTTTATGAATGCAGCGACCCAACCCTGTTTACCTGTGCAACTAGCGCAATGCTTGCTGGCAAGCGATCCGGATAATAAAGTGGCCTTGACGCATGCGTTGTGGGCTGCCTGGCAGCAGGAGCATGTGGCAACGTGCGAGCAGAGTGCGCGCGTGGGCATCAGCGTGCCCGGCCGCCCGCCACAGCCGGAACTGGTTTCGCCGCTGCAAGTGCCACGGCGTCGTCTCGGCACACGCGAAGGCCGCGCTGCGATGATCCACGCGATCACGCACATTGAATTCAACGCCATCAACCTCGCACTGGATGCGGCGCATCGCTTTGCGGACATGCCCCGTGCGTATTACGCCGATTGGTTACGCGTGGCCGCCGAGGAGGCTACGCATTTTGGCTTATTGAACCAGCATCTGATGAGCCTGGGCTACTGCTACGGCGACTTTGCCGCGCATGAAGGGCTATGGGAAATGGCGCTAAAAACTACCCACGATCCCCTGGTGCGCATGGCCTTGGTGCCACGCGTACTGGAGGCGCGCGGCTTGGATGCCACGCCCGCCATTACGCGTAAATTGCAGCAAATAGGCGATCTGCGCGCAGTGGAAATATTGACGATTATCGAACGCGACGAGGTAGGGCATGTTGCCGTAGGCAGCCACTGGTTTGCGTATTTGTGTGCGCAACGCGGACTGGAGCCGGCTGCAAAATTCCGCCAGTTGCTGGCTGAATACGAGGTGCCGCCCCCCCGCCTGCCAATCAATATCGAGGGACGTCGACAGGGCGGGTTCAGTGAGGTGGAACTTGCGTGGCTGTCCACGCCGGTGTCGCCTAGCCCAAGCCCAGCGTCGTAGCCGATACACTACCAGCAGCGCGTTGCCATAAGTAATCGAATTGCTGATGTAACACGGCTGCACTGGCCGCGTCGTCCGCATCGAGCTGACCCTGCAGGGCGCTTTTATCAGCACGTTTTAAAACCATGTTGCGGTCCCCCAGCGCAAATCCGTAGTCGGGCTGCTCGCCATCGGCTGCGGTTTGACGGATTTCGATCACGTGCGAAAAATCGCGCAGTAACGTCATCAACCGCGGGCACCGGTTCTGCACGTAAGCAGTATCGTCCAGCAAAATTTCTATTCGGCGTGGGCCGCCCGCCAGACAAAAACGTTGCAGCTTTTCATACGCAACCATTGAATTAAACCCACTCGCGTCCAGATCGCGATCATGGATGCGAATACTGTGCTGGGCAGCGACGATGATCTGATCCAGCGCGGCCTGATACTCCACAATGGTTTGGAAATCTGACTTACTCATGGAGGTGCTCATCAATCCCGATCCATCCCGCTTCATACCAGGCATGTAAACGTGAAAGTACGGGCTTAGGCAGGGGTGATGCAAGTCGACGGCGATCAGCCAGCGTTTTTAGCGCCTCGATTTCGTCGGCCTCTGGGCGAAGGGCTTCGCCGTTGATAAAGAATTCGGATCCGGTAAAAAGCATGCGCGTTTTAAGGTCAAGTGCCACGCCGTGTTGGGCAGCCAGCTTGCTAAACGCTGCCAGGCTGAGGGTGCGCTCGGGTGCCTCAAAAAACACATTAGGTTTGGGGTCGGACAGATACCGCCCGGCAAATTGCGCAATCTCGGTCGGCCCCCATTGAATGTGGGCAATCATCGCTTCTATCTGCTGGAGCATGTCGTGGCTAATTTCAGCCGGGTGGGTTTGCAGGCGCAAATCGGCATCGGCATATTGGCCTTCGATGTGCAGCGTATCTTGCAAATGGACCAGAAATGCGTGGGCTAATTCTTGCGCTGACGGCGCACGAAAACCAATGGAATAGGTCACGCAGGCGTCTTCAGCCACGCCATGATGCGCGTAGTGGGGCGGCAGGTAGAGCATATCGCCCGGGCCTAGTAGCCACTCTTCTTCGGTCTTGAAGCGACGCAGTATTTTGAGCGGCACGTCATCGATCAAGCTGAGATCGGTTTGCGCACTGATTTGCCAGCGGCGGCGCCCTGAGCCTTGCAACAGGAACACGTCGTACGAATCAAAGTGCGGCCCGACACTGCCGCCCGGCGAGGCATAACTCACCATTAGGTCATCCAGCCGTGCATGCGGAATGAAGTTGAAGCGGGCGAGTAGGGCTGATGCTTCAGGCATCAGATGGTCGAGCGACTGCACCAACAGCGTCCAATCTGTTTTGGGTAAACGCTTGAAGTCGGCCTTGCGAAAAGGGCCGTGATCGAGTTGCCAATCGAGACCGCTGCCCTGGATCAGCCGCGATTCGACATCTTCGCGCCCAGCCAAGGTTTGCATTTCGGTGGGGCTGAGTAAACCGGCAAAACCCGGTATCGCGTTTTTGATTAGCAGCGGGCGTTTGTGCCAGTAGTCGCACAAAAACTGAGAAGCGGACAGGCCGCCAAGAATTGTAGTCATGGTTTATAGAGGGAAAGGGGTTCTACACAAATACCCCAAAAGAAGACACATCCTGCAGGGGGTTTATGAAAGGCGTGTGGAATCGTATCCATCAACAGATTATCATTCATCCCATTTCCAGCTGTTAGAACTTTACGATGCGTCCAAGTCATATCGAAAACATCCTCGACCGCGAATTTGAAAGCGTGGTCGACGGCCACCACACGCCCGTCATGCTATGGGGCCCTCCGGGGGTGGGCAAGTCGCAGATTGTCGCGAAAATTGCAGCACGACATTGTGTGCCTCTCATTGACATTCGGCTGTCGCAAATGGAGCCCACTGATTTGCGTGGCATTCCGTTTCGTTGCGATGAGCTGGTGCAATGGTCAATTCCTGCCATCTTGCCAGACGCCAAACGCCATGGCCCCGCCGGGATTTTGTTTCTGGATGAAATTACCTCGGCGCCGCCCTCAGTATCTGCCGCCGCGTATCAGCTCATTCTTGATCGTCGCTTAGGCGAATATCGAGTGCCGGACGGCTGGGTGATTTTTGCAGCCGGCAATCGACAGGGTGACCGCGGCGTGACCTACGCAATGCCCGCACCGCTTGCCAACCGCTTCACGCATTACGAAGTCGAAGTGAATCTGGACGACTGGGTCGATTGGGCCAACGGCGAAGATATCGACGCGCGTGTGGTTGCGTTTTTACGCTTTCGCCCGGATTTATTGTTCAGCTTTAATCCGGCACACAACCCCATTGCGTTCCCCAGCCCGCGCTCGTGGGAATACGCGCATCGCGCGTTGCAAAAATTCGATCAGACTGATTTGCTGTCCGATGCATTGCAGGCTTGCGTGGGACAGTCCGCCGGACTGGAATTGAAGACCTTTGTCGACAACATGAAACAGATGCCCGATCTGGATGCCATCATCAATGGTGAAGTGACTCATGTACCCGAAGGCATCGACCTGCAATACGGCGTGGCGGCCGCACTGGTGCGCAAAGCTTTGCAGGCGAGTGCGAAGGGCGACGCCGCGCCGGTTTACAGCAATATCCTGCGCTATGCGCAACGCTTTCCGCAGCGCGAAATGGGCGTAATGCTAGTGAGCGATCTGCATCGCGCGGTGGGGCGCCCGCTGTTTGCGGTGCCCGCGTTTGCTGAGTGGGCGAACAGCATTACCGACCTGGTCCTGTATGAGCACTAAAATCCCGCAAGCGACGCAAGCGTTGCCCGCAATCATGACCAAGCTTGCCGCAGCGCGCACGCGGCTGATCATGGAGCGGCCTTTTCTGGGGTCGCTCGTGATGCACCTGCCGTTAAAAGAAGCGGGCGACTGGTGCAAAACCACCGCTACCGACGCGCAGGCGTTTTATTTCAATCCGGATTTTGTCGCCAATTTGTCACTGGCACAGACCCAGTTCATTCTCGCGCACGAAGCGATGCATTGCGCGATGGGACATCCGCATCGCCGAAATCATCGAATAAAAAGACGCTGGGATGTGGCGTGCGATCACGCAGTGAATTTAATGCTGATTGAAGAAGGTCTGAAACCGCCTTTGCACGGCATCCTCGCCAATCAGGATTATGAAACTTTGTCGGCGGAAGAAATCTACCCGCTGATTCCGGAAGACACACCGGAAGAATCTTTTGACGAGCACCTGTTCGACGACAATCAGGATCAAGGCAGTAGCAGTGATCCAACGGAACAACAGGATGAGCAGCAGGGCCGGGCCCAGGGCAAAGAAGGCCAGAGCCAGCTCGAGGATCAAGACGGTAGTGGTAACCAGACCGCGAATAAACCCCATGAGCTGTCTGCGGCAGAGCGCGAAGAATTAGGCGAGCAATGGAAGAACCGCCTCGCCGCCGCTGCGCAAGCCGCGCGCCAAGCAGGCAAGTTATCGCAATCGATGCTGCGTTGGGTCGATGGACTGCTGGCGCCGAGTCTGCCGTGGCGTGCATTATTGGCGCGCTTCTTTGCAATCAACCAACGTGACGATTATTCATGGAGACGGCCGTCGCGGCGCGAGGGCGAAGCAATTTTGCCGCGTCTATCAAGCGAAGGGCTGGAAGTCATTGCAGCCATTGATACCAGCGGCTCGATCAGTGACGACGAGTTGCGCGAGTTTGTCAGCGAGCTGGATGCGCTCAAAGGCCAGGTACGTGCGCGCGTCACGTTGCTCGCCTGCGATTACAAAATTGCGGATAACAGCCCTTGGGAATACGAGCCTTGGGATGCGATGGAATTGCCTCAAGACGTCGAAGGGGGCGGTGGCACAGACTTTCGACCCGTATTCGACTGGGTGGAAAAAGAAAATCGCGGCCCTAACTTGCTGGTGTATTTCACTGATGCGGAAGGCGATTTCCCCCAACTTGCGCCGGATTATCCGGTGATCTGGCTGGTAAAGGGCAAGGGTAGCGTGCCATGGGGTGAGCGTGTGCAGCTTAACTAAATGAGCGAATCTAGCCCCATGCCAGGCCGTGTCCGCAGCTTTCTGTTCGAACAACTCGACATCCGCGGCGTATGGGTACAGCTTGATCAAACCTGGCGCGACATGCTTGCCGGACGGAATTACGCACCCGCCACGGTCTCGCTGCTGGGGGAGATGGCTGCGGTGACCGCGATGCTGGCATCGAATCTAAAACAGGCTGGACGACTTACCTTTCAGTTACGCGGCGAAGGCGCCGTTAACAGGCTGGTGATGATTTGCAACGAGCAATTGCAATTGCGCGGCATGGCGCATGAAGCCACCGCGCTGGAATCAGGCGCGCTGAACGTGTTGCTGGGCGAAGGTTATTTAACCATCACGCTGGATGCGCCCGATATGCGTCAGCCGTATCAAAGTCAGGTGCCGTTGCAAGGTGAGAATTTAGCGGCGGTGTTTGAGCATTATTTGGCGCAGTCCGAACAGCAAGCTGCGCGAGTATGGTTGGCGGCCAATGCGCAAACCGCGGCGGGGCTATTTTTGCAGGCGCTACCCGGGGCGCAAACGCGCGATGAGGACGGCTGGAACCGGGTGCAGATCCTCGCGGATACGTTAAAGTCAGGAGAAATATTGCAGCTCAGCTCGATTGAACTGCTGGCGCGATTGTTTCCGGAAGAAGATGTGCGTGTATACGACCCGCGGCCGGTCGTATGGCATTGCCCCGAAGACTGGGTAAAAATTAGCGCGATGCTGCGATCCATTGGTCGCGCGGAATGCGAATCGATTTTGCAGGAGATCGGCGAAATTCATGTTCACGACGATATATGCAATCGCGACTATCGCTTGAACGCTGCGGATGTAAGTAAACTTTTTAGTTCATGAGCGAAGGGCCTGTAATGAAAATGCTACTGTGGTATTGGGCTCTGTTATGCGGAACCGTTTTGACGGGTTCAGGGTTCGCCGCTGAAGTAGGCCGTTATCAGGCCATTGCGCTTACTGGAGACGGCCCTGGGCGTGGCAGTGGCCGCGTATTAATAATTGATAGCCAGGAAGGTCATGTCTGGACCTGGAGTGGCAATGAATTGATTGCCGAGGGTGCAAACGGGCGACGTTATGGCGCGGCGTTTATTTACCAGGGAAAGGTGCGGCCGGGCAGTAAAGCTGGCGAGGTCATCGATTCGCAGTCTCCAAAAGACGCGCCACCTAACCCCAGATAACCCGCTAACCAATAATGGCTCGTCCCGAAAAAATTCGTCTGGGAGATTTGCTGGTCCGCGAAGGGCTGATTTCCGCCACTGTATTGGATGAAGCGCTGGCGGAACAAAAGCGAACCGGTCGGCGCTTGGGCCGAGTACTGATCAACTCCGGGGTCGTGACCGAAGAAGCGCTGGCGAATGGGCTGGCGCATCAACTGGGACTGCCCTTTGTCGATTTGAAGCAATCGGTGGTGGATGTTGAAGCGCTGAAAATATTGCCCGAAGGACCTGCCCGGCGACTGCGCGTGATCCCGCTTAAAATCACGACTCGTCTGCAGGAGCGAGGTTTGGTCGTGGGCATGGCCGACCCCGGCGATTTGTTCGCGTATGACGAACTGGTCAGGATTACCCAGCAGGAAATTCACATTGCGGTCGTCACAGAAAGCGATTTGTTAACCGCCTATGACCGCTACTATCGCCGCACGGACGAAATCAGCGGGTTTACCAAAGAGCTGGAAGACTCCCTCAAAGACGGCGATACGCTGCTGGATGCGCTGAGTGCGGAAGTCGGCACACCCGATGCGCCAGTGGTGCGGCTGATCCAGACGGTGTTTGAGGATGCGCTGCAAGTGCGTGCGTCAGATATCCACATCGAGCCGCAGGAAAAAAAGCTGGTGATCCGTTTTCGTATCGATGGCGTGCTGCATCATCAAACCGAGGCGGATAGCAGTGTGGCTTCGGCGATGTCGATGCGTCTGAAAATCATGTCCGGGCTGGACATTTCCGAGAAGCGTCTGCCGCAGGACGGACGCTTCCAGATTATTCTCAAAGGCCGACCGTTGGATGTGCGTTTGTCCACGCTTCCCACCCAGCATGGCGAATCCATTGTGATGCGCTTGCTGGCGACCGATACAGGTTTGCTGGATCTTTCGCGCATTGGCATGCCGCCCTACATGCTGCAACGCTACCGCGCGATTATCGAACGCCCCAACGGATTAGTGTTGGTCACGGGCCCCACGGGCAGCGGCAAAACCACCACGCTGTATGCCTCGCTAGCAGCGCTGAACAGTGTCGAACGCAAAATCATCACCGCCGAAGACCCTATTGAATACCGCCTGCCAGGCGTGATGCAGGTGCAGATTAACGAAAAAATCGAGCTGACGTTTTCACGCGTATTGCGCTCAGTGTTGCGGCAGGATCCGGACGTGGTGCTAGTGGGCGAAATGCGTGACGCCGAAACCGCACAAATCGGCTTACGCGCGGCATTGACGGGGCACATGGTGTTTTCGACACTGCACACCAACGACGCGGCTAGCACGCCTGTGCGTCTGCTTGACATGGGCGCGCCGCGTTTCATGGTGGCCACCGCGTTGCAGGCGGTGGTCGCGCAACGTCTGGTCCGGGTAGTGTGCGAACATTGCTCGCGCCCGCACCAGCCTACCCCCGGTGAAATTGGCTGGCTCGAAAGCCTGGGTGTCACGCAGGAAGACAATTTTGCCCAAGGTACAGGATGCCAGCAGTGCAACCATACGGGTTACCGTGGACGCAGCGCCGTGTATGAAATGCTGGAAATGAGCCAGTCCTTGGCGCATGCCGCGAATCAGGCCGAGCCCGCTGAATTTTTGGCAGCAGCACGCAAGTCGATGGTCGGCAAGACGCTGGCCTATCATGCCTTGGCGCTGGCGCGCGAAGGCAAGACCTCGCTTGCCGAAGCCGTGATGGTCAGCAATCAGGTTGAAGACTGATGGCGCTGTTCCTGTACAAGGCGCGGAATAATCGGGGAGATTTGCAAAAAGGCCGTTTTGATGGCGCGACCTCCACCGAGGTTGCGGATCGTTTACTGGCGGCTGGACTGATCCCGATCGATATCCAGGCGCTACCGGATCCGGTGGAATTCAACCTCGGAGAAATCCTCGGTAAAACCCGATCCAAAGCCATCAGCCTGATCGATTTGCAATTATTCTCGCGCCAGCTGCACACCATGCTCAAGGCCGGTGTGCCGATCCTGCGTGCACTGACCAGCCTGCGTGAAGCGAGCGTCAATCCCGCGTTTGCAAAAATTCTGGTCGATATTAATGACGGCCTGGGGCAGGGACGGGAGTTGTCGTTGTGTCTTGCCCGCCATCCCAAAGTCTTCGACAGTTTTTATCTGGCCATGACGCGCGTCGGCGAGATGACCGGCAGACTCGACACCGTGCTGGACAGACTGGCGGTGCATCTGGATTTTGAACGTCGTGCCCGCGAGCAGATCAAGGGTGCGGTGCGTTATCCGCTGTTTGTGGTGATTGCGCTGGTGGTGGCAGTCGGCGTGATCAATCTCTTCGTGATACCCGCGTTTTCAAAAGTGTATGCCGGCATGCACGCCGAGCTGCCTTTGATGACGCGCATCCTGATCGCCACCTCCACCTTCACCAAGGCTTACATCCATTGGATCATCGGCGGCATCGGCGTCGCTTTGCTCGGATTTCGCAGTTGGACGCACAGCATTAAAGGCCGGTACATTTGGGATCGTTTCAAACTGCGCTTGCCTATAGTCGGCAAAATCCAGCGTAAATCGGCAATGGCCCGCTTTGCCCGCAGTTTCGCGCTGGCCTCGCGTTCAGGTGTGCCCATTTTGCAAGTGCTGACAGTGGTAGCTGCGGTTGCCGACAACAACTACTTCGCTGAAAAAATCAGCAATATGCGCGCAGGCGTCGAGCGCGGTGAATCGCTACTTCGCACCGCTACCCTTGCCGGTATTTTTACGCCTGTGGTATTGCAGATGCTGGCCGTGGGCGAAGAAACGGGCGAACTCGACACCTTGCTACAAGAAATCGCCGAGATGTATGAACAGGAAGTGGAATACGAAATCTCCACACTGTCGCAACAGATCGAGCCTCTGCTGATTACCGCGCTAGGCGCGATTGTGCTGGTGCTGGCGCTGGGTGTGTTTCTGCCGATCTGGGATATGGGTGCGAAAACGTTTGGACATTAATCAAGCTTTGTAAAAAAGCAGAGTAGGCATTTTTCGTGCCTATTCCTTAAAAGCATCTAAAGACTTTGCTGTTATCACCGATATGCTCTCCATGTGCAGTCATTGCGCTGAACTTCCCCTTATTTTGGAGAGAAATAATGAACAAACCTACAGTCAATATGCGTGACCGCATGGCGGGTTTTACCATGATCGAGTTGATCGTGGTGATCGTAATTCTGGGCATCCTGGCGGCGGTCGCACTGCCGCGATTCAC
>JAYWDZ010000385.1:0-3047 GCA_043779595.1 Nitrosomonadales bacterium
ATGGTGTCCGGACTTGTTTTCGGTGTAGCTCCTTCAGCAAATGCCGCTACCGTGACGGGTATCACGGTTAAGGATGTAGGTAGTACCGTGTCGGGCGCATACAGCGCTGTGTTGGATAACAAGTCTGGGCTGTTCCGCTTCGGCGCGCTTACTGCTCCAAAGTATTTTGGTTCCTCCGGCTGGACCGGAGATGTAGGTAGCGGAACTATGGTAGGGCAGGGATCTGCCAATCCCTCGGGTAGTTTTACCAGCGGTTTTTCATTCGCAAATGCGCCTTTCGTTCCTTACACTTTTGGGAAGGGATTAAATGCCGATATCACGGCCGGCGCGTTGACGATATCCACGCTGGACTTCGGCGGCACATACTGGGGCGGTGGGACGGCGACGAATTTCAACTTAGCACTTGATCCCGCGACCTTACAAATAAACTGGGTGGTCCCCATAGCCAATTCCAGCGATTATCTCGTTTCTTTCCAGTGGGCACATACCATTGATTCAGTGGATGACCCTTCCGGCGCTTATGTCGGCGTGACAGCGAACTGGCTCATTGAAGGTGTGGCGCATACCGCAGTGCCGGTACCCGCAGCTGTCTGGTTATTCGGTTCTGGTTTGATGGCTTTGTTTGGCGCCGGATATCGCAAGAGCGTAACGAGGAGAGGCATTAGCAAGCTGTCATAACGCCGCTAATGTACAGGGAGACGCATGAATTCATGTGCGGCATTCCCTATCTAATGCCGAGCTTTACTTGCGAATCTGCCTCGTATCCCCATAGCCGAAATCTGTAATGAACGGCTGCAGGGTTTGCATGATGGGTTCCAGTTCCCGTGCGTAACGCTGCCAGCGGTAGGCGGCATGCCGGTAAATGGGTTGCGTCACTTGATGATAGCTGGGCGTACTAATGGCCCCGCGCTGTCGCGCATGGTCGACGTGGGCGAGTACCGCGTCGTTCCATTCGATATCAAGGAATGCCAGAAGTTGGCGTGCCTCCTGTTCCACACTGTCGACAACGTCCTCATAGCGTATTCTGTGATACTTGAGGGGAAGTTGCGTAGCGTACTCTTGCCACAGGCTCATGGCCCCCGCATAGGCCGCCGCAGAGTCTGTCAGCGAGGTAAACGTGGTCATCGCCTGGTTCAGGGTAAAGTTCTGCATGAAGCAGCTCAGGACGACATCACACGGGTGGCGGATTGCCAGAATGAACTTGGCGCGCGGGAAAATACGCCAGATGAAATAGGTCTGGATCAGGTTTAATGGCAGTTTGTCGACCAGGAGTTGCCCGGGTTTAAGAGCCACGTGTTTGCTGGCTTCACTGAAATAGGCCTGGCGTAATTCTCGGATTTCATCGGGAGTCAGCGCATTAGCGGCGTCAGGGCGACGGCTGACCATGAGATCATAGGCCTCTGCCATGACGGCTACCGTGGGCCGTTCGTCCATGGCCTGGATTCGGGGATGGCTATCCAAAATCTGTTCCAGCAGGGTTGTGCCGGAACGCGGAAAGCCGACAAGAAAGGCGGGACTATCCTGATCATCGTCCACCTTGATTTCCACAGCTTGGCGGGCCTGAAACTGTTTACGCCGCTGTTCGATTTTCCGCAGATAGCTGTGACGTTCGTTGGCCGTATAGGCGGCGGCAACGGCACGATTGGCTTCGGTAAAGTGCGTATAAGCACGCCCGGTATCGTCGAGACGGTCGTACAATTGGCCAAGCAAATAATGAAGCCCAAATTGAGAATCGGCGCTCGGACTATCGCCCAGCAGGCCTTCAGCGAGGGCAATGGCATCCTGATAACGACCCTCGCTTCGCGCCAGCGTCGCCGCCGCATAACGCAGCAAGAAATGGCCCGGTACGATACTCAGCCCGCGCTGGATAAGCTCGCGCGCCTCCGCCAGACGGTGGCTCCTTTCTAGCAATTCGACCAGAACCGACATGGCATCCACCGCCTGCGGATTAAGTCGCAAGGCCTCGCGACAACGCGATTCCGCCTCTTCCGGCCTGCCCAGGCTCTGCAGGACCCGCGCCATATTACACAATACCGGGATCGCCTGCGGCATCAGCATGTGGGCCTTGTTGAGTAAGGCGATGGCTTCGTCATAGCGGTGAAGCGCGGCCAGCGTGCCGCCCAGATTACACAGGGCTGGGACATGTTTTGGATCTGCGGAAAGCACTATGCGAAAACTGCCGATCGCCTGGTCCAGCAGGTTAAGTTCGCGCAGCGTGTTGCCAAGTTGAAAATGTGCGTCCATCATTTCCGGCTTCAGACGGGTTGCGGACTTAAAGCATTCTAGGGCAGGGTGCATCTTGCCCTGGCGCTGAAGCGTGACCCCCAGCGCATAGTGGGCCTCGCCACGGTTTGATCCATGTTGCAGCGCCATGCGGCCGTAGTTTTCCGCCTCGTCCAAGCGCCCGAGCGTGCGGTAAATGGTCCCCAGGAGGCTTAGCGTCTCCACATCGGCCCGGTTGGTGCGCAGAACCTGTTCGCACAGCGCCTGTGCCTCCTCCAAGCGGTTTTCTTGCACTAGCGTCGCCGCCTTGCGTTTTTTTGTTCGTATCAGTATGTCTTGTTTCATGACAAGATAATGATAATAGGTTGTGCGAGTCTTGGGAAAGACTTTAATGGGGAGCCCATAGATATTTCTAGTGACGATCAGCCTCACCGTTCAAGGTCCCAACTCCAGTCACGCTGATCTGCACCGGAGAGGGCTAGTGTGGACGAAATAGACGTCGGATTTTCTATGCATTCAGGGAAGTACTTGAGCACGTAAAAGGGCGCCACAACCGCCGAACTGGACTCAAGGCAGAAGATTCTAGGCGATTTCAGTCGGGTTTACTATTAAGGCGCGGTGTTTTACGCAGCATGACGAAAAGGACTTGCAGCCCGGCGGAAAAAAACATAACTTGCCAAGGCGGTAGTTGTCCCACACAACCCGCATTATCCGATTTCTAAAAACAACGTCTTGACAGGATTGCTTACCATGACCACCTTGATCTGCGGATCGTTCGCCTACGACACCATTATGGTTTTCCCCGACCACTTTAAGAATCATAT
>JAYWDZ010000386.1:0-3037 GCA_043779595.1 Nitrosomonadales bacterium
CGCATACAAACCAAAGTGCATGGCACGTGTCGCGCGGTGCTGCCATCGTGACGCGGGTTCGGCGGGCGTGGTTTCGATGTCCGGCGCAAGGATGCGGGCGGCGCATGGCAATACTCTTCGGCGGTTCAATCTTCGCCTGTCGGCACTGTCACAAACTGGCCTATGAGTGCCAGCGGGAAACGGATGATGATCGAGCGATGCGGCGGGCGGACAACATCCGGCGGCGGCTTGGATGGGGAGCTGGGATAGCGAACCCGGAAGGCGACAAGCCCAAGGGAATGCACTGGCGCACCTTTGAACGGCTGAAAGCCGAGCATGATGCTTTCGCCAATGCGTCATGGGCGAGCATGGCCGAACGGCTTGGGCTGATGAATCGGCGGCTGGATAAGTTGGGCCTTGATCCGCTTAATGACCTGGGCCGGGATGGCTGAATCTGTTTGGCAAAATCAGAAAGTCGGCGCTGGCGGGACGGCAAGTTCTAATCAAAAGTGATAGGTTGAGAATCTTGATACCAAAATTTCGAAAGCAGCATCGCTGACCCGCCTATACGATGCCCTCATTTTCCGTAACTGAATTTTCACTTGCTCCGTAACATCACCGAAGTTGTCCGGGGGGAACAAATTTCCGAGCCTGACGAATGTTGTCGCCTCACGAATTGAGCTGATAGTTTCTGGTGCTACTCTCCAAATTATTTTGTTCAGGCCAATTTCGTGTTCACCTCGTTTAACACGCCGAACCAATAACTGATGACCGACAAGAGTCTCAATCTCTGCATTGATTCTGGAAAGGAATACTGCCGAACTGCCTTCGCGAGCGAGAGCCTTGATTAGTCTTTCTCGGAACAAATCCGACCGCATGAAGTTGCGTGCGGAGCATGACAGCAAATAAATCGCCTCTTGCTGAGTTTGGCTCTTTATGCCGAGGGCTTGAAACATATCGACCATGACTGGCAGGCGTGCACCTGTGACCCACTACGCAATGATGCCGCCGAAATTGCCAAAGTACGGGCTAACATCCGTACTCCCATTGAGAACATACTTCCGCCCGTTTGCATCTGCCGTGATGGTGACTGACAGAATAGGGTTGGCGGAAATGCGACCACCAGCAATCAGGGTTCGCAGGTAGCTACTTGGGATGATGATGTACTCATTTCTCAGTCCGCGCCGAAGGACAAAAACGTAGAACATGGTTGCCGCGTCATGCTCCTTGAAAGAGTTGTACTTGATGGCGAACGTGAATCTACCGCCGTCTTGCTCGGCCGCTGTTTTGACCTGGACATGAAAATATTTATTGTTCTTGCTGGCGACAACATCTATCCCATCATCGACGGCCGTGACTGATGCGTTGAATTCCCAGAATAAAAGTTCACTCATCACGGCATATTCACCGGCCTTGCCAGTGAATGCTTTGTCGGTTTGTGGCGGCTCAATTTGAGCGGCGGCAGTGGGGGTGCGCTCAACTTTCACCCGATACCATCCTCTCTTGAATACCCCCTTCTTGCCTTCAACCTTGGCGAATGATGGCTTGCGGGTTTTCAGTTTCAGGTTGGCTGCCAGCGCCACTTGCAGCCTCTTGGCAAATTCATCAACAGGAAGAGTGTTCGTCTTGTTATGGCGAGCGGCCTCTTCTGCGATCCCTAGCTCCCGTTATTGGTAAGTCGCTACGCATCTGTGAAAATTACATCAACTTGCAGCGAGGGTAGTATGCTCGCATCAGTCGCGCACAATTGATGTGCGGTGTCCCAATTCCCACGAGACTGACTGAGAAGGCGAGTGCCCGAGGCAATCATGCCCTACTTTACCGCTTCTGACATACCCGACATGGATGATATGCGGCAAACGTCTTTCGAGCTTTGTGTGTCATTGAATGACGTTGACGGAATGAAGCGACTATTCGCAGAGGGCGTCGAGTTGAATGCAAACTGCGCCGAATACGGGAATGGAAACACGTTGGTATTGGTGGCGGAGGCCGGCGCAACAGAGGCCGTTTCATACCTTCTTAGCGTCGGCGTAGCACACGATCCGGCCGCCATTGGTGCTGCCGCAGCAAGGGGGCATACTGAGATCGTCGAACTTCTACTCGACGCAGGAATTAAGCCCAATTCCGATTCGCTGATAGGATTAGATGGCGAGGAAATGATTGAGCGCTTGGTTTCGGCAGGGGCGTCATTGAATGCACCTTCCAGCCACGGCCTTTGGTTCGCATTACACAATGCGGTGGTGGAAGACAAGATAAGCATCGTCGATACTTTGTTACGTGCGGGTGCTGATCCCAATGTTGCAACTACAGATGGATCAACACCGCTGATGTTGGCGGTACGAGGTGGCAACTTGGCTATTGTCAACCTACTGATCCATCATGGCGCAAACATCACATTGAAGAACGACGATCATTTAGCTGCGCTCGACATCGCGAAGGAAAGTAATTGGCCTGATGTTGTGGATCTTTTGACCCAGACCAACAATCGACAATAGTTGGCGCTGACTATGAACGCCGGGCGCAAGGATGGCGCGGGGCCTACTGTTTCTGGTGCAAGCGCCGTGACTGAGCGGCAAGGGGCCGAGGGTTTATATCGAGGCCGATCTAGGCGACAATAGCGGCTTTCGTGCATTCGGTTCCAGTCCATCGGCGCGGGGTATCAATAGAAATAGCGGATATCTGAGCGGGTATCAAACCCGATTTTCTGGAACGGTAGCCTTACAGAATAAAAGGGTAGCCGCTATATGCTGCTAATGATCGACAATTACGACAGCTTCACCTACAACCTGGTGCAGTATTTCGGCGAGCTCGGCGAAGACGTGAAAGTCGTCCGCAACGACGAGATTGATCTTGCCGGGATTGCTGCGCTGAAGCCCGACCACATCGTCGTCTCGCCCGGTCCCTGTACGCCGAACGAGGCGGGCGTGTCGGTGCCGCTGATTAGCGAATTTGCGGGGGAGATCCCGATTCTGGGCGTGTGCCTGGGTCATCAAAGTATCGGTCAGGCCTTTGGCGGCAAAATTGTGCGTGCCAAAGAGCTGATGCACGGCAAGACTTC
>JAYWDZ010000387.1:0-7502 GCA_043779595.1 Nitrosomonadales bacterium
CCCCATAATGCGCAGCCTTTCACGCGGGAATAGCTCAGCTGGTAGAGCGCAACCTTGCCAAGGTTGAGGTCGCGAGTTCGAATCTCGTTTCCCGCTCCAAGAATCTCGGGGGAAACTTACGCTAAATCGTGGGTTTTCCCTTTTTATTTAGGTTTGTTCGCCTTATGGCGGGGTAGCAAAGTGGTTATGCAGCGGCCTGCAAAGCCGTTTACGCCGGTTCGATCCCGACCCCCGCCTCCAGTTTCAAGAACAAATACCAAGGACTTAGGCATTCACCCTTGATATTTGTTCTAAGTCGCCTGCTCAGCCCGGATGGTGAAATTGGTAGACACAAGGGACTTAAAATCCCTCGCCAGAAATGGCGTACCGGTTCGATTCCGGTTCCGGGCACCACTGTGTTGTTCTGCTTTTAGCCGCAAAATGGTACAATTTTGCGGCTTTAAAAATAATTTCGATGGGCGCTTGCCCATTTTTTATTTGTGCTACGCGGCGTGCGTATCCGCCGCGTTTTGTGGCTATTGAATACATGGTTGATTTGCCTGCTTTGCTGGAAAAAACCTTATCGGGCCTCGGTTACGAGTTGGTGTTGCTGGAGCGTGCGGGGCGTGGGCTGATGCGGATTTACATCGACAAGCCGGGTGGCATCCAGATTGAGGACTGCGTCACTGTGAGTCATCAGCTCACCCAATTGTTTACGGTTGAGAATATCGATTACGACCGTCTGGAGGTGTCTTCGCCAGGCGTAGATAGGCCCCTAACCCGGGCGCAGGATTACGTGCGGTTTGCAGGTGAAATAGTGGCGTTGAAGTTGCGCGTGCCCATCGAAAAACGCAAACGCTTGTCGGGTAGGCTGATCGGGCTGGAAGCGGAAATGATCAAGCTGGATATCGATGGCGTGGCTGTCGATGTGGATTTACGAAATGTCGAATCGGCGCGTTTGAAACCTACGGTTTGAACCGCCGAATAGTAGTTGAGCTGGAGGAATGATGAGCCGGGAAATCTTGTTACTGGTAGATGCGCTGGCGCGTGAAAAAAACGTGGGGCGCGAAGTAGTATTTGGCGCGCTGGAGCAGGCATTGGCCTCCGCCACCAAAAAACGCTTCAAGGAAGAGGCCGACGTACGCGTATCGATAGACCGTGAAACCGGGGACTATGAGTCTTTCCGCCGCTGGCAGGTCGTGACCGAAAGTGAGCTTGAATCGGAAGATTTTCAAATTCTGCTGATTGACGCTCAAGACACGCATACCGACATTGAGCTGGGTGACCACATCGAAGCGCCATTGGAGAATATCGAATTTGGCCGCATCGGTGCGCAGGCGGCGAAACAGGTAATCCTGCAAAAAATTCGCGATGCCGAACGCGAGCAAATCATCAGCGACTTTCTCGAGCGCGGTGAGCAACTCGTCACCGGGGTAGTCAAGCGGGTGGATCGTGGCAACGCGGTGATTGAATCCGGCCGGGTCGAAGGGTTTTTGCATCGCGATCAAATGATCCCGCGCGAGAACTTACGCGTGGGTGATCGCGTGCGCGCTTATCTGTTACGAATCGAGCGTGGCCCGCGCGGTCCGCAGGTAATGCTGTCGCGCAACGCACCTGAATTCATCATGAAACTGTTCGAGCTGGAAGTGCCCGAAATCGAGGAAGGCCTGCTGGAAATTAAAGCGGCCGCTCGCGATCCCGGCTTGCGCGCAAAAATCGCAGTTGTGTCGCATGACCCGCGTATTGATCCCATCGGCACCTGTATCGGTTTGCGCGGCTCGCGTGTGACGTCGGTCACCAATGAGCTCGCGGGCGAACGCGTTGATATTATTCACTGGTCATCAGAACCTGCCCAGTACGTGATCAATGCGTTAGCGCCTGCTGAAGTCAGTTCGATTGTTGTTGACGAAGACCGACACAGCATGGACGTGGTGGTGGATGAAGAGCAGCTGGCGATGGCGATTGGCCGTGGCGGGCAAAATGTGCGTCTGGCATCCGAGCTGACCGGCTGGGAACTCAATATTCTGTCGCGCGAAGCGGCCGAAGAAAAGCAATCCAGCGAAGGCGGCGTTATCCGTGCACTCTTTATCGAGAAGCTCGATGTAGATGAGGAAATCGCTCAGACTCTCGCTGACGAAGGCTTTTCAACGCTCGAAGAAGTGGCTTACGTGCCACTGAACGAAATGCTCGAAATCGAATCCTTCGACGAAGCGTTGGTGAATGAACTGCGCATGCGGGCACGTAATGCACTCCTCACCGCCGCTATTGCCGGCGAAGAAAAAGTCGAAGCCTCGGCGGGGGATTTGTTATCGCTTGAGGGGATGGACACCGAAACCGCCCGCTTGCTCGCCACCAAAGGCATACATACTACCGACGACCTGGCCGAACTGGCTGTGGACGAATTGATGGAAATGGCTACGATGGATGTGGCGCGTGCCGAACAATTAATCATGGACGCGCGCGCGCCCTGGTTTGCCCAAGGCTGATTGCCAGAGGATTGCATGAACGTTGAACAATTCGCCCAGGAACTAAAACTCCCCCCGCAACTATTGCTGGAACAACTGCGTGCGGCAGGCGTTACCAAATCCGATGTCGTCGACACCGTGACCGAAGGGGACAAAGCTCACCTGCTCGATTACCTGCGCAAAATGCATGGGGGCGGCAGCGAGGACGGCAAGACCAAAATCACTATCACCCGCAAGCAGACGGGGGAAATACGCAAAACCGACAGCACGGGCAAATCTCGCACGATTCAGGTGGAAACGCGAAAGAAGCGCACCTACGTCAAACGCGACGCGACTGCCCCTACCCCTGAAGCGCCCCCTCCCGAAGATATGCCAGTCCAGCCCATCCCTGAGCCGGTAGTGGAACCCACACCCATACCGCCTCCCGTGGTTGAACCGGAGATCGCGCCTGTAGTCCCGGTGGAAATCACTCCTGTGGTGATCGCTTCGCCCGCTCCGTCAGAAGAGATTGCTCTTCCCGTAGTCGAAGCGCCCGCGACCGACGCGCCAGTGCCGAAAAAAACTACGCGTGTCAAAAAACCCTCGATTTTGGGCGAGGCAGAAGTCAAATCCCGTGAGGATGAAGCACGCCGTCACACTGCTTTGCAGGAACGACAGGCACTGGACGCCAAAACACGCGTGGAACGCGATGCGCTGAAGAAACAGGCAGAAGCTGCGCGCGAAGCCGCCAAATTGGCAGAAGCGCAAAAAGCTGCGGCGCCCCCCGTCGTTGCGCCTACCGCTAATACATTACATAAACCCGATAAGCCTGCTGGTACAAAGGCCGACAAAAAGCCCGCTAAAAAAGCGGGTGCGAGTACTGCTACGCCTTGGAATGACGGCACCAATCGCAAGAAAGGTGCGCTCAAGACACGCGGCGGTGCAGCCCCTGATACCGGCTGGCGGGGTCGTAAAAACAAACCCAAAACGGGCGACGAAGAAACCAACTTTAACGCGCCTAGTGAACCCGTCGTGCGCGAAGTGCTGGTGCCGGAAACGATTACCGTTGCTGAACTTGCACACAAGATGTCGGTAAAGGCCGCCGAGGTGATCAAGGTGCTGATGAAAATGGGCAGCATGGTCACCATCAATCAAGTGCTCGACCAGGAAACGGCGCTGATCATCGTGGAAGAGATGGGGCACGACGGCAAACCCGCCGCGCTGGATACGCCTGAGGCTTTCCTGCTCGACGAAGGTGTGCCGGTCGAATTGACCCTCGTACCGCGGCCACCTGTGGTGACTGTTATGGGCCACGTGGACCACGGTAAAACCTCGCTGCTCGACTTTATTCGTCGTTCGCGCGTGGCTAGCGGCGAGGCGGGCGGGATTACGCAGCACATCGGCGCCTATCACGTTGAAACCGAAAAAGGCGTGATTACCTTCCTCGACACGCCGGGTCACGAAGCGTTTACTGCGATGCGTGCGCGCGGCGCGAAAGCGACCGATATCGTCGTGCTAGTGGTGGCTGCGGACGACGGTGTGATGCCGCAAACCATTGAAGCGATTCACCACGCCAAAGCCGCCAATGTGCCGGTCGTTGTAGCGGTGAACAAAATGGACAAGCCCGAAGCAAACTCCGAGCGCATTCGCCAAGAGCTGGTAGCGCAAGGCGTAACCCCAGAAGAATGGGGCGGCGACACGATGTTTGTCGAAGTCTCTGCGAAAGCCGGCACCGGCATTGACAAATTGCTCGATGCGATTTTGTTGCAGGCCGAAGTGCTGGAACTGCAGGCCTCGATCGACTCGCCCGCACGCGGCCTGGTTATCGAAGCGCGCCTCGACAAAGGCAAAGGCCCCGTTGCGACGCTCTTGGTGCAATCCGGCACGCTGCGCCGCGGCGATATGGTGCTGGCAGGCCAGGTGTTCGGCCGCGTGCGCGCGATGCTCGACGAATCGGGCAAGCCGGTGCTGGAAGCCGGGCCGTCGATCCCGGTCGAAATTCAGGGTTTGTCGGATGTGCCGCAAGCCGGTGAAGACATGATGGTGCCGCCGGACGAGCGCAAGGCGCGCGAGATAGCGCTGTTCCGCCAAGGCAAGTTTCGCGATGTGGCACTGGCACGCAAGCAGGCGCTCAAACTCGAATCGATGTTCGAGAACATGGGTCAGGACGAAGTGCAGCAATTGCCGGTGATCCTCAAATCCGACATGCAGGGTTCGTACGAAGGCTTGGCGCACGCGCTGTCCAAACTGTCCACCGACGAAGTCAAGGTCAATATCATTCACAGCGGCGTCGGCGCGATTACCGAGTCCGATGTAAATCTGGCGCTGGCATCCAAAGCAGTACTGATCGGCTTTAACGTGCGCGCCGATACGCTGGCGCGCAAACTCGCTGAGTCGTCCGGCGTTGATCTGCGTTACTACAACATCATTTACGAAGCCGTCGATGAAGTGAAAGCCGCGCTGTCCGGCATGCTGGTACCGGAAAAACGCGAGAGCATTATCGGCATGGTCGAAGTGCGTCAGGTCTTCCATATTTCCAAGATCGGCACCATCGCTGGCTGCTACGTGCAGGACGGCGTGATCAAACGCAATGCTGGCGTTCGCGTGCTGCGGAACAACGTGGTGATGCATCAAGGCGAGCTTGATTCGCTGAAACGTTTTAAGGACGACGTGAAAGAAGTGAAGTCCAACTTTGAGTGCGGCCTCAGCATCAAGAACTACAACGACCTGATTGAAGGCGATCATCTCGAAGTATTCGAGGTAGTTGAATACGCACGGTCACTGTAATGGAGGAGGAACTAGGGGCGACCATTTAAGAGCTGAACGCTGCAGTGGAACCTGAATCCACCCTTGCTTTATCCACAGTCCCTAACTCCTAGCTCCCCACACATGCCCAAGGACTTCCCCCGCGCTCGCCGCGTTGCTGATCAGATGCAACGCGAGCTGTCAGAATTAATCAGGCTTGAGATAAAAGACCCCCGTGTCGGCATGTTGACGATCACCGAAGTGGAAGTCACGCGCGACATGGATCACGCCAAGGTTTTTTTTACGACGCTTGGCGGCAAGCCCGAGCACGATGCCTGCCTGGAAGGCTTGCAACGCGCGAGCGGGTTTTTGCGTACGCAATTATCGCAACGCATGCAATTGCGACAGGTGCCCAAACTTAGCTTTGTGTACGATCACTCGGTCGAGCGCGGCGTGCAGCTGTCACAACTGATCGAAAGTGCGGTTGCAGAAGACCGCACACGCAACCCCGATGCAGCGAATGCTGACACGAGCGATTCTGAAGTACGCAGCCCTGACAAAACATAATTCTCTGTGAAGTTAGTACACAAGATATCTCTCTCCCGTAAGCGGGAGAGGGAACGAATGTAATGCCTTCACGCTCGGCTGGGCGTGAACGGGTTGACGGCGTACTGCTGCTGAATAAACCCGTTGGTCTAACTTCCAATACCGCCTTACAAAAAGCCAAACGTCTCCTCAATGCGCAGAAGGCTGGCCACACCGGCACACTCGACCCTTTTGCCGACGGCCTGCTGCCGCTGTGTTATGGCGAGGCCACCAAGTTCTCGCATTACTTGTTGGAGGCGAATAAAACCTACCGTGCGGTGATGCGGCTGGGTACGACTACGACCACCGGTGACCCGGAAGGCGAGGTGCTCAGCACCCACGAGGTGAACGTCAGCCGCGACGACATCCTCGCCGTGCTACCGCGCTTTATGGGCGAAATCGAGCAAACCCCCCCCATGTATTCGGCACTCAAGCATCAAGGCCGCCCGCTGTACGAATACGCGCGCGCCGGCATCGAAATCGATCGGCCACCGCGCAAAGTGACCCTCCGTTCCTTGGACATGATCGAATGCGCCCCACCGCGCGTGGTACTCGACGTGCAATGCAGCGCAGGAACCTATATCCGCACGCTGGCGCAGGACATCGGCGCGGTGCTGGGTTGCGGCGCCTATCTGACGGCGCTGACACGCGCCGCTGTGGCGGGATTCAAGCTGAATCAGGCACACACACTAGCCGAACTGGAAGCACTCGACACCGGCCAGCGTCGAGCCTTGCTGATGCCTGCCGACTGCCTAGTTGCACACCTGCCCGCCGTGACACTAGACGGCGTCGATGCCGAAGCCCTGTGTCAAGGACGCAGCATTACCTACCTTGCCGAGCAATCCGGGCTGATGCGGGTGTATACCCCTTCACAGCGTTTTCTCGGTCTGGCCGATGCAAACAACGCGCTGCTGGTACCGCGCCGTCTGATTGCCACGCAACGACCCCCCCCACACCAGCATTGAAGACGGTACCCTGACTATCCTGAGTGATTTTCTAATCGGCGAGAGGTGTCCCGCTGGACGATTTCGCGCGCGAACCGAACCAGCGCAAGCGTTCTGCGAACCCGTATTTCCTCATGAATAGCGCACAGGGCAAACTGATTTTCATTGGCGAGGAGAAATGCGAATCGGAACCAGTGCGGCCAAGCGCCAAGCGGGATCGATCATCTCGCGGCCTGGGCCGCGAGCGCAAAGACGCAACGCAAGTATTGCGCGCCGCACGGATTAAGCTCCCTACGGCTCAAGCGGCTGTAAAAGATTTCGACACCGAATTACCCACGCCGGCGGCGCAAGGTCGTCCAACCCACCAGCCCCAGCCCCGCCAGCATCATGGCGTAGGTTTCGGCCTCCGGCACCGCCGTTACCGACAGCAAAAAGGCATGGCCTTGAATCCCTAATAGAGAGTTGGATGCATTCCCTACAATCCAGCCGTTGTCGTTAATCCCGGTTGCGTAAGCCAGCACCCAACCTGCATTCACGGTGCTGGCATCCAGAAAACTGTTGAGATCGGTGGCGGTGGTGCCATTCCATACGGTGGCGTGGGCAGCGGCGTTGTTAGCGGTCTGGGACCACCCTGCCACTTGTCCGGCAGTATTGATGGCATTGGCATAGCTACTAGTCCCCCCCAGCGTGCCGAGGTCGGTGGCGGTGGTGCCATTCCATACGGTGGCGTGGGCAGCGGCGTTGTTAGCGGTGTGGGACCACCCTGCCACTTGTCCGGCAGTATTGATGGCATTGGCAAGGCTAA
>JAYWDZ010000388.1:0-3023 GCA_043779595.1 Nitrosomonadales bacterium
AAACCACTGTAGAAATCACGAGTCTCGCAAGAATGTCATCAAAAAATGATTCGATGACGGTGGGATGAAATTTAATGGGATTTATAGAAGTGCCCTTAAGAGAAAATCCTATCCCATCTTCTAACGCCAGGACACGATCTTCAGAGGTATTAGCCTCACGAAGGCAGGCTTCAATGATGCACAAAGCCGCCGCCGCATCTCCGGCACTTGGATCATCCCAATTTTGTTCTTGAATTTCAGCTTCATCCAAGCGTTTTTTCACATAGTCAGAGTCTTGAAATGTGCTCTCCAAAGTCAAAGACAACCAAAATGCATCAAGCAGTTTCCGCAAAGCATTGCTGCTCCCTGCATGAAATTTGGTGGAAAAGGACAAATATTGTTCAAATGCGAACTCACACACCAACAGGCGTGCGGTATCAATAACTAAGTCAGAAAATTTCGCGAATTGAACCCCAAGTGAATTTGCTTTCATCGTAGCAAGTTCGTCCAACTCAGATGCCAAATCGATTTCATCTTCCGTCATATGGGTTCTCATCTGATTCTCTGGATCAAGCTAGGGCAGGAAAGAGAATGGTCTTTGGGGGTTTGTCCCCATAAGCACATCGTTTTGCAAGGAGTTCGATACACATCCTGGACATATTGGGCGAGAAGAAACTGTCACAGGATTTACTAGCCCTCTCGCAGCAGCAGCGTTAGCACCAATAACCTCGGCATGTTGGCTTCCAAATCCGCGCGCAAACTGGTACCCGTTTTCCCTAGCAATCTGAGCCGCTTGAGCTTGAAGGGTTGACGATGCATTGATACTAAGGATATCAATAGTCCTTCCTGAATTTGGGTCCTGTGCTCTCGTCAATGCAAGTGTTGTGTGTGAGTCACGTGCTCTACCGGCTGGAAGTTCCTGGAATCTCCCATTCGCGCTGGATTGAAATGCCTGCTGATATTCGTTAAGAGTCGCCTGTGCCGAGTTGACGCTTGATTGCGAGTAGCCAGACGAGCTGATTTCCGTATAGCGATACGACGGATTGTATCGTTGAATCTGCTCTTCAATATTCCTCACCTGCGCCATAGAGCCAAGGTTTTGAATGGTGGGCTCTGGCCGATAGTTACCTAATGGAAGCCTGAGTTGTACCGGTGCCCTACCTCCTGCCGCTACATTTACCGGGCCATTGCTTAAGTCGTATACCTCCGGTGATGCATCATTCATGGTGCAAGTGCCGCTGTAGTAGCAAGAGCTACCGCTCGCAACCACAACAGGACCCCTTGATAGCAGCCCCAACGGATCAATCATGTTAGTCGGATCATTCCCCACATATGCATAGCCGCTAACCGCATCCGCCATCCCATCGGATCACGCGATACGAATCTTCCGAGTCCCGGATGCTGATATCGGGCCCGGAAGTAAGTGAGCCCCGTAGCATCCGGCTCGCGTCCGGTGTACCCGTAAGTCGGTGTCGTGCCCGTGCCTGCCGTCCTATTCCCCCAAGCGTCGAACCTCTGATTCGCCGTCAGTGTGCCTGCTGTGGTGGCAGTCCCGATCACACTCCCCAGCCCATCCTGCAAGTAAGCCGCTTCGGTCGCCGCCGGAGTGTTCGTTGTGCCGGTGAGTCTGAGCAGTGGTTCATCAATGCCTGCCCCCTGGGTGTACACCGCATTGGGCATGCCGCTGATCGCGCTGCTGTTCCACTCCGCATGAATGTCGTCGCCGTCGTACAGATAACTCGTCGTCGTAGCACCCGAGGTCTTTCTGATGCGTCTACCGCTGTCGTCGTATTGATAGCTCTCGGCCACTGCGCCTGTACCCGTTCTGGTGGCGATGTTCAGATGCTCCAGCGCATCCCAAGCGAGTTGCAGCGTGGTCGCGCCTGGTCCCGTCGCGGTGCAGTCTGCTGCGGGTTGGGTAATGGTGCCGCCTGTGCTTACCTCGCATAGCTTCGTCATACGCCCATCGGCATCGTGTACCGCTGCGCCGGTCAATGTGCCTGCGTCGCCGCCGTTTCTGATTTCAGCCAGCTGATGCGCGTTGTCGTTGGGAAGAACCTTTGTTTCGTACACGGTTCGCCGCTATCGTTATGAGATCGAGGTAGTGCGGCGCGACTTGAAGCATCGCGTGCCACCCCTACTGCCGAAGAATCGGGTGTGGGGGCTGGACTTGACGAGCAAGACGGACGCTCAGGACAAGTTGCACATGATCTTCGGCCTCATCGATCATGGCAGCCGGGGGCTGCTGACGCTGGCGGCCTTGCCGGACAAAGCTTCGTGGACTTTGCTCGGGCATCTGTTTCTGGCGATAGGAAAGTACGGTAAGCCGCGTGCAGTGCGCACGGATAATGAAGCGTGTTTTACAGGCCGGGTGTTTCGCGTTGTGCTGGCGCTGGCCGGGATTCGACATCAGCGCAGCGATCCCGGTTGCCCGTGGCAGAACGGACGGATCGAAAGATTGTTCGGGACGTTGAAGCAAAAACTCAATCAATGGGAGGTCGCGGGATTCGAGGTGCTGAATGTTTCGCTGGGTGAGTTCCGGCTTTGGTACAACCACATTCGGCCGCACCAGCATTTGCAAGGTGCAACGCCTGCCGAAGTCTGGGCGCAAGTCGATCCGTATGTTGGGCCGGTCAAGCAGGAATTCTGGTTCGAGGCGTGGGACGGATTGTTGCAGGGCTATTATTTGTTTGCGACGATGAAACGGTGTGCGGCAGCAACGGCGCACCAAGCGGGCGGACAAAAAAAGACTGTCCGGGGTGACGCTTGTCCAGGCGGTACGCGGACGCCGAAAACGGCTTGGAATGAAACGGGGATAACGGAAATGCGTAAGGACCAAGCGGATTCGATGAAGGCGAGATAACAGAGACATTACGGGACGGTTAAAGAGGGGTAAAAATCGGGGTGCCGAATGTCGAAAAACGCTTCGCGGACAGCGGACGGGACAGCGGTGAAAACGGTTTGGAAATAAAAAGACAATGACGGAAATGCGTAAGGACGAAGCGGATTCGATGAAGCGGAGATAACAGAGACATTACGGGACG
>JAYWDZ010000389.1:0-7486 GCA_043779595.1 Nitrosomonadales bacterium
CGCTGCAGACTACAGGTATGCTGAGCGGCAAGTCCTTCGTGCTGACGGGAACATTGCCGACAATGACGCGGGATGAAGCCAAGGAGAAAATCGAGGCGTACGGTGGCAAAATCACAGGCAGTGTCTCGCAAAAAACTGACTTTGTCGTAGCCGGGTTCGAAGCAGGCAGTAAGCTTGCCAAAGCGCATACGCTGGGGATAAAAATTTTAGACGAGCCCGAGCTGTTGTCCTTGCTAGAAAAGGCAGCGTTGCCACGTAACAGTGCTTAATTATTAAAATGCAGATTGTTTAACCAAGCCGACAATGCAAAGAATCGGTGCGAATGTCGCTACGCGGTCGACGCTACAGCGACGGATTATTAGGGACGCAGTACATGGATAAAGTCAGAAAAGCAGTTTTCCCCGTCGCAGGCTTAGGCACCCGTTTCTTGCCCGCGACCAAGGCCAGCCCCAAAGAGATGTTGCCTATCGTGGATAAGCCGCTGATTCAATATGCGGTCGAAGAAGCCGTGGCGGCAGGCATTACCGATCTGATTTTCATCATTGGGCGTAGCAAGCGAGCAATCGCAGACCACTTTGATAAAGCTTACGAATTGGAAATTGAGCTGGAGCAACGCGGCAAAAAAGAGACATTGGAAGAGCTGCGCAACATGCTGCCCTCCAACGTCAACTGCATTTATATCCGTCAGGCGGAAGCGCTGGGCTTGGGCCACGCTGTGCAATGCGCCTATCCCGCGGTCGGCGAAGAGCCCTTCGCCGTTATCCTCGCCGATGATTTAATCGATGGCACGCCACCCGTGATGAAGCAGATGGTGGATCTTTACGATTATTATCATTCGTCAATCGTAGGCGTGCAAAATGTGGCCGCAGATGAAACGTCTTCGTACGGCATTGTGTCGGCACAGCCGATGGCCGATAGACTGAACAAAGTCGATCTGATCGTCGAAAAACCCCAGCCCGAAAATGCCCCGTCCACATTGGGCGTTGTCGGCCGCTACATCTTAACCCCGCGTATTTTTCATCACCTAGCTCATCTCAAGCGGGGTACAGGGGGGGAACTACAACTCACTGACGCCATCGACGAGCTGATAAAAGAACAACAAGTTTTAGCCTACGAATTTTTAGGCACGCGCTACGACTGTGGATCCAAGATTGGCTATTTGGAAGCTACTGTTGAGTACGCGCTCAAGCACCCACAGGTTAAAGATGAGTTTACGGCTTATCTTAAAAAACGTTTTGGATGAAACGATAATCTCCTAGTTTCTTTGTCGGAGCTGCTCATTGCATTGTTCAAATCCGTTGCCGCTATGCAAAAAGGCGTGGGGCGTGCATTCCAGTAATCCGCGTACGCTCCTCCCGTAGGCCATATTTATCGTTCTTGGGTTTTGGTGTATCAGTTAAGCCTGAGCCTACTGGGCTTTTCGGCCATTTCGCCACGATAAAATGGTCCGAACGTGCCATATAAATCCCCTACCGGATGTAAGCGGTTGTCATACTAATACGTAAGACTACAGGCACTGGTGCGCTCTTTATACAACTGGTGCGCTCTTTATACAAAGAGACAGGATGGACACTTACCAGCATGCCGTTAGCGTAATAAAAGCGCTTTCTTGCAGAACGTCCGTTATCAGCTATTCACCCGCCAATGCTTTTTTACTACTTTTAGGAGATTTTTAATGAAATTCGTTCAAACCCTGTTGGCGCTCGCGCTAGCTAGCACGATGGTCTCGGCGTCCATTGCGCAGGCAAGCTCGACGCTCGCTTCGCCAGTACTCGAAATGGAAGTATTCACACAAACCCAAAGTGCTTCCGGCTGGAAAGTCAATCTTTCTAATGACGGTACCCGTGAAGCTAGTTGGAATAGCGGGACAAGTAGCTGGGATTGGGGAAGCTTGAAGACCAGCGCCACCCCTTTGTTCAACCAAAACAGCAAGGGGGACTGGGCTTTGAACTCAACCCAACCCTTGGTTTGGTCCGACGCCGGACAAAATTTTGAGGTGACGATCGCAGCCAATGACGCGTATGGCAATCTGGACCCTTTAATCAATTACACGATGTCCGTAAAAAACAAGAGTGGGGGGGCCAAGACTTTTCAGAAAATCGTGACGGCACCAATAGTGCCGCCCATAAGCGGAGCCAATGTAGTACGCGCTAGTGTGAGTGGTAGTCTTACTGATGCTACAGGCAATGGGATAACCATCACCCCAAAACCTAACCGTAACCAGGATACAGACAACAATCCAGATACAAACAATCAGGCCATAAACAATGGTGACAAACTCCAGCTTTTTTTGTTGAGTACCACCAATAAATTCAACGCGGGGAATTACACCAACGCCGGGGTCGACGTCGGCGGCGCCGAGACACATGTCGGCCCTCCTGACACTTCTTTTGCTTATGGGGCCTATAACGATGGCCCCATCGCGGGGCCCGTCGGCTCGTGGAAATACATGCAGACCCGCACTCGCTTCACCCTCACAGGGAACGGCGACAAGGCGGTGATTAAGGGCTACGCTGAAATCAGCGCGGTTCCAGAGGCTAAAACCTACGGCATGATGCTCGTCGGCCTGGGTCTGGTTGGCTTCATAGTCCGCCGCCGTCACGTCTGATTTTCTCTTGAGGTTCCTTGACCCCGTAAGATGCGAAGGTGTCTTACGGGGTCAATCGTTTATGATCTATCCTGTTCGGGACGAAGCTAGTTTCAGTCGCACTTCGGTGCCCGAATCCAAAACGCTCCTATGCTGCGGTTTCTATACGACATAGTGCAACTTGCGAGAAGGTAATTATGAAAAATATTTTATTCGTCAGCATCATGCTTTTAACTGCTCTTCCCGCTCATGCCTTGGTCGGAGGTGCGGTTGATTCTAACAATGCTAGTTCGCCCTGGGCAGGAGTTGGGGCCGTAACAGTCAATGGCAGCACGTTTTCCGGGGCATTGATTGATAGCCAATATGTGTTGACTGCGGCCCATGTCGTAAATGGGGCGGCGCCTGGTAGCGTAAGTTTTATTCTCAATGCGGGGAGCGCGTCTAGCCATGTGGTTGCCGCCCAGTCTATTACCGTTTTCCCCGGCTATACCGGCACCACACCGGGGCCCGACGGCGTGTGGCACGACGATTTGGCCCTCATCAAACTGGCCACGCCTATTAACGATGTGTCCAGCTACGGCTTTTATAGCGGGCCACTTAGCGGACAAACGCTTACGTTGGCGGGATATGGCGCTGGGGGCAATGGTACCAATGGGGTAGTCACTCCCGCCAACAGTAATGTCAAACGTGTGGGTCAAAATCGGGTTGACGGAATATTGAAAGACAATAACGGCGGTCCCCAGGCCGAAATATATGTATTCGATTTCGACGGCCCGGACGGCTCGACGAATGTATACGGCAACCCCGCGCCTCCCAATCTCACCTTGGGAGCTAATGTTGAGGCGCAGCTTGCCGGTGGCGATTCCGGCAGCCCGGCGTTCATTTACGATAACGGCGTATGGAAAATTGCCGGCATAGGCACGTTTAACGGCAGTACTACTGGCCTGCCGGGGAGTAATGTGCTGTTTGGCTCAGTGGGCGGCGGGACTATCATCGCGCCTTACCTTGGCTTTATTAACGCCACTATTTCGGCCCCGGTTCCGGAAGCGGACACCTACGTTATGCTCTTGGTAGGCTTGGGGCTAATAGGTCTGATGACGTACCGGCGCAAGGTCAAGCCTGATTTACCGGTTTGAGGCCCCGTTTGTTTAGTAGAACAGGCGCGCTAAGCTTGGCATAAAACATTGCAGCCAGGAAGAACACGAGTGCCAGCCCGGTTTCAATGCGGGCGAGTCCGGCGACGAGGCCCGTGTTTGAAAACATGCGCACGATGCCTTCGATGAAGTACAGCAATATCAACATCGATGACCATTGATAAGTGTAGCGCCAGCCTTTAAAAATCCCCCTCACCGGCAGCAATAGCGGGATGACTTTGAGAGCCAGCCATGAGCCGCCCGGATGAAGGGGCGCGAGCCATAGTTCCCACAGAATCGATAACAAAATCAGTGCCAGTAAACTACCTGACGCGAGTAAATAAAGCGTTTTCATACGGCGAGCTTCAATGCGGTTTCAGCGAGTCGCCGTCCAAGTGCCAGACACAGGGTGCGCTCTTCTTCTGTTAAAGGCCTGTCATCGTTCACGCCCGCCACGTGTGTGGCGCCATAGGGCGTGCCGCCGCTGGTAGTGGTATTCAATTCCGGTAGCGTGTAAGGCAGCCCCAGGATGAGCATGCCGTGATGCAGCAGCGGCAGCATCATGCTGGTGAGCGTGGTTTCTTGTCCGCCGTGCAGGCTGGCGGTGGAGGTGAAGACTGCGGCGGGTTTGCCGACGAGCGTGCCTTTTGCCCATAGCGCACCGGTGCCGTCGATAAAGTATTTGATCGCCGCTGCCATATTGCCAAAGCGCGTGGGCGAGCCGAGCGCTAGGCCCGCGCATTCTTCTAGGTCGCGTATCTCGGCATAGGGCGCGCCTTCGGGGGGCACGGGCGGTTTGGCGACTTCGGTGCGCGGCGCAACCGGCGGCACGGTGCGTATGCGCGGGGCGCAGCCTGTGACCTGATTAACGCCGCGTGCGACGAGTTGCGCCATGTCGCGCACGCTGCCGCCAACGCTGTAATAGAGGACGAGGATTTCAGTCATGATCGTGGGGCTCGCAAAGCGCGAATTATAGGTCTAGTCAAAGACGACGGTCTTGTTGGCGTAGACCAGTACGCGGTTATCCAGATGCCATTTCACCGCATGCGATAACACCACCTTCTCCAAATCAGCGCCTTTGTGGATCAGGTCGTCGAGATGGTCGCGGTGCGAAATGCGCGCGACGTCCTGTTCGATGATAGGCCCGTCGTCTAGCGTTTCGGTCACGTAGTGCGCGGTCGCGCCGATCAGTTTTACGCCTCGTTCAAACGCGCGGTGATACGGCTTCGCGCCGTGAAACGCAGGCAGAAACGAATGGTGAATATTGATGATGCGATTGGGGTAATGGCACAGAAAGTCGGGCGACAGCACCTGCATGTAGCGCGCCAGCACGATGAAGTCGATGTGCAGGTCTTGCAGGATCGCCAATTGCAAGCGCTCGGTCTCTGCTTTCGTGTCCTTGTGCAGATTCACGTGTTGAAACGGAATGCGATAGGCGTCGGCGAGCCAGCGCGTGTCTTCGTGGTTACTCAGAATGATCGGCAGCTCGCAGTGCAATTCGCGGTTCTGGTAGCGGTAGAGTAGATCGGCCAGGCAATGATCGGATTTGGACACAAAAATCGCCATGCGCGGCTGGCGCGCCGACTCCGCCAGTCGCCAGGTCATCTGGAAACGCTGTGCAATCGGCGTAAACGCCGTCATGAATGCGGTAGCGTCCAGATCGAACCCAGCCATGTCCCACTCCACCCGCATTAAAAACAACTTCAACTCGGCATCCTGGTGCTGGTCCGCATGCAGGATATTGGCGTTGTGGTGCAGCAAAAATTCGGCAATCGCCGCCACCAGGCCTTTCTGGTCGGGGCAGGAAATCAACAGCACGGCGGTATGTCGCATGGCAGGTTTAGAAAGGATTTAGTTAATCATAACCAACAGTGCCGCCAATACGCTTACCAGGCCTTGTCGAGTTTTAGCCAGACGATGGATAGCTAAAAAATCAGGTTCAAAAAATCAGCCGCCCCGCGCGGGCAGGTGCGCAATAAAAGATCAACTTTTGCGCCGACCCTCTCTCCGCGCGGCCCGAGTTTTGATTTATTTTTGCGCCCCCTTGAGGCAAAAACCTTGATTTGTTTTGAGTTTTTTTACCATCTTGTGACAGCCAAAAAAGATATCAAAAGTCTGGTTGACATGCCAGCATAGAAGCCTAGAATTTGTATTTTCCACCCGCGTCTACCACAACATGTTGTGAATAAGGTTGTGCGCGCCTGCGGAATAAGCTGTGCATAAAAGCCTTGAACCCTTGCCCGTACTGCCCCGTTGTCCACCGCCATCATAAGGAGCCCCCCGATGCTATCAGTCGCCGCCGAGTCCACACCTACTACCAATCCTCCCTTCGCCCCGCCCGCGCCGAATGCGGCGACTGACGAGCGCTATGCCGATTACAAAATCATCCGCCGAAACGGCGCGGTGGTGGGCTTTGCGCCGGGCAAAATCGCCATCGCTGTGACCAAGGCGTTTATCGCGGTGCAGGGCGGGCAGGCGGCGGCGTCGGCGCGCATCCGCGAACTGGTCGAGACGATTACTGGGCAGGTGACGGGCGCGTTGATGCGGCGCAATCCGGCGGGCGGCACCTTCCATATCGAAGACATTCAGGATCAGGTCGAACTGGCGTTGATGCGCTCGGGCGAGCACGAAGTGGCGCGCTCGTATGTGCTGTATCGCGAAAAACGCACGCAGGAGCGCGCCGCGCAAAAAGCGGCGGGTGTGACGCCCGAAGTCGCGATCAATGTGCTGGAAGACGGCCACAAAAAACCGCTGGATATCGCCCGTTTGAATGCGATTCTGGCGGACGCTTGCGACGGGCTGGGCGTGGACGTCAAACCCGCGCCGATTCTGCAAACGGTGATGCGCGACCTGTACGACGGCGTGCCGATGGCCGAGGTCGAAAAAGCGCTGGTGCTCGCCGCGCGCGCGATGATCGAGCAAGACCCGGCGTATTCGCAGGCCACCGCGCGGCTGTTGCTGAATTCGATTCGCCACGAAGTGTTGGGCGAGGCGGTGACGCAGGCGCAGATGGGCGCGCGCTATGCCGACTATTTCGCGGCCTACATCAAAAAAGGCATCGCCGCCGAATTGCTCGACGAGAAACTCGCGCAGTTCGATCTGCCCCGGCTCGCCAAAGTGCTCGACGCCGGGCGCGATTACCAGTTCGGTTATCTGGGTTTGCAAACCTTGTACGACCGTTATTTTTTGCATATTGAAGAAGCGCGCATCGAACTGCCGCAGGCGTTTTTCATGCGCGTGGCGATGGGGCTGTCGATTAACGAGATTAACCGTGAAGAACGTGCGATCGAGTTTTATCAAGTGCTGTCGAGCTTCGATTTCATGAGCTCGACGCCGACCTTGTTCAACGCTGGCACGCGTCACAGTCAGTTGTCCAGCTGCTATCTGACCACCGTCACCGACGACCTCGACGGCATTTATCAGGCGATCAAAGAAAACGCGATGCTGCAAAAGTACGCGGGCGGCCTCGGCAACGACTGGACCCCGGTGCGCGCGATGGGCGCGCGCATCAAGGGCACCAACGGCAAATCGCAGGGCGTCGTGCCGTTCCTCAAAGTCGTCAACGACACTGCCGTCGCGGTGAACCAGGGCGGCAAGCGCAAGGGCGCGGTGTGCGCGTATCTCGAAACCTGGCATCTGGATATTGAAGAATTCCTCGACCTGCGCAAAAACACCGGCGACGACCGCCGCCGCACCCACGACATGAATACCGCCAACTGGATTCCCGACCTGTTCATGCAGCGCGTGATGGAAAACGGCGACTGGA
>JAYWDZ010000390.1:0-3012 GCA_043779595.1 Nitrosomonadales bacterium
GTCTCGGTGTTCTTAGTCCACCAGCCAAACCAAAAGGAAAAAAATATCCTGTTAGTCGCGTCGTCATGCCACTTGATGCGGCAGTAGCCTTATTCAACAGCCTGAACAACTTGTTCGGTGCTCTTGAAAAATCTGGCGTTATCAAAAAAGAACCGTCTGGTTCAGTAGTTCCTCCAAGTCCTACAAGCCACTGATGCCTAATTCTGCGTTCGAGAGGACGCGCCAGAAGCGACGCGCTGCGCGTGCCAGTCGCACCTAAACGCAGGCATTATGCATTTAAACAGAGAGCGGGGTTCCCTGACATGAAAATAGCAATACTCGGTGGTGGCGTTGCCGGTGTCAGTAGCGCCATTGTGCTCAAGCAGAAAGGCTTCGACGTCAGTATCTATGAAAGACACGAGTCCGTATCGAATATTGGCGCCGGCATTGTTGTATGGCCGAATGCGGCGTATGTGCTTGAACAGCTCGGAGTATTGAACGAGATCAAAGTTGTATCCGGTTACCCGACCAGAATGCGTAGACTATCGAGTACCAACGAAGACTTGGGTGCGATTGATATTGAAATGATCAGCAGTCATATGGGCTATCCCAGTCTTTCTATTCTCAGGAGCGATTTTCAGAACATCTTGATATCGAAACTTGAGTCCTTGGGGGTTGCCATCCAGTACGCCCATACGGTTACCAACATAGAAACCAAAAATCCAGGCCAAGCAGAAGTCCACTTCCAAAATGGATCGAAGATCACTGCCGACGTGCTGATCGGAGCGGATGGACGCATGGCCTCTTACGCCCGTCGGTATGTGCATGGTGACAGCGTGCCCGTCTATCAAGGCTTTATAAACTGGATCGGCGTTTATGAGTCCGAAGAAGATTCCTTTGAAGAAATCGCAGTAGCGGATTACTGGGGCGTAGGCGAACGGTTTGGGATTGTTCCAGTGACGAAACACAAAGGATATTGGGCGGCAGGCGTTGCCTGCGCCGACATTGGCCCAAGAAATCAGTCCGAATATAAAACGGAGCTGGGTTCCATTTTCTCGGACTGGCCACAACCAGTTCAAATGATGATAAACCACACGCCTGTCGAACGGATCAATAAGGTTTACGTGCATGACCATGATCCAATCCGGACGTGGCACAAACACAACCTAATTGTGATCGGCGACGCCGCCCATGCCCCTTTGCCAACATCCGGTCAAGGCGCCTGTCAGGCGCTGGAAGATGCCTGGCATCTTGCAAATTGTCTAAACGACAACCCATACGATTTACAAAGAGCATTTGTCAAATTCACTGAGATGCGATTTGAAAAAACAGTTGGAATCATTATGGCTGCGCGAGGTTTTGCTGCATCGTTGTTCAATCGGGATGAAAAATTCTGTATGGCAAGAAACGAAAACAGCAGGAACACGGACTTTACCAAAGTGGCCACAGCCATGTCCCGAGGGTGGTCTCAGCACTTGCCACTCAATGCATAACATGGCGTTCGAGCGGGACGCGCCAAAAGCGGCGCCCCTCAACTTTACTACAAGGGCTTCCCCAAATTTTCAACCACGGTCGTGTTTTTATTTCATAACTATTTCCTCAATTGTTTCCTACCGCGCTGCGCTCGTTGTGTAAGAAGATGGACTGCGAAACTACAAACGGTCATGTTGGGCATTTTGCCCGGACCCTGATGAAAGACGCGCACCGGGGCCTCCATCGTTAGTCGGGAATGACTACTTCCCCTAAAGTTGATCAGGCTCTCCCGGTGCGGGTCCAACCCGCTTCACATCAACACGTGCAGTGCACTGGTGATTCTTGACCGCCGTCCGGCGGGGTTATTCCTTTCCTACAGACGCTTTTGATCTTGTCTTCAGGCTTCAGATTTATTCAAGCGAAAGTCCTCACCGTATTTCAATACCGCCCAGGCCAAGCGCGCATTCTTCGCGGCAATCGCCACCACCGCGCGCCAGTAACCACGTCGCGCGACTAGATTGCGGGCCCAGCAACTGAAGTAATCCTGCTTATCGCCAATGCTGTTGAGGACAGAACGCGCGCCCATGACCAATAAACTTCTGAGGTAGTTGTCTCCGGCTTTGGTAATGTGTCCCAGCCGCGCTTTGCCGCCGCTACTGTGTTGGCCGGGTGTCAGTCCGATCCAGGCGGCGACCTGACGGCCATTCTGAAAGTCGTGGCCGTTGCCGATGCTGGCCAACAGTGCGCTGGCGGTGATCGGGCCAATGCCGGGGCGCTGCATCAGACGCTTGCTGCGCGCGTCTTCGCGTGCAGCTTGAGCAATGGCTTGGTCGTAGTCGGCTATGCGGACATCAAGCTGATCGGCATGCAGCAGCAAATCGTCGATGCAGCGCTTGGCGTAGCCTGGCAGGTCGTCGAGATGCTTACCAATACTCTGGCGCAGTCCGGTCACTTTCTGTGGCAGGACAATGCCAAATTCGGAGATCAGGCCGCGCAAGCGATTATAGGTGGCGGTACGCTCTGCGACGAAGCCTTGGCGGGTACGGTGCAGGCAGAGGATGATTTGTTGGTGCTCTTCCTTGATGGGGACAAAGCGCATCTTGGGGCGGGTAACGGCTTCACAGATGGCGGCGGCATCCTGCGCATCATTTTTGCCACGCTTACCGCTCATGCGGTAGGGTGTGACAAACTTGGGGGCCATGAGTTTGATGGTGTGACCATACTGACGGAATTGGCGTGCCCAGTGGTGTGCGCCAGAACAGGCTTCCATGCCGATTAGGCACGGCGGAAGATTGGCAATCAGCGGCAGGAGCAGATCGCGGCTGAGCTTGGGTTTGATGAGTTCAGGTTGGCCATTTTCATTCACGCCATGCACCGCAAAAATGTTCTTGGCAAGATCAATTCCAATGACGATAATGCTCATGACTTCCCCCTTCTGGTGGTGTTGATGAAATCTGGAAATTCCATCATGGCACGCTTGATGCCGTTTGCGACAACTTCGCCGCAGCCTCGGGACGGGGAAGTCCCTTTCATTCGTTATGTGTCTGCGACGTAAAAGCA
>JAYWDZ010000391.1:0-3010 GCA_043779595.1 Nitrosomonadales bacterium
TATGTGGCATCCGTAGTGGCAGTGAAGGTATCGCCCTGCCCCACTGTCGTGGCGACGATACCGAGAAGCGCGGAGGCCCCATTTTCGGCGGTTATATCGCACGTGTATGCGTGAGCGGTGAAACAGACAAGGTTCAAGAGCGCGAATGTGCCGATACGAAATATATGCTGCATGTCAATTCTCCCCTATGGCGTCGATGATCAGCCTGGCAACAGCGGCAGATTTGAAGCCACTAACGCCAGCGTTACGGGCATGCTATTGAGTGGAGTTCCACCGCGAGAGCATACTGGGCGCTGCCATCACGGACAAGTGCGATAGCGTAAAAGACCACATCAAACACCCGCTGTGGATGCTACATCACGAGGATAGGCTGCACAACACCGACTGGATACGCGTACATTTTCTTGACTACGTGGTGGACGGGGTTTTCGGGCCCGTGTCGAGTGACTACGCCGACGCGCACCGGGCCCCATGCATACGGAATGCCTTGAGTCAAAGGTGAATTAATGGGAGGGCCAAAGGAATCCACATTATTCGCAGTATCACAACCGCAACTTTCTCTGCTCCGCGTCATCCTGCCCTGCCGCCAGGTAAAACGTGAGGGGTATTAGGAAGTGTTGATGTACTGCACGTAGCGCCGCCCAAGCGCGGTGATGTACCGGGGGATGGCCCTGACCCGGGCTGGCGCAATCAGAAGGTGGCATGGTTGGTCGTGAAGGCGTAGACGTGCAGTGCACCTCCCCTTAAATGTGTGCGACTCGTCTAGCAAGTAAAGTTTAAAATGGGATACTCTATGGGGGACGGTGGCGATCATGCTGCGGCCCGGATGACAGAATCCCGTAACGCCCATCCGCTGTCACGTTCAGTTTTTTGGAAGCTGCGCCAGCGCATCCAGCAGCCCGGCGCGTACGTCGCTGAGTTGTTTGTTCAGCCCGAAGTTCTCCAGTTTTTCGGCGACGCGCGGGCTGGCTTCGCACAGCACCACCTGAATATTGCGCTGGCCGAAATGGCGGATGATGTCTTTTAACGCCTGCATCGCGGTGGCGTCGGCAAAGGGTACGCGCGACAGGCGCAAGACCATGGTGCTGGACTCATCATGTAGCCCCGCCAACGTGCGCTCGAAGGTGGCGGCGGCGCCAAAGAACAGGGGGCCGTTGATGGTGTAAATCTGCACGCCGCGCGGTACGCCGATGGGGCAGACGGCGGCCAGGTTTTCTTCACTTTCGCCTTCGATTTGCACGGTCTCGCTCATGCGTTTCATGAACAGCAGCGCGGCGAGCAGCACGCCGACGTTGACCGCAATCACCAGATCAGCAAACACGGTGAGCAAGAACGTAATCAGCAGCAGCGCTTTGTCGTTCTTCGGTGCATGTCTCAACAGATCGGAAAAGTGTCGTGCCTCGCTCATATTCCACGCGACGACAAACAAAATCGCGGCCAGCGCGGCCAGCGGGATGTGCGCGGCCAGCGGGGCGGCGGCCAGAATGACGATCAGCAGCACCAGTGCGTGAACCACGCTGGCGAGCGGGCTGGTGGCACCGTTGCGGATGCTGGTGGCGGTGCGCGCGATCGCGCCGGTGGTGGCGAAGCCGCCGAGCAGCGGCGCGGCGATATTGGCCAGGCCCTGCCCGACCAGCTCCTGATTGGGGTCGTGGCGGGTATCCATCATGCCGTCGGCGACGACGGCGCACAACAGCGATTCGATCGCGCCGAGCATCGCGATGGCAAACGCGGGGCCGAGCAATTCAAGCATGTGGGCAAAGCTGATGGTGGGCAGATGCAGGCTGGGCAAGCCTGCGGGGATGCCGCCGAAGGCGCTGCCGATGGTGGCGACGCTGTCGAACTGGAAATACGCCTGAGCGACCGTGGCCGCCAGCATCGCGATGAGCGGACTGGGCACGCGTCGCGCCAGCCGCGGCGCGACGATGACAATCAGCAGCGCGCTGCCTGCCAGCAGCGTAGTCGGGATGTCCAGTGTCGGGAAAGTCTGTATCAGTGCGAGGAGTTTTTCATGAAAATGATGCCCCGACGCGGCCGGGTGCAGGCCGAAAAAGTCTTTCCATTGCCCGACAAAAATAATGATGGCGATTCCGGCGGTGAAGCCGGTGATCACCGGCGTGGGGATGAAACGGATAATGCCGCCGAGCTTGGCCCAGCCCATCGCCAGCAGAATCAGCCCGGCCATGAAGCTGGCGATCTGCAAGCCGTCGATACCGTATTGCAGCGTAATCCCGGCAAGCACGGCGATGAACGCGCCGGTTGGCCCGCTGATGGAGACGCGCGAACTGCCGAACAGCGCAGCAATAATCCCGGCGACGATGCCAGTATAAATGCCCTGCTCGGGTCGGGCGCCGCTGGCGATGGCAAATGCCATTGCCAGCGGCAAGGCCACCACGCCCACCACCAGCCCGGCGACGAGGTTGTGTGCCAGATGGGATTTGTGGAACAGACCGGCGCGCCAGGCTTCGATTGCGGCGATCATGGCGTTGGCCGGTTAGAACTCGTTGCGAATGCGCTTGTAGCCGATCACCAGTTCGTTATTGGCCTGGGCCACGCTCTCGGAAAAACCCGCTTCGTCAGGGGTGACGCGGCCTATTTTTGCCAACTCTTCGTCCGAGTGGATATTGCAGGTCGAGGGAATATAAAAGCCGGGCGGCACGGTGCAGCCTTCCACCACCGAGTTGTGCCGTACCACCGAGCCTTCGCCGACCACGCAGTTGAACAATACCGAATTGAACCCGATGAATACGCGATTGCCGACAGTGCAAGGGCCATGCACGATGGAACGATGGGCGATGGAGGTGTATTCGCCGATTTCGACACGCCCGCCCGCTTTGGAATGAATAACGACGCCATCCTGAATATTGGAGTTGGCGCCGATGGTGATGGCTTCCATGTTGCCGTTCACATCGACTTCGTCGGCGCGGATCACCGCGTAAGGCCCGATAAATACATTTTCATGCACGATAATTTTGCCGCAGATAATGGCCGTCGGATCAACGAAAGCGGT
>JAYWDZ010000392.1:0-52313 GCA_043779595.1 Nitrosomonadales bacterium
GCTTCGCTCAAATTGGCGTAACGCTTCTCAAGGTCAAATAGGCTGTTTTGCATGGTAAAAGCGTGCCTGAATTGGGGGATTTATAGAAGTGCCCTAAAGCTACTTGCGCCTGAAGAACCCGCGATTCCCTCCCCCGACGCACAAGCCGCTTTGCCGGCGAACAATGGGGCAACGCCCCGCGCGCTGCCGTCCGTGCAAGCGATGGCCGTGCGAGACATTGACCGAAAGCCTGAACAGCAGGCACCCCCCGCCCTCGTGCCACCGCAGGAACAGGCACCCGACAGGGCTAGTAACGACTCAGTTCTACCCGATGACGACTATCTAGCGGTCGACGACACCCCACAATTCGAGGACAAGGCGGCAGGGGGGCTTCAGACGCCCCCGCCCACCCCGATTCATGGCGCGGTAACCGCGATGAATCCGCGCCCGCCAAGCAAAAAAGAGCGGGAAACGCCGCTTGGCGCTCAGCGCTTCATCGCATGGGTACAGCGCGGGCTGGCGGATGGCTCTATCGTGTACAACGAAACCGGCGCCATGGTGCATTTCGTCGAAGCCGGCATGCTGCTCGTCAGCCCGCGCATTTTCAGGGAGTTCGCCGCGCTCCACGGCGAGAGCGGCGATGGTAAGCCGACCGAGCTGGTGGGCGACAAAATCGGCACCGGGATCCAGCGCGAAGTCATTCGCGCTGGATGGCATGTGTTCGGCCCGAAGAAAGTCAACGTACTGCGTTATCAGGTCAAGCGCCGAAATGACTCCCCAGGCATTGTTTTGTCCGGCATGGTGATCAAAGACCCCGAGCGCTTCGTCAATCCGGTGCCGCCCATCAACCAGATGCTGGTTCCCCAAGGGGAGGCCCAGCCATCCCATGTTTCGGCGAGCGCATAAATGACCTACCCCCTAGAAAACCTGTTGCGCAACCCGGTCGAGTTTATCTCTGCGATGGCGTCGTTCACGGGCGGCGTCGCGATCGCTACGAGACCTGACGTGTTCATGATCCCATCCACCGTAGGCTGGGCAGGCGCAGCCTGCTTAAGCGTACACGCGAGCTGGCGACTGATGCAGGGTTTGAATTTGATTCGCTATCAACGCAACCTGCGTAAGCAGACAGACTATCGACTGCAGGCAGATGAAATTCCCTGGTCCAGAAATCTACTATTTTTTGGGCGCGGCTTCCAGTGGAGTCAATTGCACAGCCAGCGCCTGCACCTCGCGCGGCTGCCGGATAACCTTCACTTCCGTGAACCCGGTGCGCTATATCGGCTTGCACGCCGGTTTGAACTGGGGGCTGAGCGTTCGGGGCGGGAATGGCTTGCTGCGCTCCTCGCCACCGATTCCCCGCTGAATCCGGTGCGTCCTCTACCCAAAATAGGGGGGGATCCAACCCTGCACGGCGTCGAGCCGGATGAGGATGAGGTGTGGATGGATATGGGTGAGCGGGTAGGGCACATGTTGGTGCTCGGGACGACTCGTGTGGGCAAGACGCGGTTAGCCGAATTGCTGATTACCCAGGACATTCGGCGCGGCGACGTAGTGATCGTGTTCGACCCAAAGGGAGATGCCGACCTGTTGCGGCGCATGTATGCCGAGGCGTCACGCGCCGGGCGCAGCGACCATTTCAGTTTTTTCCACTTGGGCTGGCCGGACTTGTCCGCCGCCTACAATCCGATTGGCAATTTCTCGCGCATTACCGAGGTCGCGACCCGAACTGCGGGGCCATTGCCTTCCGAAGGACAGAGCGCCGCATTCCGGGAATTCGTCTGGCGCTTTGTTAACGTGATCGCCAAGGCAAAGCTCGCGCTTGGGCAACGCCCCAGCTACAAGACCATTTATCAGGATGCGGTCAACATCGATAGCCTGTGTATGCAGTATTTTGAGCACTGGCTAGATCGCGACCGGCCGAAATGGCGGGAAAGCTTCGACGAATCCGAGTTGGCGAAGCAGGACAAGAGTATCGCTGAAGCTGCCAAAAAGACGGGGCGTTCGCTGAAGGCCGTCGCGATGCTGGTATTCATCCGCGAGAACAAATTGCACGACGCGGTGGGCGATGCGCTCGCCTCGGTGATGTCGAACGACCGGACGTATTTCGAGAAACTGGTTTCTTCGCTGTATCCGTTGCTGGAGAAACTGACCACCGGCAAAATGGCCGTGCTGTTATCACCGGATTACGATGATCCGCTGAACCCACGTCCCATTATTGACTGGATGAGCGTGATCAACCAGGGCGGCATTGTTTACGTGGGCCTCGATGCGCTGACCGACCCCGAGGTCGCCAGCGCGGTAGGGTGTGCGATGTTCGCCGACCTGACTTCCGTCGCTGGTAAGCTGTACAAATACGGTGCGGGCTATGGCGAAAGTACGGTGGACCTGAAGCAACGACGCGTATCCGTTCATGCCGACGAGTTCAACGAACTGATAGGCGATGAATTCATCCCCTTGCTTAACAAAGCGGGTGGCGCGGGCTTTCAGGTAACGGCCTACACCCAGACCTGGTCTGACGTCGAAGCGCGCATCGGCTCACGCGCTAAGGCCCAGCAAATTGCAGGCAACCTGAATACGCTCATCATGTTGCGGGTCAAGAACATCGACACCGCCAAGATGCTGACCGACCAACTCCCCGAAATTGAAATCGTCACCACCATGGCAGCGAGCCAGGCGGCGGACGGCAACAATGTGCTTGAATTCAGCGATTTCACCAGCCGCAACGAAGATCGCGTGAGCGCCCGTCCAACCCCCATGCTGTCACCGTCGGATCTGGTGCAGTTGCCGAAGGGACAGGCGTTTGCGTTGGTCGAAGGCGGCAGGCTGAAGAAAATCCGCATCCCCTTGCCAGATGACAGCGACGACCCGCACATGCCGGAGAATCTGGAGCGAATTGCCGAAGCAATGGCGCAGTTATATCACCAGCACGATGGACGCTGGCGCAGCGAGGGGGGAGATTTTAGACTGGATGAGCCAGGCAACCCAAACGGGAGTCGGCAGTGGCCACCGATAGCGATTCTCCCAAGCTGCAGACGCTGCTGTGGCCGTTCAAAACTCTGCTGTCTCTATGGTTATATCTGGTTGTCTTGGGACTGGTCGCAATAGGATTACAGGTGCTGATGGCCAAGCTGACTTGGGGCGTTGCGGAAACCACAGAGAAAGCCTACACCCGACTAGCAGTGGATTTGGCGATGACGTCGTACCACGGTCACGCCACACCGCTCACAAACTTGGCGACGAAAGGGGCCAACGCAGCTTATTGGATGTTTTTTGAAGTGACCTTGATTGATCGGCTGATGCGCAACGCCGCATCATTGGGCGCGGCCAGCACCCTCGATAAGGGGGGCGATATTGTGGTACGCAATAACCTCGTCTATCGCATCCAGGACGAACTGCGATTAGCCATGTATACCGTACAGGACTATGGTGTGCGGCTTGCGTTTCTGATCATGGCCTGGCCGTTAATCCTGTTGGCCTACTCGCTGGGACTGGTGGACGGGCTCGCACAACGATCAATTCGCCGTGCCTGTGCGGGGCGTGAATCGTCTTCGCTATACCACCTGTCCAAGCATTTGCAATTTGCCTCTATCGCCTTTGTGGGCGCGATATACGTGTTACAGCCCTATGCGATTCGGCCGGAATGGTTTTTTGTGCCGCTCCGCTTTTTTTTTAGCGACGCTAGCGCGGCTGCAGTGGATGTACCTGAAGAAATATTTGTAATAATTTATGAGCATGTCCCCCAGCAAGATACGGCTGGGCCGCTGCCGTTCGGGATCGAGAAGGTGGAACTGAACATCGAGCCACGGCCTGAAGGTGGAGCTGAAACGCTACGCCGAATTTCGCGCGCAGACTTACGGCGAACCGGTTGATGTCTCAATGCTGATCCCACACATGCTTGAGGCATTCATGGCGCGTGATCGCTGCTTCAGGAGACCAAGGGAAAATGATCCAAAGCGATACCGCACAAGCACATCGTAATACGCCCACGCACGCCGGAGCGGGTTTTCGATAGATGCCGGAAAGATCACCATCATACGACCGCATTTACACCGGCAGTTGCGATGCAACCAGCAACTGCCCAGCTGATGGAGCAGATCATGAACAGAGTGGATCGGAGTCTGCTGGCTGCGAGGCCAAACGACGACTCAGATGCAGACGAACTGCACGATATGCAGCTACCACGACTGGTCGCGATGAATTCCTTGCCATTCAGACGCACGATCCGCCGTACCGAGCTGCGACAGATCGTGCCGCTGGCCGATACCACGATCTACGACATGGAGCGCCGCGGTGAATTCCCGCGCCGGTTTAATCTGACCGCGCGCTGCGTGGTGTGGGACTTGACGGAAGTAGAAGCCTGGCTCACTGCGCGCCGCCAAGCTTCCGACAGTGCGCAGTTGAAACGAGCCCCCTCGCCGGACGTGCGTCAGCGCAAACGCCGCCCGGTCAAAGCAATGCCCGTGTCGTGATGACCTTCATCGACGGTGGCAGCAGCGTCGGAGTGTGCGACTTGCCGGCCACCCAAGCATCAATCATGTCGGCCCATTCTTGCAGCATGTGCCGACGTTGCTCGGCGTATTCAGCCTTGTTGTAGACGCCGCGTGATGAGCGACCGTCTTCATGCGCCAGACACTTCTCAATCCAGTCGCTGTTGAAGCCCAACTCGTTGAGGATAGTCGAACCCGTGCGGCGCAAGTCATGCACGCTGAAGCTTTCGATAGGCAAGCCCTTCGCTTTCGACCGCTCCACGACTATCTGCGCAACGCGGTTCAGCGTGGCGTTCGACATGCACTTGTCGCCGTCATAGCGCGAAGGCAGTAAGTATTTTGAGCCACCGGCGCAGGTACGCAGCGCGATCATGATGTCGAGCGCTTGCTGCGACAGGTAGATGTTGTGGGCCTTAGAGGCCTTCATGCGTGCTTTTGGGATAGTCCACAGCGCGTTCTCGAAGTCGATCTCATCCCACGTCGCGCGGATGAGTTCGCCCTTGCGCACCAGCGTGAGCAGAATCAGCCGCAGCGCCAATTTGATGGTGGGGTACGAAGCCACGTACTCCAACTCCTTATGCAGGACGCGTATCTCCGTAGGTGACAGCGCCCGATCGCGTGGCACGAAGGTGGCGATCGACGATGGCCCCACATCGTCGGCAGGGTTGGCCACCTTCTCGCCGTGCAGGATGGCGAAACCGTATATTTGCTTGATGATGTCGCGGACGTGGATCGCCGTTGCGGGCGCTCCCCTGCCCTTGACCTTGTTGCACAGCTCACGCAAATCGTCGGGGCTGATCTCGCTCAGCAGACGGCTTTTGAATACCGGCAGGATATCCCGATCAAGGATGCTCTTGCGCATCGACCGGGTGCTTTCTGCCATCCTGGCTTCCCCATACCACTTGTCGGTAAATTCCTGAAAGTTTTTGGCCTCGGACAGGCGCCGTTTCTCGCGCTGCTTTTCCTGTGCCGGAGATTGGCCTTCCGTAACAGCCCGCTTTGCGTCGATGCACTTCTCGCGCGCCCGTGCCAGCGACAGACCGCCCGGGCCATAGCGGCCAATTGTCAGCGTCTCGCGCCTACTATTGATCCGGTAGTCATAGCGGAACGTGACGGTGCCCGCCGTCGAGACCGTGACATACATGCCGTCCCTGTCTGTCACTTTGTAGGGCGCGTCCTTGGGCTTGAGGTTTTTCAGTGCGGTATCGGTCAACATCCGTGCTTCCTCCTAAGAGCGGTAATTTTACCGTCAATGGATAGAAAGAGACAGAGTGCTCTGGAACCCGCATAAATACTAGCTTTTTTTGATATTTTTTACCGTCACTACTGAAATTTGTCAGACGGTAAATATTTTCGGACGGTCGGTCTAACTTTTATTACCGTCAGGATTACCGACAAAAAATTTTGCTTGTCGTCGATAGATGCCGATAGATTCTGATATATAAACTTATATAAAACAATTAATTAAGTAACATTTCCGATAGTCCGCGAAAGCTGCCGAAAGACCTAAAATCATTCCCACTCAATCGTGGCCGGCGGCTTGCCACTGATGTCATAAACCACCCGGTTGATGCCGCGTACTTCATTGATGATGCGGTTGGAAACTTTCCCTAATAGGGCATACGGCAATTCTGCCCAACGCGCAGTCATGAAGTCGCTGGTGACGACCGCGCGGAGTGCGACGACATAATCGTAGGTCCGGCCGTCGCCCATTACGCCAACGGATTTCACCGGCAGAAACACTGCAAAAGCTTGCGATGTTTTGTCATACCAGGAGACCTCGCCATCGCTATGCGCGCGCAGTTCTTCGATAAAAATTGCATCGGCGCGACTGAGTAGTTCGGCAAATTCGCGTTTGACTTCACCCAGAATACGCACGCCTAAACCGGGGCCGGGGAAGGGGTGGCGGTACACCATCGCGTGGGGCAATCCCAATGCCACGCCCAACTCGCGCACTTCGTCCTTGAAGAGTTCGCGTAGCGGTTCGAGCAGTTTCAGATGCAACGTATCTGGTAATCCGCCTACGTTGTGATGACTTTTAATGGTGTGGGAATTTTTGCTTTTGGCACTGGCCGATTCGATTACGTCGGGATAAATGGTGCCTTGGGCGAGCCATTTTGCGAGCGGCAATTTTTCGGCTTGTTCCTGAAACACATGGACGAATTCGCGGCCGATGATTTTGCGTTTTTGTTCAGGGTCGGTAACACCCGCCAGCGCATCCATAAAACGGTCGCGCGCATCGATATGGAGCACTTTAACGCCGAGGTTGTCGGCAAAGGTTTGCATCACTTGCTCAGCTTCGTTGAGCCTTAATAGCCCGTTATCGACGAACACGCAGGTGAGCTGGGCGCCGATGGCACGGTGCAACAGCGCCGCCACGACAGACGAATCGACGCCGCCAGACAGCCCCAAAATAACTTCGTCAGTGCCCACTTGCGAGCGCACGCGGCCGATGGCTTCATCGACATAGTCCGGCATGTTCCAGTCAGCACCGCAATTGCAAATGCTATGCACAAAGCGCTCGATCAACGCGCGACCTTGCAGTGTGTGGGTGACTTCCGGGTGGAACTGCACCCCGTAAAAGCTGCGCGCTTCGTCGGCCATGCCGGCAATCGGTGTGGCGGCGTTAGAGGCAATGATTTTGAAGCCTGGCGGCAACGCGGTGACTTTGTCGCCATGACTCATCCATACATCGAGCAGGCCATGATGTTCTGCATTGGCCCGATCCTGAATATCGCGCAATAAGGCCGAATGCCCTTGGGCGCGGATCTCGGCATAACCAAACTCGCGTTTGGCTGCGGTTTCAACTGTGCCACCCAATTGCGACGCCATGGTTTGCATGCCGTAGCATATTCCCAGAACCGGCACCCCGAACTGAAAGACGAGGTCCGGCGCGCGCGGGGTTTCGTCGCCATAGACTGACGAAGGCCCGCCGGACAAAATAATCCCCTGCGGCGCAAATTCGCGTATGAAGTCCTCGGTGACGTCGTTTGGATGAAGCTCGCAGTAGACGCCAGCTTCGCGTACGCGTCGAGCAATGAGTTGAGTGGTCTGCGAACCGAAGTCGAGAATTAGAATTTTGCTGTGCATAAACTAAAAGCGCCGCTCGCGCGGCGCTAAAAAATGGGAATTATTCAACCCGATAATTGGGCGCTTCTTTGGTGATTTGCACGTCGTGGACATGCGACTCACGCACCCCCGCTGAGGTGATTTCGACAAACTCGGCCTTGGTGTGCATTTCTTCCAACGTGGCAACGCCGAGATAACCCATGCTCGAACGCAATCCGCCCATCAGCTGATGAATCACGCCTAGCACGCTGCCCTTGTAAGGCACGCGGCCTTCGATACCTTCGGGCACTAATTTATCCGAGCTTTTTTCATTGTCTTGAAAATACCGGTCGCTCGACCCCTGCTGCATCGCGCCCAATGAGCCCATGCCCCGATAAGACTTGTAGGAACGTCCCTGGAATAGCTCGACCTCGCCCGGCGCTTCTTCGGTGCCTGCAAGCAGCCCCCCCAGCATGACGCAATGCGCACCCGCCGCCAGCGCTTTGGAAATATCACCAGAATAGCGAATGCCGCCGTCTGCAATGACACCGACGCCGCTGCCTGCGAGGGCATCCGCGACGTTAGACACAGCGGTAATCTGTGGCACGCCGACTCCTGCCACCATCCGCGTGGTGCAAATCGAACCGGGGCCAATGCCGACTTTAACCGCATCCGCGCCATGCTCGACGAGTGCCAGCGCTGCTGACGCGGTGGCGATATTGCCGCCAATGACTTGTACCTCGGGAAAATTACGTTTAACCCACTGCACACGCTCCAGCACGCCTTTTGAATGCCCATGTGCGGTGTCGACGGTAATCACGTCTACGCCTGCCGCGACCAATGCCGCAACGCGGGCCTCGGTGCCTTCACCGGTGCCAACCGCGGCGCCAACACGCAAGCGGCCTAATGTGTCTTTGCAGGCCAGCGGGTGCTCGCTGGATTTTTGAATATCTTTGACGGTAATTAATCCGCGCAGCTCAAAGGCGTCGTTGACGACCAGCACGCGTTCAAGGCGATGTTTGTGCAGCAGATTCAAAGCTTCTTCGCGCGTGGTGCCTTCTTTCACAGTAACCAATCGCGCCTTGGGCGTCATGATGTCGGCGACCGGCTGATCCAGGTTGGTCTCGAAGCGTAAATCGCGGTTGGTGACGATGCCGACTACCTTGCCGTTTTCCAGCACGGGCAGGCCAGAAATACGGTGGCGGCGGGTAATTTCCAACACTTCGCGCACAGTCATTTGCGGCGCGACGGTGATGGGATCTTTTACTACGCCGGACTCGAAACGCTTGACCGCAGCTACTTGCGCGGCTTGCGCCTCGGCCGTCATATTCTTGTGAATAATACCCAGACCGCCTTCTTGTGCAAGGGCGATGGCAAGACGGGCTTCCGTCACGGTATCCATCGCGGCGGACAACAAGGGGAGATTCAGAGAAATGGAGCGGGTGAGTCGGGTACCCAGATGGACATCCCGAGGCAAGATTGCTGAATGGGCGGGGACGAGCAAGACATCGTCAAACGTCAGCGCTTTTTGAAGGACACGCATGGGCTTACCTTTACGCAAAGCGGAATTATACGCGTCCCCGTGCTCGCCCGGAAACTTCTCAACTGCAATGTGCTATGCGCCGTACATCACAGGAGTGGTTGACGTATGCGGCTGGAGAGGCTAACTTTGCAATATTAGTGTCAGGTCCGAATGGGGATACCTCAACCATTACGCTGCCAGTAACTTAACGTTAACCGTGAGGAGATAAAATGCAAAAAAAAGTATTGATTGGCTTGGCTTGTATTACATTAATTGGCCTGTCAGGCTGTGCCGGGATGGACAATAAGCCTGCTACTAAAGCCGAAGTCACCCCAACAACCCAGAAGCAGCCCACATTAAGTGCCGAGGCGCAAGCTGCCCTAACCGCGGCCCAGGCAGAGGCTAAAACAGCCAAGGCTAAAAATGCGTTGTGGACCACCGCCGAGGATGCATTGAAAGCTGCTGAAGCAGCGGCCGAAGCGGGAGATAGCGCGACTGTATTGAAACAAGCAGCCATCGTTCAGGCACATGTCAAATTAGGTATGGGCCAACTCAACTATCCTTTGATTCCGATGGGTAATTAATCTTGTATCGGCCGTATCTAATGTTTTAGAATACGGCCGGTTAAAGAACCAAAGATAACTAAGTCAATGGTCACGTAGGTTGACGAACGTTCAAGGTTTGCCCCTTCTCTTACTGACCCGTTTTTCAGCGCTCGCGCGTCGACGCCGTCCTTCCTTGGGGTCAGCAATCAGCGGGCGATAAATCTCAACGCGATCCCTATCGCGCACTGTTGCATCAAGCTGAACCAGCTTACTGAAAATCCCCGTTTTATTATGAGCAAGATCAATTTCCGGGAACTGCGCGAGCACACCGGAGCGATGAATAACTTGTGCAACGGTTGCGCCTAACGCTACAGAAACTCGTAGTAGCACTTGTTTGCGTGGCAGCGCATACGCCACCTCAACTTCAATTTCTTCCGAGGTCATGAGACGAAAAGCGCATCCGCACGTCGCACAAAAGCATCTACAAACGTGTTGGTAATGTGACTAAACACCGGCGCTAAAACTGCTTCCAGCACTCGGCTGGAAAACGTGTAGTCCAGACGCAATTCGATTTTGCAAGCTTCCGTGCCCAGCGGCAAAAAGCGCCATTCGCCTTCGAGTTTGCTAAAGGGGCCATCCAACAAACGTATCCGCATCAGACTTGGCGCTTCCTTGGTATTTTCCGTTGTAAAATTTTGCCGGATACCCATGTAAGCGATATGAATTGTAGCCACCGTGCTCTCCGGCGTGCGCGACTTAAGCGTCGTTCCACCGCACCACGGAAGAAATAAAGGATAGTCTTCAACCTTATCCACCAGTTCAAACATGCGTTCGGGTGGATGCGCCACCAATACACTTTTCTCAACCTGAGCCATATCGCTCGTCAGCCCTGTAAAATTACGCATTCTACGTAAGCACCGTCCCATGAGCATCGCCGATAACAAAAAAGCTTTTCACGACTACTTTATCGAAGATAAATTCGAGGCAGGTTTGGTGCTGGAAGGTTGGGAAGTCAAAGCGATTCGCGCTGCGCGTGTGCAGCTCAAAGAGGCCTACGTAGTGGTAAAAAGCGGCGAGGTTTATTTGATTGGCTGTCACATCAGCCCGATGTTATCGGCCTCTACGCACGTCCACCCCGACCCCACCCGTTCGCGCAAACTGCTTTTGCGTGCCGAAGAAATAAGCAAACTCATCGGCAAGACTGAGCGCGCAGGATTTACGCTGGTGCCGTTGGATATGCATTTTTCGAAAGGCAGAGTAAAGCTGCAAATCGGCTTGGCCAAAGGCAAAAAAGAATTCGATAAACGCGCGACGGTAAAAGAACGCGAATGGCAACGTGAGAAACAACGCATCGTGCGCGATGCCTTGCGATAAAGCCCAATGGCCGCCCCGCGCTGCGCAACCGTGACTGATATTGATATTTTTGATGAAGTAATCGATGTCCGTTCCCCGGGTGAATTCCTTGAAGACCATATACCTGGCGCTATTAACCTCCCTGTTTTGAGTGACGCGGAACGCGTTCAAGTCGGGATTTTGTATAAACAAGTATCTAGCTTTGAGGCTAAAAAAGTCGGTGCCGTGATGGTGGCGCGCCACGTTGCCCATCATCTGGAAAGCCATTTCCACGCCCGGCCAAAATCCTGGCGCCCATTGATTTATTGTTGGCGCGGGGGTAGCAGGAGTGGTTTTATGACATATGTTTTGCAGCAAATCGGATTTAATGCGCAACAGTTTGATGGGGGTTACAAAGCCTATCGGCGCGCAGTCCTTGCCGATCTTGAACGGCTTCCGCAATGCCAGTGTTACAGTGTCATTAGCGGTCCGACCGGGAGCGGAAAAACCCGACTGCTGCAGGCATTAGCGCAGCGAGGTGGGCAGGTGCTCGATTTGGAAAAACTTGCCTTACATAGAGGGTCGCTATTGGGCGCGTTGCCCGATCAAGCCCAACCCAGTCAAAAAAGTTTTGAAAGTGCTATTTGGAATGCGCTGCGCAGCTATAACCCGACTCGACCTGTTTTTGTTGAATCCGAAAGCAAGCGCATTGGCGCGTTACGGGTACCCGAAGCGCTGATCGAACAAATGCGTGCCAGCCCGTGCCTTCGCCTGGAGGTAGATCAATCCCTGCGTGTCGCGTTGTTACTCGAAGAATATGCGCATTTTTTTGCCGACCCTGCTGCGCTCGGGCATCAACTTGATTATCTAGTGACGTTACGCGGACGCGAGACGGTACAAAACTGGCATGCGTTGATTGCCACACAGGACTGGAGAGGCTTGTTCAACGATCTGCTTGTGAAGCACTACGACCCTGCCTATTTCAGGTCTCTAACCGCAAACTATGCTGCCAACGAGTTGAGCCCTGGCTATAAAGTGCACGATATTTCGTTAGCGGGATTTGACGCGTTAGCCGCGCAGATCCTTTATGAGCACGATACCGAATCGTCTGGCGGCGAGCATTGTAAGGCCTGATGCAACGGCTTCCCTACTGGCGTTTGTCCGGTTTCTATTTTTTCTATTTCGCATTTGTGGGGGCAATGTCGCCGTTTTGGGGCTTGTATCTCAAATCGCTCGCATTCGACGCGCTGCAGATTGGCATCTTGATGTCGCTGCTGCAGGTGATGCGGATATTCGCACCGAATATTTGGGGCCATATCGCTGATCGCTCCGGTAAGCGCACAAGGATTGTCCAAATCGCAGCTATCGGGAGCGTAGTGGCATTCATCGGCGTGTTTTTTGGCACCAATTTCTGGTGGCTGTTTGCAGTAATGGCTGCATTGGGCTTTTTCTGGAGTGCGTCGTTGCCGCTGGTAGAAGCGATGACCTTATCGCATCTGGGCGAAGGTATTGGCGGCTATGGTCGCATTCGCTTGTGGGGCTCGATCGGGTTTATTTTGATGGTGGTAGGGCTGGGTTATGCGCTGGATACCTTTCCGATCACCTGGCTGCCGTGGGCGGTACTGCTTGTCATGTTCGGCATAGTCGCTTTTGCGCGGGTGATTCCTGAGGCAAATATTGTGCCGTGCCCAACAGATCACATCTCGGTGTGGCAGATCGTGCGTAAACCAGAAGTCGCCTCGTTACTGTTTGCCTGTTTGCTCATGGCAGCCACGCATGGCCCCTATTACACCTTTTATTCGATTTACCTGGTTGACCATGGCTACGATAAAAGTACGGTGGGCTGGTTATGGGCGCTAGGGGTGTTATGCGAAATTGGCATTTTCCTGATCATCCCGCGGATTTTTGCGTGGGTCAGCCCGCGGCAGTTAATTCTGGCGAGTTTTGCGTTAGGCACAGTGCGCTTTCTGATCATCGCCTGGGGCGTGGAATCGGCGTGGCTAATCTGGGGAGCGCAGACGCTTCATGCTTTCACCTTTGGTACCTACCATGCGGCTGCGGTCGGGTTAATCCATCAACACTTTCAGGGTCGTCATCAGGCCCGGGGACAGGCTTTATACACCAGTATTTCTTACGGTATGGGCGGCGCATTGGGCGGATTGATAAGCGGTTTGACATGGGATACCTGGGGCTCGTCCTGGACATTTACCCTCGCGGCGATGAGTGCGGCGTTGGCGTGGGCCGTGTACACCGTCTGGGGCGGCACAAAACCTGTGCCAGTTAGCCCCAAGCTATGAAATAATTGCGTTTTAACGCAGGTCGATTCGCATGTCAGCACTAAGCTTATTTCAAAAACTGTGGGATGCGCATGTGGTCCACGTCGAGCCCGATGGCACCACGTTGTTGTACATCGACCGCCATCTGTTGCACGAAGTGACCAGTCCACAAGCGTTCGATGGACTGAAGCTGGCAGGGCGTCTGCCACGACGCCCCGATGCGGCGATTGCGGTGCCGGATCACAATGTACCGACCACGGACCGTTCGCATGGCATAGCCGACCCGATCTCGCGCTTGCAGGTCGACACGCTGGACGCCAACTGCGAGGAATACGGCATCACCGAATTCAAAATGGGCGATATCCGGCAGGGTATCGTGCATGTGATTGGCCCAGAGGCCGGGTTGACCTTGCCTGGCATGACGGTGGTTTGCGGGGATTCGCATACCTCTACCCACGGCGCATTTGGCGCGCTGGCATTTGGCATCGGTACCTCCGAAGTCGAGCATGTGTTGGCGACGCAGTGCCTGTGGCAAAAGCCGTCTAAAACCATGTTGATCAATGTCGAAGGGGTCTTGGGACGCGGCGTAACCGCAAAAGATATTGCGCTGGCGATTATTGGCGAAATCGGCACCGCAGGCGGCACCGGCTACGCGCTGGAGTTTGGCGGCTCGGCGATTCGCGCACTAACGATGGAAGGTCGTATGACGCTCTGCAATATGGCGATCGAGGCGGGCGCGCGGGCCGGTATGGTCGCGGTAGATCAAACCACCATTGACTATGTAAAGGGCCGCCCGTATTCGCCCAAAGGCGAAGCGTGGGATCAAGCAGTAGCGTGGTGGAATACCTTGCAAAGCGATGCCGGTGCCGTGTTCGATCAGATCATCACAATCGATGCCGCCAAGATCGAGCCACAAGTCACCTGGGGCACCTCGCCGGAAATGGTCACGACCGTAGGCGGGCGGGTACCCGACCCTGCCGATGCGCCCAATGAAGTGAAACAACAAGATTGGACGCGTGCACTGCAATACATGGGCTTGAAGGCAGGGACGCCGTTATCCGAGATTTCGATAGACAAGGTCTTCATTGGGTCGTGCACCAACTCGCGGATTGAGGATTTGCGTGAAGCGGCCGCTGTGGCTAAGGGTCGCAACGTGGCTGCGAACGTCAAACTCGCAATGGTAGTGCCGGGTTCGGGCCTGGTGAAACAACAAGCCGAACGCGAGGGCTTGGACAAGATATTTCTGGCCGCCGGGTTTGAATGGCGTGAACCGGGTTGTTCCATGTGCCTTGCAATGAACGCCGATCGTTTAGAGCCTGGTGAGCGCTGCGCCTCAACCTCTAACCGAAACTTTGAAGGCCGCCAAGGGCAGGGCGGCCGTACCCATTTAGTCAGTCCGGCAATGGCCGCAGCGGCGGCGTGCGCAGGCCATTTTGTAGATGTACGCAGTTTTTAAGCGCGTTGTTCGGTGACTTTTAAAACAGGAATCGACCAACATTATTGTGTGTTGTTTTAAGGAGAGAACCATGAAAATCATGATGTCAGTACTAATTACCGCAACTTTGTTATTGGCAGGGTGTAACACCATGCACGGCCTGGGACAGGATGTCGAAAAAGTGGGCGACAAGATCCAAGATAAGTCTGCCAAATAATGCAGGCATTCACCGTGCTCGAGGGTTTGGTGGTACCAATCGACCGTGCCAATGTCGATACCGACGCCATCATTCCCAAACAGTTTCTCAAGTCGATCAAGCGTGCAGGCTTTGGTCCTAACCTGTTCGACGAATGGCGCTATCTCGATCACGGTGAGCCGGGCATCGACCCGGCTACGCGCACGCCTAACTCGGATTTTGTGCTGAATTTTCCACAGTATCAGGGGGCTTCAGTCATGCTGGCGCGCGAAAACTTTGGCTGTGGCTCAAGCCGTGAACACGCGCCTTGGGCGCTGGAAGATTACGGCATACGCGCGATCATTGCGCCAGGTTTTGCAGACATTTTTTACAACAATTGCTTCAAGAACGGGCTGCTACCTATCGTATTGGAGACGAACATAGTTGAACGGCTGTTTCGCGAATGTGCAGCGGGCACCGGCTACCGATTGCGGATTGACCTTGCCGCGCAAACGGTGACTACCCCTACCGGCGGGCTATTGACCTTTGAGATCGATTCCGGGCGCAAGCATCGGCTGCTGAATGGTCTCGACGATATTGGGTTGACCCTGTTGCAGTCAGACAAAATTAAAAGTTATGAAACCCGTCGCCGCATCGAGGCGCCGTGGTTATTCAGTGGAACATAGTATGAAAATTGTGGTATTACCCGGCGACGGCATAGGTCCGGAAATCGTCGCGCAGGCCGTCAAGGTGCTTGATGTCTTGCGCCGCGACGGTATGCATATTGAGATGGAAACCGCTGCGATAGGTGGCGCAGGCTACGACGCCGCGGGCGATCCATTGCCACAGGCCACACTGGACTTGTCACGCGCAGCCGACGCAGTGCTACTCGGCGCGGTGGGCGGCCCGAAATACGACGCACTGGATCGCCCGTTGCGTCCTGAACGTGGCCTGCTGCGCATTCGCAAAGAACTCAATCTATTTGCCAATTTACGCCCCGCGCTGCTCTATCTCGAGTTGGCGGAAGCCTCGTCGCTTAAACCCGAAGTGGTATCGGGTCTAGACATCATGATCGTGCGCGAACTGACCGGCGACGTGTATTTTGGTCAGCCGCGCGGGATTGAAGTGCGGCCAGGTCCAAACGGGCAGGGCGAACGTGTAGGCTTCAACACCATGCTGTACGCCGAATCCGAAGTGCGACGTGTGGCGCATGTGGCATTCGCGATTGCAATGAAACGCGGCAAAAAACTCTGCTCGGTCGAAAAGGCCAACGTGCTCGAATGCTCCGAATTGTGGAAAGAAGTCATCATCGAGGTGGCCAAAGAATACCCAGAGGTGTCGCTGTCGCACATGTACGTCGACAATGCCGCGATGCAGCTGATCCGTGCGCCGAAGCAGTTCGACACAATTGTGACCGGCAATATTTTTGGCGATATTTTGTCCGATGCCGCGTCGATGCTATCAGGCTCGATAGGCATGTTGCCGTCGGCCTCGCTGGACCAAAACAATAAGGGCATGTACGAGCCCATACACGGTTCCGCGCCGGATATCGCAGGTCGTGATATCGCCAATCCGCTCGCCACGATTTTGTCGGTGGCGATGATGTTCCGCTATACATTTGCTGATCTGCCCACGGCAGACCGGATTGAAAACGCAGTCAAAAAAGTGATCGCACAAGGCCATCGAACTGCGGATATCTGGACCACCGGCACCACTCGCGTAAGCTGCTCGGGAATGGGCGCAGCGGTGCTACAGAATTTGTGAGGAAATAATAATGATTAAAGTAGGATTAGTCGGCTGGCGCGGCATGGTGGGCTCAGTGTTGATGGGGCGCATGCAGCAGGAGCGCGATTTCGATTTGATCGAGCCGATGTTTTTTACCACGTCAAATGTCGGTGGCAGAGGCCCGGATATTGGTCGTACAGTGGCGCCATTGAAAGATGCGATGGCGATTGACGAATTGCGCGCGATGGACGTCATCATCACCGCGCAAGGCGGCGATTACACCAGTGCGGTTTATCCGCAACTGCGCGCCGCAGGTTGGAAAGGATATTGGATCGATGCGGCGTCTACTTTGAGGATGAAAGATGACGCCATCATCATCCTCGATCCCGTGAACAAGGACGTGATAAAGCAAGGCCTCGCGAGCGGTGTTAAAACCTACGTGGGCGGGAACTGCACCGTGTCGTTGATGTTAATGGCGATTGGCGGGCTGTTTGATGCAAATCTGGTCGAGTGGGTGTCGCCGATGACTTATCAGGCGGCCTCAGGCGCGGGCGCGCGCAATATGCGTGAATTAATCCAGCAAATGGGCGCGATAAACGCCGAGGTCAAGGGTTTGCTGGACGACCCGGCTTCAGCCATTCTCGAAATCGATAAAAAGGTAGCGGATTTTATTCGCTCGGATGCGTATCCGCTGGACGCGTGGCCAGTGCCGCTGGCGGGTAATTTAATCCCCTGGATTGACGTGGCGCTAGCCTCAGGCCAGAGCAAAGAGGAGTGGAAGGCCCAAGTCGAAGCCAATAAAATCATGGGGCGCAGCGCCAATCCTGTGCCTATCGACGGGCTGTGCGTACGAGTTGGCGCGATGCGCTGCCACTCGCAGGCGCTTACAATCAAACTGAATAAGGATGTGCCGCTTGAGGATATCCACGGATTGATCACTGCTCATAATCAGTGGGTTAAGGTGGTGCCGAACGATCGCGACCTGAGCATGCGCGAACTCACCCCGGCAGCGGTGACCGGAACACTCTCGGTACCGGTAGGCCGAATGCGCAAACTCACGCTGGGGCCACAGTATTTGACCGCCTTTACCGTGGGCGATCAGTTGTTATGGGGGGCGGCAGAGCCTTTGCGGCGTATGCTGCGCATCATCCTTGAAGCCTGACGCACCTTGCCATTCGTGCCTTGCCGCGAGGCTGGTGCGCTTTATGCTCTAAAGAATACACGCGATGAGCCGTCAATATTGGCGATGAGCAATCTACAGCCTCTGACCCGATCAGGAGAAACACAATGAAATTGAAGCGCTTTACTTCCCGGCTAATGGCCGCAGGCCTCGTGGCCTTGCCGCTGGCAACCCACGCAGCGGGGCTTGGCAATCTGTCGGTAACCTCGGCTTTAGGCCAGCCGCTGACTGCAGAAATCGAGTTACTCGCTGCAGATAAGGCCGAGCTGGATAGTCTCGCGGCGAGCATTGCTTCTGATCAGGCGTTCAAGGACGCCCGAATCGAGTTTGCCCCCGTCCTGTCTACGCTGCGCTTCGCGGTGGCTAAAAAAGCCAATGGCAAGGCGGTGTTGAAAGTGACTTCCAGCCGACCGGTAAACGATCCTTTCATAGACATGCTGATCGAGTTGAACTGGGCCTCGGGTCGATTGGTTCGCGAGTACACCATATTGCTGGACCCACCGGGGGGCGCGACCAAGCAGACAGTGAAGCCCGTTGTAATTACTCCGGCCCAAGCGCCCGCTGCCGTGGCTAAATCTGTTATAGCCCCTGCCCCTGCACCAGAATCGACGAGCCAGGAGCCCAGCCAGGAAACGGTAAAAGCGGGCAAGTCGCGGCCCGCCGCCACGCCCCAAGCCTCCGAGGCCAAGCCCCAACCTGATGCTGGCTCTACTTCTTCGGCTCGATCCACTCCGGATTCGGTACGGGTGAAGCGCGGCGATACGCTGGCCCAAATCGCGCAACGCGTCCGCCCAGAAGGGGTTGCGCTGGAGCAAGCTTTGGTGGGCTTGTATCGTGAGAATATCGAGGCTTTCAGCGGAAAAAATATTAACCGCCTCAAAGCGGGTAGCACCTTAAAGGTTCCCAACGCAGAAGATTTCGCGACCATTGATCGCAAAGAAGCGCGTCGGGAAGTCAAATTGCAAACCGACAACTGGCAAGTGTATCGCCATAAGCTTGCCGATACGGTGGTTGAGGCGCCAGCAGCGGACAAAGCCGCGCCGGGTCAGGCTGCTAGCGGCAAAATCACTTCCAAGGTCGAAGATAAAGCCACGCCGCCTAATACGACATCTAAAGACGTCCTCAAGCTATCCAAGCTAACGCCGGTAACCCCGACGGATAATTCCGCCGCCGCTAAGAAAGCAGCTGAGGCACAAGCTACACAGAACAAACTACGTGCTCAGGAAGATGAAGCCACGGCACGCGAAAAAGCGTTGAAAGAATCGAGTGGCCGCGTATCCGCGCTGGAAAAACAAGTGGTGGATATGCAGGCGCTGGTCAAAATGAAAGAAGAGGCCGCGAAGCAGGCCCAGCAAAAGGCAGAGAAAGAAGCTGCTCCCCTAGCGCAAAAGAACCCAGAACCGAAAATTGCCCCTAAGGCTGTTCAGCCGCCCCCTGTCGCTCACTCAGTTCCGCCCACCGTGGTGGCCCCGGTGGAAACGGTTGAGAGCACGGAATCCACGGAGCCCTGGTATGCCGCGCTGCTGAATAATCCTATTTATTGGGCGGTAGGCGCCGCTTTGATCGGCTTGGCCGGATTGTTGTGGTGGATGATGAGTGCGGGGCGTCGGCGTAAACCCGTTACCGCGTTCGAAGACAGTATTCTGACGGGCGGCGATGTTCACCCGAACACTGTGATGGGCGGGGCGACGGGCGGTAGCATCAATACCGGAGACACGTCATTTTTAACTGATTTCAGCCAGGCGGGCCTCGGCACGATTGATACGCACGACGTAGATCCGATTGCAGAAGCCGAGGTGTACATGGCTTATGGGCGAGATGCTCAAGCGGAAGAAATTCTGAAAGAAGCCATTCTCAAAAACCCCGACCGTCATGAAATCCGCATGAAATTGCTGGAAATTTATGCCGCGCGTCGTAACCCGCAAGCGTTTGAAAACGTTGCGGGCGAACTCTATGCGGCGCTCGGCAACAAGTCCAACAATCTATGGGATAAAGCAGCAGAGATGGGCCGTAGTATTGACCCGACCAATCCCCTGTATGGCGACTTACAGTCGGGCGTGCCCGGCGCTAAACCGGCACCGGCACCTGCACCTGCACCTGCACCTGCACCTGCACCTGCACCTGCACCTGCACCGGCGCCCGCGTCAGCCCAAGTCATCGAAACCGTGGCGGCAACCGCGGCTATTGCGGGCGGCGCCATGGCGTTCGATACATTGGCAGCGAATCCATCGGCACCCAAAGCCAAAGCCGAAACCCTGGAGTTTGAGGGTGCGCCCACTATGCCTTACGTGGCTCCCAAACCGGAAGTTCACAGTGCGCCACCTGTCGATTCCAAAGCAAATGACCTGGATTTCGATTTATCCGGATTAGATGTGCCTAACGCTGGGCACAACGATCTCGATCTGGATATGGGACTCGATAACGACGTCGGTTCGGACAGCAAGTTTGATTTTAGCGGACTCGATCTTGACCTCGGTGACAGCAGCGGCAGCGGCGAACTTGACGATGTGGGCACCAAGCTGGATTTGGCTCGCGCGTATGTCGAAATGGGTGACAACGAAGGCGCGCGTGAAATCCTGAACGAAGTCATCGTCGAAGGCAACGATAAACAAAAATCTGATGCAAAAGGGATGTTGAGTTCGATTGGCTAAACCCTTGCATCCTGCCGCCCGCATCCTGTTGTGGTGCGGGTGGGCAGTAGGGGTTGAGCTTGCTCCGCTGCCCGTACTGTATGGCATGGCCGTCGTTACCGCGACGGCTTTTGTTTTTTCGCATCTCCGCATTAACGCTTGGCGCTTGTTGCGACGCTCACGCTGGTTAATGCTGGTGTTGCTGCTGACTTATGCTTACACCTTACCCGGCAATCCTGCATGGCCCGAGTTAGGCTCGGCGAGCCCGACGCTAGAAGGCATACAAGGAGGTTTTATGCGCATCTTGCGGTTGGCGTTGATCCTTGTAGCACTGGCGATACTGCTCACCAGCACCGCGCGGCCACGCTTGATATACGGCTTATATTTTTTAGTGCGCCCCTTCACCGTGATCGGTTTTGATCGCCGGGCGTTTGCGGTACGGCTGGGGTTAACGCTGGCTTACGTCGAGCAAGCGAGCGAGACGCCGCATACGAAGGCAACTTCATGGTTACAGAGATTGCAGCAGCCGTTAATCGTGGCTGATACGCCCAGCGTTTATAGCCTTGCCCCTGAGCGCTGGAAGTGGCGAGATAACCTGGCGATGCTCGCGTTAAGCGCGCTATTAGCGGCATTGTTATGAGAATCGCTCTAGGCTTGGAGTATTGCGGCTTGGGGTTTTGCGGCTGGCAATCGCAGCCTTCGGGCTGTGGAGTGCAGGACGCATTGGCCGCTGCGATTTCGATCATCGCAGGCGAAAAAATCAGCGTGACCGCAGCCGGACGCACCGACACTGGAGTGCATGCCGCGTTGCAAATCGCGCATTTTGATACGCCCATAAATCGTCCGATATCAGCCTGGGTGCGTGGAGTGAATAGTCATCTGCCGCAAGGCATTGCGGTGTTGTGGGCGCGCGAAGTGAGTTTGGATTTCCATGCCCGTTTTGCTGCGATCGAGCGCGGTTATCGCTATGTACTGCTCAATCATCCCGTGCGCCCCGGGCTGGATAACGGTCTGGTCGGCTGGCATTGCCGGCCCCTGGATGAAACCGCAATGAATCAGGCCGCCGCCTATCTGGTAGGCGAGCATGATTTCAGCGCGTTTCGCGCTGCCGAGTGCCAGGCCAAGTCACCGATCAAAATGCTGCATCGCGCCAGTATTCAGCGTCGCGGGGATTTTCTGCTGTGTGACTTTCGCGCCAACGCGTATCTGCACCATATGATCCGCAACATCATGGGAGGTCTAGTGCAAGTAGGGATCGGCAAGTACCCGCCGGAATGGATGCGTGGCATTTTGCAAGGCCGCGATCGCAGCCTGGCTGCCCCGACCTTCGACGCTGCCGGACTTTATCTCTCGTACATCCGGTATCCTTCCATTTTTGATTTACCGGAATTGTCTGAGCGATGGTTGTACGCGTAAAAATCTGCGGAATTACCCGGCTGGAAGACGCGTTGCACGCCGTAACTGTGGGCGCGGATGCGTTAGGTTGGGTGTTTTATGATAAAAGCCCGCGCCACGTCTCTGCGCAGCAAGCGGCGACCATTTGCGCAGTCTTGCCGCCATTCATTACCCGGGTGGGTTTGTTCGTGGATGCTTCTGCCGATGAGGTCAAAAGCGTACTGCAATCCGTATCGCTCGACTTATTACAGTTTCACGGCAACGAAAGCCCCGCGTTCTGCGCGCAGTTTGGCAAGCCCTATATCAAAGCCGTACGCGTCCATGCCGCTACGGATTTGCTAAAATACGCGGCCGATTTTGACGCCGCATGCGGTTTGTTACTCGATGCCTATGTGCCGGGGGTGCCGGGCGGCACTGGCGAATCGTTTGACTGGAAACTAATCCCGGCAAACTTCCCTAAACCCATCGTGCTGTCCGGCGGACTCACGCCTGAAAATGTGGCCGACGCGGTACAACAAACTCACCCGTGGGCCGTGGATGTATCCAGCGGGGTTGAATCGAGCAAAGGCATCAAAGACCCTCATAGGGTCACCCAATTCATAGCGAATGCGAAAGCCTCATGAACCAAACTGACCTCCCTGACGCCTCTGGCCACTTCGGCCCCTATGGAGGCATTTTTGTGGCCGAAACGTTGATGGCTGCGCTGGATGAGTTGCGCGTCGAATACGATAAAGCGCGTAACGATCCTGCCTTCATCGCCGAGTTCGATTACGAATTGAAGCATTACGTCGGCCGTCCGAGCCCGGTATATCACGCTAAACGACTATCGGAAAAACTGGGCGGTGCGCAGATATTTTTGAAGCGCGAAGACCTGAATCACACCGGCGCGCACAAAATCAACAACACCATCGGTCAGGCTTTGCTCGCCCGGCGTATGGGCAAAAAGCGCGTGATCGCCGAAACGGGCGCGGGCCAGCACGGCGTGGCATCGGCTACCGTTGCGGCCAGATACGGCATGGAATGCGTGGTGTACATGGGCAGTGAAGATGTGCAACGCCAGTCGCCCAATGTGTATCGGATGAAGCTGCTGGGTGCCACCGTGGTCCCCGTGTCCAGCGGCTCAAAAACGCTGAAGGATGCGTTAAACGAAGCGATGCGTGACTGGGTGACCAATGTCGAGTCCACCTTTTACATACTCGGCACCGCGGCCGGCCCGCATCCATACCCAATGCTGGTACGCGATTTTCAATGTGTGATCGGACGAGAGTGCATCACGCAAATGCCTGAGATGATTGGCCGCCAACCGGATGCGGTAATCGCATGTGTCGGCGGTGGGTCGAATGCCATCGGTATTTTCTACCCGTACATTCCTTACGAAAACGTGCGCCTGATTGGTGTGGAAGCGGGCGGCGATGGCGTCGCCACGGGCCGCCACGCGGCGCCGCTCTCAGCAGGAACACCGGGTGTGCTGCACGGTTTTAAAAGCTATCTGATGCAGGACGAAAACGGCCAGATCATCGAAACGCATTCAGTCTCAGCAGGGCTTGATTACCCGGGTGTCGGTCCCGAGCACAGCTACCTAAAAGATGCGGGCCGCGCCGAGTATGTGGCGATCAACGACGACGAAGCGATGCGCGCGTTCCACGATCTGTGTAAGTACGAAGGCATTATTCCCGCACTCGAATCCAGTCACGCGCTGGCCCACGCGATCAAACTCGCGCCGACGATGGACAAAGATCAAGTGCTGCTGGTGAACCTCTCCGGACGCGGTGACAAGGACATCAATACCGTGGCGAAGCTGTCGGGGATTTCGCTGTAACTTAATGGGCAAACTGGAGAAAATACTTGATCAAATTTTGCGCGGTGGAAGCGATCAGAATATCGCCTTTGATGATCTGACCTTCTTGCTTGAGAACCTTGGTTTCGAAAAGCGAATTAAGGGCAGCCATCATGTATTCAGCCAGGATGGCATTGAAGAAATAATCAACATTCAGCCCTCTGGAAGCAAAGCCAAGCCCTATCAGGTAAACAGGTTCGAGGTGTTCTTGTGAAGTACAAACTGTCGGGAGGATGAGCATGTATCGATATGAAATCATTCTGTACTGGAGTGCTGAAGATTCGGCATTTATCGCCGAGGTGCCGGAACTGCCCGGCTGCATGGCACATGGCGATACTCAGGATGAAGCATTGCATCAAGCGCAACAAGCGATGGCGACCTGGGTTGAAGTCGCGCAGGAAATTGGGCAACCCATCCCCGAGCCGCGTGGGCGATTGATGTATGCGTGAGAATATCTGCATGCTTGCTAGGCAATCTGGAATTACGCGGTAAACATGGCAATTCCCGATTTCCAAAGTATTTTCTTGCCCCTTCTGGAAGCCTGCGCTGATGGTCAGGAACATTCCAAGCAGGAATTGTTACCGCTGCTGGCACAGCAGTTTGGTCTGACTGACGACGAACTTTCCATCAAGCTTGCTAGTGGCAAGCAGGGTATGTTCGATAATCGAGTGGCATGGACTAAAACCCATCTTAAACAGGCAGGGTTAATTGAGAGCTTACGGCGTGGTGTTTTCAGGATTACTCCGCGTGGCGTGGGGGTTTTGCAAGAAAATCCTCCACTTTTAAATACCAGGTATCTGAAACGCTTTCCTGAGTATTTGATTTTTAATTCGGGGAAACCAAAGGATGAAAGCAAGCTAATCGAATCGACTTTTGTGGGCTCTGAAACCCCTGACGAACTCATCGCTGGCGGCTACAAGCAAATACGCGAGGCGCTTGCGATCGATTTGATCGGCCGCATCAAAAGCGTTAGCCCCTCACGCTTTGAAGAATTAGTCGTCGAGCTATTGTTGAAAATGGGCTACGGCGGTACACAAGAAGATGCAGGTCGGGTTGTGGGCAAAAGTGGCGACGGTGGGATCGACGGCATCATCCATGAAGACCGGCTTGGACTGGACGTGATTTATATCCAGGCCAAACGTTGGGAAGCCGATGTCGGCCGGCCTGAGATACAAAAGTTTGTGGGCGCCTTAGCGGGCAATAAGGCCAGCAAAGGCGTTTTCATTACCAGTTCGGGTTTTTCAAACGGGGCGCGTGAATATGCCGCACACATCAATCATCGCGTAGTGCTGATTGACGGTGCGATGCTGGCAGAATTGATGATGGATTTTGACCTGGGCGTTTCCGTCAAAGATGTTTATACGGTGAAACGTTTGGATACGGATTATTTTGAAGAAGACTAAACCATGAGTCGAATCGGCCCGATTTTTACCGCGCTCAAAGCGCAACATAAAAAAGCATTAATTCTTTTCATCACCGCGGGCGACCCTGATCGCGAGGCGACGGTGCCGTTGATGCATGCGCTGGTTGAAGCGGGGACCAATATTCTTGAGCTTGGCGTACCATTTTCGGACCCGATGGCGGATGGGCCGGTGATCCAACGGGCGTCGGAGCGGGCACTGGCGACAGGTACTTCGCTGCGTGATGTGCTGGCGATGATGGCGACGTTTCGCAAGACCAATTCGACGACGCCGGTGGTGTTAATGGGCTACGTCAACCCGATCCAACGCATGGGGGAAGCAGCTTTCATCCAGGCCGCGCTTGAGGCTGGCGTGGATGGTGTGCTGACGGTGGACTATCCACCCGAAGAGGCGAAAGAGTTTAGTGCCGCGCTCAAAGCGGCCGGGATAGACCCGGTGTTTTTGTTATCGCCGACCACACCCGACGCGCGCATTGCGACCATAGCCGAGCAGGCCAGCGGCTTCGTGTATTACGTATCGCTAAAAGGCGTGACCGGTGCGGGCAATATCGACCTTGTAGAGGTCGCCGCGCGTGTGGAAGTTATCCGCAGTCGCTGTGGGGTGCCCGTCGGCGTGGGCTTTGGTATTCGCGATGCGGCGACCGCTGGCGCGATTGCGGGCTTTGCCGACGCAGTGGTCGTGGGCAGCCGGATTGTTCAGGAGATTGAATCTTCGGCGGCCGACACGCGGCTAAAAAATGTCGGTCAATTGGTGGCAGGCCTGCGCGCAGGCATGGATGCGACAACGTAAAAGGAAATACAAGGCATGAGCTGGTTTCAGAAAATACTCCCGCCCAAAATCAAACGTCGCATTGAGACTAAAAAGTCCGTGCCCGAGGGGCTGTGGTCGAAGTGCCCGGCGTGTAGCGAGGTATTGTACAAAGCCGATCTGGAAAATAATCTCGAGGTTTGCCCAAAATGTGATCACCATCAGCGTATCGGGGCGCGCCAGCGGCTGTATATCTTGCTGGATGCGGAAGGCCAGCGCGAAATCGGTGCGCACATCACGCCGCTGGACCCGTTGAGATTTAAAGACACCAAGAAATATATCGACCGCATTAAGGAAGCGCAGGCCGCGACGAATGAAACTGATGCGCTGATAGTGATGGGCGGCAGCGTCAAGCATATCCCGGTGGTCGCGGCGGCGTTTGAGTTCAAATTTATGGGCGGCTCGATGGGCGCGGTGGTGGGTGAGCGTTTTGTGCTCGGTATCGAGGCGGCGATTGAATCGAATTCGGCATTCGTATGTTTTGCCGCGAGCGGCGGCGCACGAATGCAAGAGGGGCTGTTTTCGTTGATGCAAATGGCCAAAACTTCGGCCGCGTTGACTCAGCTTGCACGCCATCGGTTACCGTTTATTTCGGTTTTGACCGACCCGACCATGGGCGGTGTATCGGCAAGTTTCGCGATGCTGGGCGATCTGATCATCGCCGAACCGAATGCGTTAATTGGTTTTGCGGGCCCGCGTGTGATCGAGCAAACCGTGCGCGAGACGCTGCCAGAGGGCTTTCAGCGCGCTGAGTTTTTGCAAGAAAAAGGCGCGATTGATCGCATTATTGACCGCCGCCAGATGCGCGATGAACTGGCAACGACACTGGCGATGATGATGGGGCGGCCAGCGATTGCCGACTGAATCCTCGCTCGAGGCTTGGCTTGCCAGGCTGGAGCAGTTGCATCCTACGACCATTGATCTGGGCCTGGAGCGAGTGCGGCGCGTGTCGGTCACGTTGGGCCTCAACCCGGCTTTCCCTATCATCACCGTGGGCGGCACCAATGGCAAAGGCTCGACCTGTGCCTATCTGGAAGCCATGCTGCGCGCCACAGGCTACAAAACCGGGCTTTACACGTCTCCACATTTATTGCGCTATAACGAGCGTGTACGCATAGCGGGTATCGACTCCAACGACGCCGATTTGATTACTGCCTTCGAGCGTATCGAGGCTGCGCGGGGACAGACTTCGCTGACTTATTACGAGTTCGGCACGCTGGGCGCGATGCTGCAATTCGTCGACGCAGGGGTTGACGTGGCGATCCTGGAAGTGGGTTTGGGCGGACGGCTGGATGCGGTGAATATTTTTGATGCCGATGCTGCGATTGTGAGCAGCGTCGATCTCGATCATCAGGACTATCTGGGCGATACGCGCGAATTAATCGGGTTTGAGAAGGCCGGTATTTATCGGGCGCAGCGTCCGGCAATATGCGCGGATCCTGCGCCCCCTGCCAGCCTGGTTACGCACATTGCGAACCTGGGGGCGGATGGCTGGCAGTTGGGTGAAGATTTTCAATTGCACCCGCTTAATAACCACTGGGCTTATCGCGGTCGCGAGTGGATATTGCCAGAATTGCCATTGCCTGCCATGTCAGGGGCTCATCAGATGCGTAACGCAGCGGGGGCGATTGCCGCGCTGGAAGCGCTTCAGGCCCGGCTGCCTGTGGATGCACAAGCCATTGCGCAAGGCCTGCGCACGGCCTGCGTGGCTGGACGTTTTCAACGCATCGGTCAGCGCCCGGAAATCATAATCGATGTGGCGCACAACCCCGAAGCCGCGCGCGCGTTAGCAGCCACACTCGCTGAATATCCTGTTGCGGGGCGCACTTGGGCAGTGCTCGGCATGCTGGCCGATAAGGATGTCACTGGCGTGATTGCGACGTTGGGAAATCAAATGGATGGCTGGTTTGTTTGTAAGCCAGATTCGCCACGGGGCCTATCCACGACAAGACTTGCGGAGTGCATTCGACTATCGTTGCCGGACGCCTGCATAACTCAATGTGTCGATCCCCAGGCAGCGTTGGAAATGGCGCAAAAGCAGGCGGCGGTTGATGATAGAATCGTCGCCTTCGGATCGTTCTACACGGTCGCTGCCGTCCTCAAACATGTCTACCCCCGCTAGTGAAGATGACCTGAAACGCCGCGCGCGCCGCCGGTTAATTGGCGCAGTGGCGCTCACCCTGGCCGCCATTATTGTGTTGCCCCTGCTGCTGGAAAACGAGCCGCCGCCAGCTGGTCGGCTCGAGGTGCATATGCCGCCGGTAGCCTCATCGACTCAGCCGATAGAGCCTGCAAAAGTAGAGCCTAAACAAGTAGAGCCTAAGCCGGTAGAGCTCGTACCTGAACCCGCGGCTGTTAATATGCCCCCCATTGCCGAACCCGATGTACCGGCTGCGCATAAACCCGCTTTGCCTGACAAGCCCAAGTCAAAACCCAAAGTGTTAGCCGAGCCTGAGACCAAACCCAAGCCCAAATCGAACGCCCCAGATAAAACGGAGTCCAAAAAACATTCCGCGGATAAGCCTTCGCCAGCGGCGTTTGTCGTGCAGCTCGGTGCGTTTTCTGATTCTGCCAAAACCGCGGCATTAAAAACCCGGGCCGCCGATCTCGGTTTACCCACTTACATCGATAAATCGGGCGCGCTTACTCGCCTGCGCGTGGGTCCGTTTCCTTCCCGCGCAGCGGCGGCTGAGGTCGCCGCCCAGCTTGCCGAAGCCGGGATAAGTGGGCAGGTGATGGCAAAGTGACCGCGTTGGATATTATTGTTCTCCTGATCATTGGGATAACCGCAATACGCGGCTTGATGCGAGGTTTCGTGGACACGCTGTTTTCGCTGGCGGCCTGGTTTCTGGCCTTCATGGCTGGCAAGTGGGGCGCGGTGATCGTAGCGCCGATGTTGCCGATAAGTATGGATAGCGAGCGCATGCGCTATTTTGTCGCTTTTGCGTTGGTGTTTCTGTCGGTGCTTGTGGGCGTACTGCTGCTAGGCCATATGCTTGCATCAATGCTCAAAGCCATTGGCCTGGGCGGAGCCGATAAGGCACTGGGCGGCGTCGTGGGTTTGCTCAAAGGGGGTTTGATCGTGATTGGATTTACGTTAGCGGCGGGGTTGACCTCGCTCCCCCGCACGCAATTTTGGCAGACGGCAAGCTTATCGAATTCGCTGGAAACAGTAGCGTTACGTATGCTGCCGTTATTACCCTCCAAGATCGCGAAATACATTAAATTTATTTAGGCTACCAACATGTGCGGTGTGATCGGTGTCGTGGCGAATTCTTCTGTCAATCAGCTGCTTTATGATGGCTTGATGGTGTTGCAGCATCGCGGTCAGGATGCTGCGGGCATCGTGACCGCTGAGGGCAATCGCTTTCATATGCATAAAGGCCCGGGGCTTGCGCGCGACGTATTTCGCACGCGCGACATGCGGCATTTACTCGGAGATATGGGTGTGGCGCATGTGCGTTATCCCACCGCGGGCAGCGCGTCGTCCAGTGCCGAATCGCAACCTTTATATGTGAATTCGCCTTACGGCATTGTGTTGGCGCATAACGGCAATCTGACGAATACCGAGGAGCTAAAACGGTCGGTATTTAGTGCCGATTTGCGGCATGTGAATACCAATTCCGACTCGGAAGTATTGTTGAATGTATTGGCGCATGAACTGCAATCGCGTGCTACCGGGGGCAGCCTCAATGTCGACACGATTTTTGCCGCGGTGGCAGGCGTGCATAGTCGCTGCCGCGGGGCCTACTCAGTGGTTGCCTTTATTGCGGGCTACGGTTTATTGGCGTTTCGCGATCCGCACGGGATCCGGCCGCTGGTGATGGGCATCAATGAACAGGCCACGCCGCCGGAATATATCGTCGCGTCGGAGAGCGTGGCAGTAGATGCGCTGGGCTTCAAGTTGCTGCGTGATGTGGCGCCGGGCGAAGCAGTGTTTATCGACTACAACCGCAAGTTGCACACGCGCCAGTGCAGCGATCACTCGGCACTCAACCCGTGCATATTTGAATACGTTTATCTCGCGCGGCCCGATTCAGTCATCGACGGCGTCTCGGTTTACAGTACCCGCTTGCATATGGGCGTCGCACTCGCCGAGAAAATCAAAAAGGATTTTTCGCATCTGAAGATCGACGTGGTGATTCCAATTCCCGACACCAGCCGCCCCTCTGCGTTGCAATTGGCGAACCACCTGAACGTGCCGTATCGCGAAGGCTTCATCAAAAACCGTTATATCGGCCGCACCTTCATCATGCCTGGCCAGGCGCTGCGCAAAAAATCGGTGCGCCAGAAACTCAATGCCATCGCAGAAGAATTCAAAGGCCAGAACGTGTTGCTGGTCGATGATTCCATCGTGCGCGGCACGACCAGTCGCGAGATCGTGCAGATGGCGCGCGACGCGGGCGCTGCCCAGGTTTTTTTCGCGTCGGCCTCGCCGCCGGTGCGCTTCCCCAATGTGTATGGCATCGACATGCCGACGCGCAACGAGCTGATTGCAAATGGCCGCAACGACGAAGAAATCGCGCGCGAAATCGGTTGCGATGCGCTGATCTATCAAGACCTGGATGCGATGATCGCCGCGGTGAGACTGGGCAACCCGGCCATCCGTGTATTCGACACCTCGTGCTTCGACGGCTGCTATATCACGGGCGACGTGACCCCCGAATATGTCAATTACATGGAGGCACTGCGCAATGGTGAGAATCCAGACCCGGCAACCTTGTCCACCCAGCAGCTGGATTTAAATCTGGCGGTGAATGCTTGACGGACCCCTGAACCCGGGGTAAATTTCCTTCCAGCGCCGATTTGAGTTTCAGCTTGCGGGCGCTTAATAAATTCGGCTAAAGCGTTCGGAAAACCCCGTCGCGCTAGCCGCACGGGGTTTTGTTTTTTTGGAGACACAGCATGGACGAACATTACGACATTGAAACGCTGGCAGTGCGTGCAGGCACCGTGCGCAGCCAGTTCAACGAACATTCCGAAGCCTTGTTTCTAACCTCCAGCTTTGTGTTTGGCAGCGCGGCCGAGGCGGCGGCGCGCTTCAAGGGAGAGCAACCGGGGCCGATCTATGCGCGCTTCACCAATCCCACCGTCAGCATGATGGAGGAGCGGCTGGCGGCGCTGGAGAGCGCGGAACGCTGTGTGGCATTCGCGTCCGGCATGGCGGCGATTTTGGCGACCGTAATGGGGCTGATGAAGGCGGGCGAGCATGTGGTGGCGTCGCGCGCGATATTTGGCTCCACGGTGCAATTATTCAGCAACATCCTCGGGCGTTTTGGCATCGAGACAACGTATGTGTCGCCGACCGATCCACAAGAGTGGCAAGCGGCGATCCGGCCGAATACCAAGTTGTTTTTTGTCGAGTCGCCGTCCAATCCGCTGACTGAAATCAGCGATATCCGCGCGCTCGCAGCGATTGCGCACGCGCACGGCGCGTGGCTCGCGGTCGATAACTGCTTCTGTTCCCCGGCGTTGCAAAAACCGCTAGAACTCGGCGCCGACATCATCATCCATTCCGCCACCAAATATCTGGACGGGCAGGGCAGGGTGCTGGGCGGCGCGGTGCTGGGCAGCCACGCGCTGATGGAAGGCGTATACACCTTTCTACGTACCGCCGGGCCTACGCTGTCTGCATTCAATGCCTGGATTATTTTGAAAGGCATGGAAACGCTGAGCCTGCGCATGGACGCGCATTCGCGCAATGCGCTGGCGTTGGCACGGTGGCTCGAAGAGCAACCCAATGTGGCGCGCGTGTTTTATCCCGGCCTGCCGTCGCACCCGCAACATGCGCTCGCAATGGCGCAGCAAAAAACCGGCGGCGGCATCGTCGCGTTCGAGCTGAAAGGCGGGCAGGCGGCCGCGTGGAATCTGATTGACCATACGCGCATGCTGTCGATCACCGCCAATCTGGGCGACACCAAAACCACCATCACCCATCCCGCGACCACCACGCACAGCCGCATCACGTCCGAGCAACGACTCGCTGCAGGCATCAGCGACGGCTTGGTGCGAATTGCGGTGGGGCTGGAGTCGATCGCGGACATCCAGGCGGATTTGGCGCGCGGATTAACAGGCTGTTAGCCATGACCCAAAGCCAAGAAACCGTGTACCGAGAAGTGCTCGCCTTAAGAACCTCATTTGAGTCTGGCTCGGTCGGTGCTAGCCTTTTTCCTTGTCTGGATGAGAATGAAGTCTTAGCGTTTGAGGAAAAACATTCTGTGCGTCTTCCTGAGGATTACAGAATATTTCTCACCGCCATTGGTAATGGGGGGACCGAGCTTTTCAAGCTCGGTGAGATGGACGATAGTTTTGATTTCCGACCTTGGGATGAAAACGATGGCTTCGTTGGCGCTCTTTCTGAACCATTCCAATATTCCGAAGCTTGGAATGACTTGTCAGCCCATCCCATTTATGAAGCCGGAAAAGAGAGCGACGACGAATGGCTTAAACAATACGACCATCAGCGCGACCTCTTTGACCAAACATATTTCTTACCGCTCAACGGAGCAATACCCATTTCCCACCTAGGTTGCGCCATCAGACTTTGGCTTGTCATCACTGGGCCAGAACGGGGAAACGTGTGGCATGACGACCGCGCGAATGGCGATGGATTGAAACCTCTCCTGACTTCTGATGGGTGTCGATTATCATTTTTAGAGTGGTGTAAAGGCTGGCCAAATGGCTAACCATTCAGTTAGGAGGGACGATAGGGTGACCGCGTGCCCATAGCCGACAATCTACGCGAGGTGCAAGCGCGTGTCGTCCGCGCCGCACGCGCCTGTGGGCGCGATCCCCAAACGATTACGGTATTAGCGGTGAGCAAGACCTTCGATCACCTGGCCGTATTAGAGGCGATGCAAACCGGGCAGCGCGATTTTGGCGAAAACTATTTGCAGGAGGCGCTGGACAAGCAACAAGCCGTCGCCCGACCGGAGCTGATCTGGCACTTCGTCGGCCCGATACAGAGCAACAAAACCCGAGGCATCGCCGAGAACTTTGCGTGGGCCCACAGTCTTGACCGTTTAAAAATCGCCGAACGTTTGTCGGCGCAGCGTCCCATGTCAGCCTCGCCACTGAACGTCTGCATCGAAGTCAATGTCAGCGGCGAGGCCAGCAAGAGCGGCGTGTTGCCTGATGCGCTCGCGTCATTTGTAGACGAAGTGGCGGCGCTCCCGCAGTTGAAACTGCGCGGCTTGATGGCAATTCCCGCCCCCACAACCGATTCTGTCCAGCAACGCGCGGCCTTTTGGCAGGTGCGGGAATTGTTCGATGCGCTTAATCAACACGGACATCATCTCGATACCTTGTCGATGGGCATGTCCGCCGATTTGGAAGCTGCCATTGCCGAGGGTGCGACGCTTGTGCGTATTGGCACGGCTATTTTTGGGAAGCGGGAATAACGCGCGTCTCAGACGACGTCAAAAAATTTGTAGTTTTCTGACGGTCGACTGGAGTGGGTGGTTAAGGCATTTTCACTTTTCTGCGCCTTCTGTGAACTAGCCGAAGACTTTGCGGCCAAGTCCTCTGCGGCATGGAGTATTTGTGCCGCGTCTTGAACCGCTTGGGTGCCAGCCCTCTGGCCAGATAAGAACTCTCGAAACTCCGTGAGCATCATTTCTCGGAGAAAACGGAGATATGGCTCTGTGCCGACATAGGGGTCCTTGTCATAAGCCGCCAGAACATCTTTTGGTGCGGATTTTTCTACTAAATCGCGCTCATTGAACCTTGACAGTGCCTCGGCATGATCAATACCGGGAATCGTTAGTAATGTAGCCTTAGTGAGTCGAGCTGAGAGGAAGCTGTGGTACGCAGAATACAATGCCCAAGCCGATTCCGACAGAAATGGACGCACTAGTTCAGTTTCATTCTGCTTCCTCATAAAGTCCAAGTGGTCAACCCCCCTCAGAAGCTGCTCGAACGTAGATTTTGTTCCCGGATCGCTCGCATTCTTCTTATTCCATTCATCTGGCAGAGCTGAAACCATCATGGTTGCGACCGACACCTGCTGCCAACTTTGAACTGACTCCCAGACCTTTTTGACCGCCGCAATTCTATGTTCCACAAGCGCTGACTCCACTTGCGAATTTGCTGCAGAACCAACTGATGCAAGATCTCGAATTCGTTGATTAGCTGTCTCTAACTCCGACTTGAGCCTTGCAAGTTTTTGCTCGGTTTCTAAGCGAACACTCGCCGTTAGGCGCTCCTGTAGCCATGTGCGACCGAGCCAAGCAACCGCGCCGATCAGCGAGGCAGCCAACAGTCGAGAGAATGATATCTAGCAAGGGGCCTCCAAAAATGCCTAATTATTAAGGTCGCCACCACAGCGAAAGCATCGGCACGTAAGTCACCAGCATCAGCCAAATCAACATGATGGCGAGAAACGGCAGCGTTGAGCGGAATACCCTCAGCAGTGGCACCTTAAAACGTTGGCACGACAGAAACAGGTTGATGCCGACGGGGGGCGTGAGGTAACCGATTTCTAGATTGGCGAGCACCAGAATGCCGAGATGGATGGGGTCTACGCCGAAACGATGCGCCAGCGGCAGCAGTAGCGGAATCACGACGACGATGGCGGAAAAAATATCCATCATCGCGCCGACGACCAGCAGGAACACATTCAGCAGCAGCAGAAATTGCAGCGGGCTGTGGATGTGTTGCTCCAGAGTTGTCAGCAGTTGCATCGGAATTTGCGCGTCGATCAACAAATTGGTGAGCCCCATCGCGGCGCTGAGGATGATCAGGATACTGCCGACCAGCACGGTGGTTTCGCGCACCACTTCGATCAAGTGTCGGACCGTATGGAGTGTGCGATGGATGACGACTTCGAGCACCACAGCATAGGCTGCGGTGACGGTGGCCGCTTCGGAGATGGTGAGCCAGCCGGACAGCAACCCACCGATAATGCCCACGGGTAAGAACACATCCCACACGCCTTCGCGCAACGCTTGTTTTATTTGCGCGCGGGTGTAGATAGTGCGCTCGGCGTGGGTCGCGCGGCCGATGCGCATGCTGTACAGCGACAGCATCACCAGCAGTAGCAGCGTGGGGACCAGGCCAGCCAGAAAAAGCTGTTCGATGCTGACTTGCGCAATCACGCCGTAAACCAGAATGACCAGGCTGGGCGGCAGCAATAAGCCTATCGAACCCGCGGAGGTGACGAGCCCAAGCGAAAATTTTTCGGGGTAGGCTTCGCGTAGCAACATGCCGTGCAACAGTCCGCCAAGCGCCAGGATCGTGACGCCAGACGCGCCGGAAAACGCGGTGAAAAAAGCGCACGAGGTGAGCGTGACGACCGCCAGCCCGCCGGGCATTCTGCCGACGAGCGCGGTAAATACCTGGATCAGTCGGCGGGGCGCGCCGCCATGCGATAGCACGACGCCCGCAAACGTGAAAAGCGGGATAGCAATCAACGTGGGCGACGAGCCGAGACGCACCATTTCGATAATCAATACCGCGGTATCCATATCGCTGCTCATCGCCATGATTAAGGCGCCCGCCGCCAGCACGATAAACAGGGGCACGCCCAGCAGTGCGAGCAGGATTAACGCGAGGATGATCGCAGCTGTCATCCAGCAGGCGGGGGACTGACGGCAGTTGCAGGTGGGGCGGTAGCGGCGCCCGCATTGATCAAAAAGTGCAGGCTGAGCGCCGCAAATCCAAACGGAAAAATAATCAGCAACGCGGTGGCAATTTGGTCGGCCGGTGCAGCGGCTTGCCATTCTTGCCACCAAAAGCGCGCTGCTGGCCACGCAAGTGCCGCGCACACTGCGCTTGCGATCAGCTGCAGTGGCACAGCCAAAATACGCTGCCACGCTGCAGGGAGAATCAGGTTCAGCACATCAATACGGATATGCCGGTGCGAATGCACCGCGATGGCAGCGCCAGCGAACACCACCCACATAACCAGACCGCGAATCACAGCGTCGGCTTCGCCTAAACCCAGATGAAGAAAGTTACGCGCGAGTATTTGTGCCAATGACAGCAGCAGCATTAATCCCAAACTTAACGCAGCTACGATCAGCCAGCCGCGCACCAGCAAGCGCTCAAGTAGCTGGCAACCGCGTTTAAGCGAGGTCATAAAATCGACTAGGGTTTTTTAGCACGTACTGCAGCGATCGCTTTATTGACGCGCGCAACCATTTCGCCTGGCAGATAGCCCGAGCGGATCAGTTCAGCGGAGGCTTTATCGCGCAAGGCGTAAAGCTCTTTTTCATCGACGTCCTTCCAGACAAGCGTCGTTTTCACACCATTCTGTCGCAATACCGTCAGGCTTTTTTCATTGTCCAGACGTGTTTCGGTGATAAGTCGGGCGCTGGTCTGTTTTCCGGTTTTGAGTAACAGTGTTTGCAAGTCAGCGGGCAATTGTGTGAAAAAAGCGCGCGCCACCAGAAGCCCACCTATGCCATTGGAAAGTGGCACTTCCGACATGTAAGGCGTTTTGGTGAACCACTGAAATGCAATCGCACCGAGCGGAGGGGCGATAGTGGTATCGATCAGCCCGGTGGACAAACTGGTATACACGTCAGTGAGTGGTAATGGCACCGGTGAAATCCCGCTGGCGTTAAAAAACGCAATCCCTACCGGGTCGCCTTGCCAAAGCCAGATGCGTTTTTTCTTCAAGTCTTCTAGTGTGGAGATGGGCTGCTTGGAAAAAAATCGCAGAAAGCCCACTTCCATCCAACCCAATAATTCATAGTCGTTTTTACGAAATCCGGCTTCGATTTCGGGCATGAATTGAACGCGTACCGCGTCGATTTCCTGCGCATCGCGAAACATATAGGGAATTTCAAAAATGCGTGCGGCCGAATAAATATGACCGATACCGTGGCCGGTGAAGGCGGCACCTTGCAATTGGCCGAAGCGAATTTTGCGTAATACATCGGGTTCATCGCCCGACACACCGCCGGGATACAGCTTGAAACGCAATCGGCCCCGGCTTTCTTTTTCGACCTGCTTGGCCCAGTCACTAATGATGTTCATCCAGGTCGAGCCTTGCGGCGCAAGCGTGGCAAATTTCAGCGTGTAGTTATCTTCTGCGTGGGCAAACCCAAACCCCAGCCAGCAGAGTGCAATCGCGATCAGTTTTTTCAAAATAAGTCCTCTTCTTGGGAGAGCAGGCGCCGTGCTTTGGCGCGGGCGATTGCATTTGCCAACGACATTTCGGGCGGTAAATTTTCGGCCTCCAGCACCGCAGTTAATTGCTTGTGAAACGCCGGACGATCGCCCGTTTGTCGCAGCAAATATTGGGCGCGCAATACTTCAGTAAGCAGCCAACGATTGTGTGAGCGCAATGCAGCTTGGTCAAAATGCTGTGCGGATTTAACAAAGTCGCCCCCCAGCATCGTCGAGCGGCTTCCATAGTAAACACCAAAAAATACGTGCGGGCCGCCAAAGTAATAATCGGGATTAAGTTCCAGCACGCGCTCCATCAAACGTGCGGTTTTGGGCAGGTCGGCAATGCGCGCGGGATCGTTACGGTTAAGATCGATCCATTTAGCCCAGTTGGTCGCGACCCAAAATAATTCTGGCACAGCCTGTGGCCCCAGCGCGGCGACCCGTTGCGTGATCTCATCAGGGCTTGCCTCCAATAGATTCATGCCGCCCCCGGCGATGGCTAGGCCTGCGAGCGCGTGGTCAAGTCCGCGTTTGTATAAAAGGCCCGCGCGCTCGGGTTGCTCATCCTCAACAAAGCCGTAGGCATACCCATAAAAACCTTCTGCCGCCGCTGTGCGCAAACCTCGATCCCGTGGCAGTTCAACTATCAAGCTTTCAGTAAGCTTGAGATTGGCAGGGATGGCTGCGCGCGCCAGTTCCAGATCGGTTTCCTGGTTCATGCTGCGTACGCCTACGTCAATCAGACCGCGCGAAGACTGCGCAACCAGCTGATTCATTGAGCAGCCGCTTAGCAGCAGGCAACCCGTTGCGATCCCAAGTTTGAGCAAAATAGACATCGATTTAGATCCGCCTTGCATAGATTAAGGTGAGGTGATGAGCTGACAGCTATCGGTATCGCAAGCAATATAGCCGCCACCGTCACCATACCAGTCCGGCAATATCCAGCGTTCATATTTTTCGCCATTCACAATGAACTGATGGTGAGCCGGTCGGTGAGTATGGCCGTGGATCATGCGCTGCACGCCGTATCGGGTAAACATATCCGTAACAGCGACTGGGTCTACATCCATGATGGCGTGAGGCTTTTGCGTTTTAGCCTGTTCACTCCCGGTTCTTGCACGTCGCGCCAGCGCATGACGGAGCGTCAGCGGCAACGCGTTTAATATTCTGATGACAAGCGGGTGACGCACCACGCGCCGGTAGCGTTGATAATCGATGTCGGCCGTGCAGAGCGTATCGCCATGCGTGAGTAGTGTGGGTGTGCCGAATAAATCTATCACTACGGGGTCGTGTAGTAGCTGCATGCCGCAAAGCTGAGCGTAGTGTCCCGCCAGCATAAAGTCACGATTGCCATGCATGAAGAAGGTTTGAACGCCGTGGGCAGCCAATGTGGATAGATGATTTGCGACCTCTCGATGCAGAGGAGATTTAAGATCATCGTCACCCACCCAAGCTTCAAATAAGTCTCCCAAAATGTAGAGGGTTGAAGCGTCGGGTGCGGTCTCGCGCAAAAATGAAAAAAACCGTGCGCTGGCAGCAGGACGTGTTTCACATAAATGCACATCAGCTACAAATAACGCACGCGCGTTCATTAATGCTACGTATTAGATGATTTCGGCTTTGGTAATAAGGATGTCTTCTACGGGTACGTCCTGGTGACCACCGCGGCTGCTGGTACGGACTTTTTTCATCTTGTCGATGATGTCCATACCCTCGACCACTTTGCCAAATACCGCATAACCATAGCCTTGCGGAGTAGGCGCTGTGTGATTGAGAAAGCTATTGTTCGCCACGTTGATAAAAAATTGGGCGGTGGCGGAATTAGGATTCGGCGTACGCGCCATCGCGACGGTATAGGTCTCATTTTTTAAACCATTAGCCGCTTCATTTTCTATCATCGCGCGTGTTGGTTTTTGAGTCATGTCAGGCTCAAAGCCGCCGCCCTGGATCATGAAGCCGTCAATCACACGGTGAAAAATCGTGCCGTCAAAAAAACCATCGCGCACGTATTGCAAAAAATTTTCAACTGTTTTAGGGGCTTTGTCGCTATCGAGTTCAAGCGTAAACGAGCCAAGTGAAGTGTGCAGCTTAACCATAGGTATCCTTGATTTTTGAAAGGTTGATTAAAAAATTCCCAGCGACACTTCTGGGGAAAATGTCTTACTGGACGCAAATTAACGGGTGTTTTCGCCGACGATCAGCCAGGTCCCGTCACGCCACACGAGGTCAAGGGTTTTATTTGAAGTGGTGCTCAGGCGATCCGATTGATAGGTCTGTTTAAAATTTACGCTGGCCTTGTCTGGACCTGTTTGCCGGGTTTTGAAATCGGAAACTACAATGCTTATGCGATCAGGCTGGCTGATACGTTCTCGCCGTTGGGCTTCCCAATCCGCGCGTGATAGACCATCGGGAATAGCGAAGTCGCTCGCGTAAAAACCTAGATACGTATCGACATCCCGGCTTGCCCATGCGCGCGCCCAGGCGGTCACACTCGCCTCGGCCCCAGCGGGTGTTTGAGCGAACGCGGGTTTTGAGGCAGGAGGGGAGGGGGTTTCAGGAAGGGGTTTTGCAGTAGTGTTAGTGACAGCGTCTACACTCGGGGCCGCTTTTGTCGTTCGCCGTGTCTGCGGGCTGACGATATTTTTAAGTATGGCTAATTTGGACTTGGCCGATAGATTGGCGGTGTCCAGTTGTGAGGCTTTTTCGTAAGCAATCGAAGCCATTTTCGCGTAAATATCACCCAAATTTTCATGGGCTGTTGCGTAATTGGGGTGACTGCGTATCGCCATCTCGAGCGCGCTTTTGGCGTCGTCAAACTTGTTTTGGGCGGCATAGAGCACCGCAAGATTGTTATACGGCTCGGGGAGTTCGGGGAAGTCTTCGGTGAGTGCTGTGAAGGTCTGGATCGCATCGTCAGACTTACCTTGCTCGGCCAGGATCAGGCCTTTTAAAAAACGGGCCTGGGCATCCTTTGGGTTTTTGGAAAGATAGCTGTTAGCACCCTGCAGAGCACCAGCGAGATCGCCTTGGTGAAATTGCTTATTGATCTCCTGGACTTCTGTTGTGGCCGCAAATGCCGACCCCAGTATCAGGCTTGTAGCGAGCGCAGCGATAAAGCGTGATAGGGTCATATGATAATATTGATTCATGGTGTGCGGAACGCGAATTCTAGCAATTTCGGGCGCTAGAAGACAGTTCGTACTGCAGTCCTTTTGTCACCTCACGAATTTCTCCATGCTGCAAATACACAATACCCTCACGCGCACCAAACAAGACTTCATCCCTATCGAGTCGGGTCGGGTTCGAATGTACGTGTGTGGGATGACCGTGTATGACTTGTGCCATCTTGGACATGCGCGTGTTTTTGTTGTGTTTGATATGGTCACACGTTGGCTGCGGGCAAGTGGCCTGCAAGTGGATTACGTACGCAACATTACCGATATAGACGACAAAATCATTAAACGCGCTGAAGAAAACGGCGAGTCCCCCGCGGCGTTGGCCGACCGTTTTATTGCGGCGATGCATGAAGATGAGCGCGCGTTAGGTGTTTTGCCCCCTAACCATGAGCCGCGCGCGACGCAATACGTATTGCAGATGCAGGAAATGATTGGTCAATTAGTGCGCAAGGGGCTGGCCTATGCCGCCGCCAATGGCGATGTCTACTACCGCGTGCGTGAGTTCGCAGAATATGGGCGGCTCTCGGGGAAAAGTCTGGACGAACTGCGCGCCGGTGAACGCGTTGAGGTAGATCAATACAAGCAGGATCCGCTGGACTTCGTATTATGGAAAGCCGCCAAACCCGGCGAGCCGGCCTGGGAATCTCCGTGGGGTTCGGGCCGCCCAGGCTGGCATATCGAATGCTCGGCGATGAGTGCCGAATTGCTGGGTCAGCACTTTGATATTCATGGCGGCGGGCAGGATTTGCAGTTTCCACATCATGAAAACGAGATTGCGCAGTCTGAAGGTGCACATGATTGCAGGTTCGTGAATTACTGGATGCACAACGGTTTTGTGCGGGTCGATAACGAGAAAATGTCGAAATCGCTCGGCAACTTTTTTACCATCCGCGAAATCCTCAAAAAATATGACCCCGAAGTGGTGCGTTTTTTTATATTGCGCGCCCAATATCGCAGTCCACTAAATTATTCGGACGCGCATTTGGATGATGCGCGCGCCAGCTTGATGCGGCTCTACACCGCATTGCGCGGGGTAGAGCCGGGTGATTTAAAAATCGATTGGAACGTGCCTCAAGCAGCCCGCTTCAAGGCGGCCATGGATGACGACTTTAATACGCCTGAAGCCATGGCCGTGTTGTTCGATTTGGCGTCAGAAGCCAATCGTGGCAGCACTACAGCGGCGTATTTATTGCGGTCGTTGGCGAGTACGCTCGGTTTACTGCAATGCGACGCCGCGGTTTTCTTGCAGGCCGCAACAAATCCCGAGGGCATGTTGGAAAGCGAGATAGAAACCTTAATTGCAGCGCGTCAAACAGCGCGCGATACCAAAAACTTTGCTGAGTCGGATCGCATTCGGGCTGCGTTGACGGCGGCCGGTGTGATCCTGGAAGACAGTGTGAATGGCACCCAGTGGCGTCGCGCATAAGTCGAGTCATTGCGCCAGGATGTTGCCGTTTTGCTACACATCTAAATGCGCGGGCTCAGCAGTCTAGAATACGATTCCTCAAAATTAACTCAGGCTTGTTTCCTGCCCATTTCCTTGAACTCTGAAAATCTGGTTGAAGTCGATAATGTAGCGTTTGGTTATGGGACGCGACCTATTCTCACAAGCATCAAACTCAAAGCACGCCCGGGCCAAGTGGTGGCGATTATGGGGAGCAGTGGTTGCGGTAAAACCACGCTATTACGCTTAATTGGCGGCCAACTGACCCCTAGTCAAGGCGTGATTCGGGTGGCGGGACAGGTAGTGGCCGATCTTGATCGCGCAGACCTGTATGCATTACGCCGCAAAATGGGCATGTTGTTTCAATTTGGCGCGTTGTTCACGGATATGTCGGTGTTTGACAATGTGGCCTTCCAGCTACGTGAGCATACCGATCTGCCGGAAGACATGATTCGCGATCTGGTATTGATGAAACTGCATGCGGTGGGTTTGCGTGGTACAGCAGCATTGATGCCAGCCGAATTATCCGGAGGCATGGCGCGTCGCGTGGCACTGGCCCGGGCGATCGCACTGGATCCTATGCTGATTATGTATGACGAGCCCTTTGCGGGACTCGATCCGATTTCGTTGGGGGTGACAGGCCAACTCATCCGCAAACTCGCTGATACGCTTGGGCTCACCTCATTAGTCGTCACGCACGATATCCAGGAGTCACTGAGAATCGTCGACTATGTTTATTTTATTTCTAACGGTGTGATCGAAGCTGAAGGCACGCCGAATGAAATCCGCGCGTCGGATTTGCCATTTGTCCATCAGTTTGTACACGGTGAGCCTGATGGTCCGGTCCCTTTTCATTACCTCGCACCCGACTATGCTAAAGACCTGAAACTGGGAGTCGTCGGTGCTTAGAGCCAGTCTCGAAAACTTGGGTAGCCGTACCCTCGCGGCAATAGAACGCATCGGTTTTGCCGCGCGCTTTTTTGCCGCGATTTTATTGCGCTCAGGCACGGCCTTCAGTCGTTTTGGGCTCACTATCCGTGAAATTTATTTCAGTGGCGTCCTGTCGCTCATCATAATTCTTGTATCAGGCTTGTTTGTCGGTATGGTGTTGGCGCTGCAAGGTTACGAAACGCTTCAGACTTTTGGTGCCGAAGAGTCACTCGGAATATTGGTCGCATTGTCGCTGGTCCGAGAGCTCGGCCCCGTCGTGGCGGCGTTGTTATTTGCCAGCCGCGCGGGATCGGCAATCACTGCCGAAATCGGTTTAATGAAAGCGACCGAGCAACTCTCCGCAATGGAGATGATGGCGATTGATCCGATAGCACGCGTGGTAGCGCCAAGGTTTTGGGCGGGGGTGGTCTCGATGCCGCTGCTCGCGGCACTATTTTCTGCGATGGGCATTTTGGGCGGCTATCTAGTGGGAGTACAACTGATCGGTGTCGATGAGGGCTCCTTCTGGTCGCAGATGCAGGCGGCCGTAGATTTTGAACAAGACATCATGAACGGTGTGATCAAGAGTTTCGTATTCGGGATCGCCATCACTGCGATAGCGCTGTATGAAGGCTATGAGGCACCGCCGACAGCGGAAGGCGTGTCGGGAGCAACGACGCGCACGGTAGTTACTTCCAGTCTGGTTGTGCTGGCGCTAGACTTTGTTTTGACCGCGTTTATGTTTCGAGGTTTATAAGATGAATAAGAGTGCATTGGACCTGTGGGTGGGGATTTTTGTGATTGCCGGTATTGGCGCATTATTATTTTTGGCGTTCAAGGTCGGAAGTGTGAACGCCGTAAAAGCTTCTGATGGCTATGAGGTCATCGCGGCTTTCGACAATATCGGCGGCCTTAAAGCCCGCGCCCCGGTTAAAAGTGCGGGTGTAGTGGTAGGGCGGGTAGCCGATATCAGTTTTGATAGCCATATTTACGAGGCCTTGGTGACACTCAGGATAGACAAGCGTTATGCCTTCCCTAAAGACACTTCGGCTGCCATTCTGACTTCAGGATTATTGGGTGAACAATATATTGGCATTACAGCAGGGGGCGATAGCGTAAAATTAAAAGATAAAGATCGCATCAAAATCACCCAGTCTGCGGTAGTACTGGAAAACTTGATTAGCCAATTTCTATTCGGCAAAGCACAAGAAGGGAAAACACAATGAAATTGACCACTTTGACACATGCATTACTTGCGACTGGCCTGATGATGGGCGCAATCGAGGCTTGGGCGGATACGGTAAATCTGCCGCAAGCAATCGAAATGAGTCTGGCTGCGGACCCGCGTATCAAGGAGCGCGAGCAATTGATTGAATCTGCTCGGGGACTCTTACAGGAGGCACAAGCCAATCAAGGATGGCGCGTCAGTGCCAATGCATTTGTGGGTTTAGCGCCTGAAGTCAATGGCGGTTTTTATCAAAACGGTGCCACTAGCGGTACCACGCCTCGTTCAGATGGGAACAAAATTCATGGCGTATCTGATTGGACGCATCTGGAATTTTCGCTGATCAAACCGTTGTATACGTTTGGCAAAATCGAGCGGTATGGCGAAGCGGCGAAGGCCAATATCGATCTTAAACGCGGTGATCTAAAGCAAACACGTTCAGATACCGTGTACGACACCAAGCGTGCTTATTATGGTTATCTTACTGCGCGAGATGTGCGGGTGTTTTTGGAAGACATGCAGTCGCGTCTTTCTCAGACCATTACCACCACCGAACGCGAACTCAAGGAAGACAGCGGACAGTCAAAACAATCCGATCTTTACTCTTTGCAAACGGCTAAGGGCTTGATCGCTAAATATGTTTATCAAGCGCGCGCACTTGAAAAAATCAGCCTTGACGGGCTCAAAGTCATCACCGGGATGGGGCTGAATTCAGATTTACACGTTGCGGATGAGCGCATAGAGCCAGTCGCATTTCCAAAACTCGATCTCGCGCAACTTCAAACGCAGGCATTATCCGAGCGTCCGGAAATGCAACAGCTTGAAGCAGGTTTGCGTTCACGACGTGCGTTGGTTGCCGCCAAAAAAGCGGATCGTATGCCTGATGTCTATGCGGGTGTAGTGGGGGCCTTTAATTATGCATCCAATCGCGACCGTCTAAATAACCCCTATATAACTGACATTTTTAATGGCGGCGGGCTGACCCCCGTGGTGGGCGTCAAATGGGACACTACATTTGGAGTGGCGGACGCCAAAGTCAATCAGGCACAAGCCGATCTGGAGGCACTGAACCACAAGAAAGCTTTCGCTGTTGCCGGAATTCCTTATGAAGTGAGTGAAGCGTATGCAAACGCCCAAGCAAACTTTGAATCACAAAAAGAGCTCGCCTTAAGTGCTGCAGCCGCGCGACGCTGGATGGTTGCAAGTTTGGCAGACTTCTCTGCAGGGCTTGAAAAAAGTGACAAGGTGGCAGATGCAGTCAAGAACTACACCCTGGCTAACACTGAGTATCTGCGTACCATCAATGATTACAATATGAATGTGGCCCAATTGGCACGATTGAGTGGCGACCTGAAATAAGCTTGAACTCAAACCGCCACTTTCCGTCTATCTTTCACTTTTCCTGAACAGACCTAAAATCATGCTACGTTCCCTATCTGTTTTTGTTGCGTTTTTAATGAGCGTGCAGATGGCCTTTGCCGCCAATACCGATGTCGCTCCGGATGTATTGGCGCGAACGACCACACAGGAAGTATTAACGCTGTTAAAAGCCGATAAAGAAATTCAAGGCGGCAACTTGAAGAAAGTCTACGAGCTTGTTGAAGCAAAAGTATTGCCCAATTTCGACTTCAATCGCATGACTCAATTGGCAATAGGTAAACATTGGGCCAGTGCCACGGCGCAACAAAAGCAGTCTTTAGTTAGGGAATTCCGAAATTTGCTAGTCCGCACTTATGCGACTTCCCTCACTGCATTCAGTAATCAGAGTGTTGAATTCAAGCCTTTCAGTATGAAGCCAGGTGAGGATGATGTCACCGTCAAATCTGAAGTGAAGCAGCCGGGAGGGCAGGCGATTCCGATCGACTACAGCATGTATCACACGGCGTTTGGCTGGAAGGTATATGACGTCACTATTGATGGTGTCAGTCTGGTGATGAACTACCGCGCTTCGTTTTCTAATACGATACGGCAGTCTGGCATGGATGGTCTGGTTAAGTTGCTGGCTGCACAGTCACAACAGAAAACATCGCTGCCTAAACAGGCGCCCAAGTCTGGTAGTTAATCGCTTATGCTTGAATGCGATGCTAAACAGTGCCGTATTGCAGGTGAAATTACGGTTGCAAGTGCCACGGCCTTACTGGCTGAAGTTACGCCGTATATTGAGCAGAAGATACCCTTATTAGATTTTTCCGGCGTGGCGAATGTCGATTCGACGGTGTTGGCTTTTATTCTGAGCTGTATGCGCAGCGCACAGCGGCACGATTATTCGCTCCGGTTTTCTGGCTTCCCTTCTAGCGTGACTAAGCTTGCCGAGCTTTACGGCATCGCTCCGTTTCTGTCGGCATGACATCTAATTCAGGAGAGGCTGTCCCCGCCATCCGGGTCAGCGCGCTGCGCAAGCAATTCAAAACTACCCAAGCTTTACAAGGCGTATCCCTTGACGTTCAGCAAGGCGAATTTTTTGGCTTGCTGGGGCCAAACGGGGCGGGTAAAACCACGCTTATCAGTATTTTGGCGGGTTTGACGCGCGCGGATTCCGGCCTCGCAGAAATTATGGGGTATGACGTAGTACGTGATTATCGTCAGGCTCGCCGCGCGCTAGGAGTAGTGCCGCAAGAACTGGTGTACGACCCTTTTTTCACCGTACGCGAGAGCTTACGCATTCAATCAGGATATTTTGGGTTGAAGCGTAATAGCGACTGGATTGATGAAGTCATGCATCACCTTGACTTGACTCAACATGCCGGCAAAAACACGCAGAGCTTGTCCGGGGGAATGAAACGTCGTTTGCTGGTTGCGCAAGCCCTGGTCCATAAGCCCTCCGTTATCGTGCTCGACGAACCCACCGCCGGAGTGGACGTGGATTTACGCCGCTCGTTATGGGAATTCATCAGTCGTCTCAACCGGGAGGGCCACACAATTTTGTTGACGACGCACTACCTCGAAGAGGCCGAGGCGCTTTGTGGTCGGATCGCCATGTTAAAAGCCGGGCAGATCGTGGCCCTCGATCACACCAGCACGCTACTGCAACGCGCTACAAAACATGGCATGCAATTCCGCCTTGACTCGAATGCCCTACCGGACGCCTGGAAGCAGCGCATGCAACTGGATATCGATGGCTGCTGGCACATTAGCTTCAATCATTACGGCGAACTTGAAAACCTGCTTGCCGCTTTACGCGAAGCGCAAATAAATGTGTTGGAAATGAAAACACTGGAGTCCGATCTGGAGGATGTCTTTACTGACATCATGCGGCGCTCATGAGTGGTTTCATGGCTTTATTCTATAAAGAGCTGCTCCGCTTCTGGAAGGTGGTGGTCCAGACAGTCGTCGCGCCCGTGGTGACTGCGCTGCTTTATCTGTTGATTTTTTCGCACGTACTGGAAGCGCATATACAGGTTTATCCGGGCGTATCGTATACCGCGTTTCTGGTGCCAGGTTTAGTCATGATGTCGATGTTGCAAAACGCTTTTTCGAATAGCTCATCCAGCTTGATTCAGTCCAAGATCACCGGAAATATTGTGTTTGTATTGCTGCCGCCTCTGTCCTATCTTGAATTTTTCATGGCTTATCTGGGTGCGTCGATTTTGCGGGGAATGTTTGTCGGCTTGGGCGTTTGGGTAGTGACTTTAATATTTGTACCGGCGCAAATCGCTCATCCGGTGTGGTTGCTGGTGTTTTCGGTTTTGTCCTGCGGGCTGATGGGTGCGTTGGGAATTGTAGCGGGCATCTGGGCCGAGAAATTTGATCAATTGGCGGCATTCCAAAACTTCATTATTCTGCCGCTGACTTTTTTGTCAGGCGTTTTTTATTCGTTGCATTCGTTGCCGCCATTCTGGCAGGCGCTGTCCAGCTGGAACCCTGTGTTCTACATGATTGACGGCTTGCGCTATGCCTTCATCGGTTATTCGGATGCCGATCCGAAACTGGGTTTGTTGGTGGTTACGCTGGGCTTTATGGCACTATCCGCCCTTACGCTGGTGATGCTACGCAGCGGCTACAAATTAAGACATTAGGCCGTTTCATTCCAGAATCGGTTTCTGAAACAAGCATCAACGAGAGGCAAAAATTATGGTAAACCCTGAAGATATCAAAGGCTGGATCAGCGAAAAGCTGCCGTGCGACTTCATCGAACTGGACGGCGACGGCCAGCATTTTGAAGCGGTGATTGTGAGCCCGGAGTTTCGAGGCAAGCGCACCATTCAACAGCATCAGATGGTGTATCAAACCCTGGGTGAACGCATGCATGCGCAGATTCATGCGTTGTCAATGAAAACCTACACTCCGGAAGAATGGGCTGCGCGTTAAGTGGATGCGTTATCCATTCACGGCGGTAATCCCCTGCAGGGCGAAGTTCGTATTTCAGGTGCCAAAAATGCCGCGCTACCGATTCTAACTGCAAGTTTGCTGAGCCCAGAGCTGCTGTATCTGGGCAATGTGCCGCACCTCAAAGACATCAGCACCATGCTCGCGCTGCTGGGGCATATGGGTGTGATCATCAAGCTGGATGGCAAGAACCATGTCACGCTCGACGGCGCGCAAATAGTGAATAAAAGCGCACCGTACGAAATGGTCAAAACCATGCGCGCGGCGATTCTGGTGCTGGGCCCTACGCTTGCGCGCTTTGGTGAGGCCCGGGTCAGTTTGCCGGGAGGTTGCGCGATTGGCTCCCGCCCGGTGGATTTGCACATCAAAGGATTGCAGGCGATGGGGGCCGAGATTTTGATCGAGCATGGCTATATCCATGCCAAGGCCAAACGTCTTCATGGCGCGCGCATTGTAATGGATGTCGTCACCGTGACCGGCACTGAAAATCTGATGATGGCAGCCGCTTTGGCCGAGGGCACGACCGTACTGGAGAACGCCGCGCGCGAGCCAGAAGTGTTGGATCTCGCGCATTGCCTGATCCAAATGGGTGCCAAAATTGAAGGTGCCGGTACTGATACGCTCACCATTCACGGAGTCGATCAGCTTCACGGCGCGCAATACGATGTGATGCCAGATCGCATTGAGACGGGCACGTTTCTGGTCGCCGCGGCGATGGCGGGCGGTCGTGTGCGTACAACTCACGCCTTACCGCATACGCTCGATGCCGTCATTGGTAAATTGCGCACAGCGGGCGCGCGGGTGGACACAGGCGACGGCTGGATTGAAATTGAATCAGATGGCAAGCTACATGCAGTTGACGTTCGCACCGCGCCGCATCCCGCATTTCCGACCGATATGCAGGCGCAATTCATGGCGATGAATGCGATTGCCGAAGGTGCGGCGCGTGTCACAGAAACGATTTTCGAAAACCGTTTTATGCATGTGCAGGAACTACAGCGGCTGGGGGCGAATATTGAAGTGTCGGGCAATACTGCGCTGGTGCGTGGCGTAGATCGTTTAGAGGGTGCAATTGTAATGGCAACGGATTTGCGTGCCTCGGCGTGTCTGGTGTTGGCGGGCCTGGTGGCGCGTGGTGAAACCACGATAGAACGCATCTATCATTTAGACCGCGGTTACGAACGCATCGAAGAAAAACTCTCGCAGTTAGGGGCCCGAGTCCGGCGCATTAAATCATCATGAGTATTACGATTGCGCTGTCCAAAGGGCGCATTTTTGAAGAAACTTTGCCCTTGCTGGCGGCAGCCGGTATTACGCCCCTCGAAGATCCCGAGTCATCACGCAAACTCATTATCGAGACCAATCGCGATGATGTGCGCCTGATTATTGTGCGCGCCAGCGATGTACCCACTTATGTGCAGTATGGCGCTGCGGACCTGGGCATTGCTGGCAAGGATGTGTTGAATGAGCATGGCGGCCAAGGCTTGTATCAACCGCTGGACTTGCAGATTGCGCGTTGCCGGATGATGGTCGCGGTGCGAAACGGCTACGATTACGCAAGCCGGGTCCAGGCGGGCGCACGCATTCGTGTCGCTACCAAATACGTCAACGCAGCACGTGAGCATTTCTCTAACAAGGGCGTGCATATCGATTTAATTAAACTTTACGGTTCGATGGAACTGGCCCCGTTGGTGGGCTTGTCGGATGTGATTGTGGACCTGGTTTCCAGCGGGAATACGCTCAAGGCCAATGGCCTGATAGCGGTTGAAGAAATTTCACAAATCAGTTCGCGTTTGGTCGTAAATCAAGCAGCCTTAAAACTTAAACGTGAGCTGATTCAACCCGTCATCGACAGTTTTTCCCGGGCAGTCAGTGTGCCTGGCTAAGCTCACAGATGGGCAAGGCTTAAGATACTTTCAAGCCGTGCAGCAAACGTATGCTAGATAAAGCCCGCCCGATACGAGTCAAGATCGTCAGCCGCGTGCCTACCGAGCAGTGGCTGCATCAGTTGCCCCACGGTGTGTCTCGGTGGGGCAACTGTGAATTCATATTTGATCAGCAAGCACGCGAATACGACTGGATGGTGGCATATGACGACATTCCGGAGTTGCCTGGCGAGAATAGGCAGCGTGCTCATGAAATATTGGCTTGCCCGCAACAGCATACATTGCTCGTAACGACCGAGCCCTCATCAATCAAGATTTATGGTGACGACTACACGCGGCAGTTTGGCGCGGTGCTGACCAGTCAGGCGGCCTGGGCTTTGCCTCATCCGCAGCGTATCTATTCGCAACCGGCATTGCATTGGTTTTATGGTCTTGGCAGTCAACAGATCACTCCGTTTGATGACTTGCTCGAACCGCTGTCGATAACAAAAACCAAAACGCTTTCGATGGTGTTTTCAGCCAAAAGTATGCGCCATACCTTGCACTATCGACGCGCAGCCTTAATGCGTGAACTGATGGACAAGCTGCCCGAGATGGACGTTTTTGGACGATTGGCACCGCACGCGCTTGACGACAAAGCCGATTGCCTGCGCGACTACCGTTATCACATAGCGATAGAAAACTTTATCGGTGAACATCACTGGACCGAGAAACTGGCCGATACTTTTCTGGGACTGGCGCTGCCTTTTTATGCAGGATGCCCCAATGCGTCAGCCTATTTTCCGGCGCAAAGTTTTATTCCCATCGATATCCGCGACGCCAAAGGCGCGCTGTATACCATTCAGAAAGCCATCGCCGAAAACGAATACGAAAAACGCCTGCCCGCGCTTCACGAAGCGCGTCGAAGAGTGCTATTCGAATACAATTTTTTTGCGGCGGTAGCGCGAGAAATCACACGCCGCCATGATCCGTCAGCGCACGTAGTGCCGGGAGTGAAAATGCTTTCGCGTCGCGCGATGCGCTTGAGCCATCCCGCGGTGATGCTGCGCGATTTATACGGCAAACTACGTGGCCGTTGGATACATCTTCCAGAAGCGCTGTTTTAACACGCTCGCTTCAGTTTCGCGGCGTGCGCATGAGTTCTTCGTATACCGCCAGCGTTTGATCAAGCATGGCTTGCAGCGGATAAAAATTGCCAGCAGGAACGGTAGGCGGATGTTGCAATAATTCAGCGATATGCATGACGGTGGCATCGATCTGATCGCGTTGCAGCAGCCCCGCTGGATAGACCGTGCGCAGAATTTCGCCCACGCCTCCCTGATCGTATCCTGCTGTCGGAATGCCTAGCCTCAGTGCTTCGAGCGTGGTGCGACCAAACGATTCTGGCTGTGTGGATAAGGACAGCACCAAATTTGAAACGGCCAAAATATTTTTCAGATCCTCGCGCTGACCGCTAAACCCGATGTCGTATTGCAATCCTGCACTACGTACCCGGTAGCGCAGTTTTTGCAGATAGCGCTGTTTGGATGAAGCAGCACCCCCGGCGATCAGGCCATACACAGGTAGCCCGCGTTTCTTTAATCGGCTCACGATTTCGATAAAGTCTTCGTGACCTTTTAGGCGGCTGATCCGGCCCGGCAATGTCAGTAATAACTTGCCGGAGGCTCCCGGGAATTCTTCAGCAAATTTTTGTTTCCAAGCCGCGTCAGGCTGATAGCCATAGGGATAGGCATGCTCGTCTACGCCGCGTGGGATCACACTAATTTTCCACGGCAACGTATCCGGCCAGGCATTCAGGATGTACTCGCGCACGGTGTTGGAGACGGCGATTACGCGCTCACCATAAGTCATGATGCGGCTGTAGCGATTGGTGCGATAAAGTCCGTGCACGGTGGTGACAAAACGCGGACGCGTGAGCGGATTCATGCTGCGCCAGGCCAGCCATGTGATCCAGGCGGGGACGCGCGAGCGCGCATGGACGATGTCGACATGCTGGTCGATCATGAACTGCCGCAGGCGGCCAACCAGAAGAAGGGATTTGAGCGATTTTTTACCGACCGGCCAGGTGTAGTGCTCGGCACCGAACGCATCCAGCGGCGTGGTCAGCCGCCCGCCTGCCGACATCACCAGTGCGCGGTGGCCTCGTTCGACCAGGCATTGCGCGACCTCGAGTGTGCCGCGTTCGACGCCACCCGATTCCAGCGCGGGCAGCATTTGCAGCACGGTAAGACGACGCTCGCCCAAACTAGAAACCGAACATGTGATCCATCGCGACCGAAACGCCGTCGCGGATCAAGCCATGAAAGCCAAACAAGCGGCAAGAGGTATCGCGGATCAACACATAAGCATTCTCTCCCGCAGCCTGACGGTCTTTTGCGTCAAAAGCTTCGCTGTAACGCCAGTGCAGCGAGCCACTG
>JAYWDZ010000393.1:0-2996 GCA_043779595.1 Nitrosomonadales bacterium
GCCCGGAATATCCGTGGTCACTGCAGACACTGGCCGAGGAAGCCGGTATGTCGCGCGCACGTTTTGCGCTTCACTTTCGCGAAACGGTTAGAACGACACCGTTGGAATATCTCACCGACTGGCGTATGAGCGTTGCTCAATCGTTGCTCAAGCGTGGCAACGCCATCAAAACGATTGCCCGATCCGTGGGATACCAAAGCCCTGCCGCGTTGAGAAGGGTATTCGCGAAGAAACTTGGGATGCCGCCAGGTGAGTGGTTGAGCAAGCTGAAGGTTAAACCTTGAATCCTCAAGCAAAAATGCTTCAAACGCCGCACCAGTGCTAGTGTTTGTGAAACAAATAGCGGGCCGAACCGGATGACGCGATGGTGCCGCTGCACGCCACGCGCTCTGAGCGCACGCCAGTGCGCGGCACGGGTGTAGATCAGGCGCGCGCGGCCAGAATATTGTCTGCCATATTGAAAAAACGCCGAGTGTCAGCGATGCGGATGCGTCATCGGATCCATTCGGGCAAATAGCTTTTGCCTATCCCTAGCATCCAATCAATCAATTTTCAAAATGTGCGCGGCCAGCGTAACCTGCTTGCACTTAGGGTCCGCTCAGAAATAACTTCAGACTTCCTGATCTGGATGCCTTAGATCCCCGATTTCAGATAAGTGATTTGGCACTTTGTTAGCGTCAGTGAGGATGCCATTAGACTCTGGTTTGTGCTGAATCAAGCCAAGGAGTCGGTGTGTTCAAACAATCATTCATTGCCGGGTTTCCGGTCGGTGCGCAGAGGGTCGGTCATAGGCTTAGCATTCTGGAGCGAGACTTGCGGGTCACCTACTTTGTGGATGGCGACAATTATTTTTCGCATAAGGCGGGAGACGAAAAGGCGAAGCGTTATGTACTGGCTTGCTTGATCGAGAACGAACACGTTCGAGTATGCGATGTTGAGAGAGCACCGTTGTCCATCCCGCACCGCACGGTAATGAATTGGCTGACGCAATATCGCCGTGACGGGTCGGATTCATTTTTCCGTCCGGCGAATCCGCTTAAACCACGGGTCATGACTGCCGACAAGAGAGCCGAGTGCGCCAGACTACTGGCCGACCACCATCATCCCGCCGAGGTCGCCAAGCTTGCCGGCATCAAAGAATCCACGCTACGTAAAGCGCTCGCCCGCAAGGCGATCCCGACGCTGCCTGGCATCGTCCCGACTGGCGCAGAAGAAGGCAGCGACCAGCCAGCGGGCAGCACCAAGAGCGAGCGCAGTCGCACCGACTCCGACGCAGCCACCGAGATGGGCATGGCCTGCACGCGCGCAGACGAACGGGTCGCCTGCGCGATGGGATTGGCGCTCTGCGCCAGCAGCCGCTTCGAGGCGGGTTGCGATGTACAGATGGCAGGATTGCTTACCGGCCTACCGGCGCTGTGCGCCAACGGCCTGTTCAGTGGCTTGGATAAGCATTTCACGCTGCCCAAAGGCTTCTACAGCGCCCTGCACATTCTTCTGGTCTTGGGCTTCATGGCCTTGGGCCGTATTCGTCGTCCTGAAGGACTGCGCCACATCCCGCCCGGTGAATTTGGCAAAGTCATCGGTCTGGATCGGGTGCCCGAGGTGCGTACCCTGCGCGAGAAGATCGCCACGCTCGCCGCCAATGGCAACCCCGCCGCTTGGATGCAAGAACTCAGCAAGACATGGATGGAAGCCGAACCTGAGGAGGCAAGCTATCTGTACGTCGATGGTCATGTACGGGTCTACCACGGTGCCACCGCCCTGCTGCCACGGCGCTTCGTTTCACGCGAACGCTTGTGCCTGCGCGGCACCACCGACTACTGGGTCAATGACGCGATCGGGCGGCCCTTCTTCGTGGTCTCGAAAGCGGTCACCGACGGGCTGGCAGACACCCTGCTCAAAGACATCGTCCCCGCACTATTGAGCAGCGTCCCGCAGCAACCCACGCAACAACAACTGGACGACGATCCGCGCCTGCACCGGTTTGTGATCGTGTTCGACCGCGAAGGAGCGACCAACAGTCTGCTGTCGCAACTCTGGAAGCAGCGCATCGGCGCGCTGACCTACCGCAAGAACGTCAAGGACGTTTGGCCTGTCGATGAATTTCTGGAGCAACAAGTCGCCATCCCTGCCGGCGGCAGTACCAGCATGAAGCTGGCGATGCGTGAGACCACGCTGGGCGCGGACAAAAACGCCATTGCCGTCACTGAGGTTCGCCGACTGACCGAATCAGGGCATCAGACGGCAATTATCACGACCGCACAGCATCTGGGAAATACCGTGATTGCCAGCCGCATGTTCTCTCGTTGGTGCCAAGAAAACTTCTTTGCCTACATGATGCAACACTATGATATTGATGGACTTATTGAGTACGGCGCACAACCTCTTCCCGGCACTCTTTTGATCGTAAACCCAGTTCGCCGCGAGCTCGAAAAGACCATCAAACGATGCCGCACCCGCGAACGAGCGCAGCAAGCGAAAGTGGCCAAATACTCGCTACAGGACAGCGACAACATCCACAAAACAGCCGAATCCGTCGAGGCGCTGCAGGAGGTTCAAGAGGAACTCAAACTGCTGCGCGGCACGCGCGCAGACACGCCTAAAAAGGTAACCATCGACAGCCTGCCGGAGCAGCAGCGACCCACACAGCTAAAGCCGCTGAACAAAATACTCACAGACACGGTAAAGATGATCGCCTACCGCGCGGAAACTGCGATGGTGACGATGCTACGGCAACACTTACACAAAGAAGATGAAGCGCGCGCATTGGTGCGCGAGCTATTTGTTTCAAGCGCCGACATCGAGCCCGATGATGTCGCCCGAACGCTGACTGTGCGCGTGCATCACTTCGCCACCTCAGCACATAACAAGGCAATCGCGGCGCTACTGGAGGACCTAAACAAACTCAAATTCTGCCACCCAGAAACCGGCGCGAAAATGATCTACTCGCTCGTGTAATGTGCCACTAGCATTTCCGGGGGGATCAGGAAGTCTGA
>JAYWDZ010000394.1:0-7366 GCA_043779595.1 Nitrosomonadales bacterium
TGGATGCTGGCGTCAACGCCTGCGGTTTTGAGGATGCAACCGTCCTGCGCGATATTGCCGTACAGCACGACCAGCCCGCCGTCCTGCGAATAGGCATGCGCGATATCGCGAATGCAACCGTTGGCGCGGTCGTCGTCAAGCTTTGCAAAGCGGCGGCTCTGAGAGAACGCGGTTTGCGTTGGCACGCCCCCTGGCGCTGCGCTGTAATACATTTTGATATCCGGATCGCTGGTGCGGCGGATGTCATAAGTGTCGATTTGCTCGCCCATACTTTTGGACAGCACCGTCGGCAGCTCGCGATGAATCAGCCCGCCGCGATCCAGTTCGCCTAAAAGAGCCATCACGCCGCCTGCTCGGTGCACGTCTTCCATGTGATAAATCTGGATCGACGGCGCAACTTTCGCCAGATGCGGCACGCGGTGCGACATGCGGTCGATGTCTTTCATCGTGAAATCCACGCCTGCTTCGTGCGCGGCGGCCAGCAGATGCAGCACGGTATTGGTTGAGCCGCCCATCGCGATATCGAGCGAGATTGCGTTTTCAAACGCTTCGAAGCTGGCAATCGCGCGCGGCAACACGGTCGTGTCGTTGTCTTCGTAATAGCGCCGCGCGTTGCGCACGATCACGCGTCCCGCCGCCAGAAAAAGATTCCGACGATCGGCGTGCGTCGCCAGCAGCGAGCCGTTGCCCGGCAGACTCAGACCCAGCGCCTCGGTCAGGCAATTCATCGAATTGGCGGTAAACATGCCCGAGCACGAGCCGCAGGTCGGGCAGGCCGAACGCTCCAGTTCATCGACCTTGGCATCGGTAAACTTCGGGTCTGCCGCCGACACCATCGCGTCGACCAGATCGAGTTTGATGATCTTGTTTTCCCACACTACCTTGCCCGCTTCCATCGGCCCGCCGGACACAAACACGGTCGGAATATTCAGGCGCAGCGCGGCGTTCAACATGCCCGGGGTGATCTTGTCGCAATTGGAAATGCACACCAGCGCATCAGCGCAATGCGCGTTGACCATGTACTCCACCGAATCCGCAATCAGGTCGCGCGAGGGCAGCGAATACAGCATGCCGCCGTGGCCCATCGCGATACCATCGTCCACCGCAATGGTGTTGAATTCCTTCGCCACACCGCCCGCCGCTTCGATCTCGCGCGCGACCAGCTGGCCCATGTCTTTCAGGTGCACATGCCCCGGCACAAACTGCGTGAACGAATTCGCAATCGCGATAATCGGCTTCGAAAAATCGCCGTCTTTCATGCCGGTGGCGCGCCATAAGGCACGGGCGCCCGCCATGTTGCGGCCGCGGGTAGTAGTCCAGGAACGGTAATCAGGCATCGTTGTCTCACTGCAAAGCTATAATCAGCCTGCTATTTTACTAGCTCCCAGCCTCCAGTCCCTAGCCCCTTCATTCCTATGCTCATCCATCCCCAATTCAATCCAGTTGCTATCCAGCTCGGCCCTGTCGCTGTGCATTGGTATGGTCTGATGTATTTGCTCGCATTCGCGCTGTTTTTTATGCTGGGGCGCTGGCGCATCGCGCATCAACCCTGGACCGGCTGGACCAACCAAATGCTCGACGACGCGTTGTTCTTTGGCGTACTCGGGGTCGTGCTGGGCGGACGTCTGGGCTACATCGTGTTCTACAAAGCGGGCGACTATCTGGCGCACCCGCTGAATATCTTCAAAGTATGGGAAGGCGGGATGAGCTTTCACGGTGGCTTTTTGGGCGTGATCCTCGCGATGGCGTGGTTTGCACGCAGCCGCAAACTCCGGTGGCTGTCAGTTACCGACTTTATTGCGCCACTGGTGCCGTTGGGGCTCGCGGCCGGGCGGCTCGGCAACTTTATCAACGGCGAATTATGGGGGCGCCCCACCGATGTGCCGTGGGGGATGGTATTTCCTTATGCCGATGCGCTTCCACGTCACCCGTCGCAGCTGTACCAGCTGGCGGGCGAAGGGCTAATGTTGTTTGTGATCTTGTGGATTTTTGCCAAAAAGCCGCGGCCTGTCGGCGCCATATCTGCGGTATTTTTAATGGGCTATGGCACGCTGCGCTTTCTGGTCGAATTCACTCGCGAACCCGACAGCTTTCTCGGATTACTGGACCTGGGTTTAAGCATGGGGCAATGGTTGTCGCTGCCGATGGTCGTTGCCGGATTCATTATGTATCGCTGGGCGCAGCGCACTCCAACATGATTCGATTGCTGTGGTTATTGATCGCCTTGCTGGGCGTTGTAGCCGCGTTTGTATTTTCGCTCGGCCCGGCACCCGCTTTACCCCCGGACTTTCAACAAGCCGATAAGTTGGAACATCTGATAAGTTACGGCACCTTAATGTTTTGGTGGGCACAACTCTACACCCCCCCCCGAGAGCGTCTACGTTTGGCTATCGCATTGGTCTTATTGGGCATCTTGATCGAGTGGCTGCAAGGATTCACCCCCACTCGTCAATCCGACGTGCTTGATGCACTCGCCAATACCGGCGGAGTATTGTTGGGATGGGGGATGGCTCACCGCAGCACCAACCTGTTGCAATTGTTTACCCAGCTCGCGGCCAAATCCTTCCCAAGAAATCCCCCGCCTGGGCATTGATCCGCACCCGCGTATCGCAGATTCATTTATGGGATAATTTCCGCGTCGGGGAGGTAGCTCAGCTGGGAGAGCGCCGCGTTCGCAATGCGGAGGTCGGGAGTTCGATCCTCCTCCTCTCCACCAGATAATCCAATGAAATTCCTTGTTACTTCGCGCGTGAATTTAAAGAGGTATGGGCTTTCCCCGAGGGTCGTGCACTCGGTGATAGAAAAAGTGCCTACTGAAGGTTTAACCTTCACATTTAAAGCATCCAAGGTACTTGATTGCGTCCATGTCTCCTGTAACGAACTCGTCGCAATTTGGGCAGGGCACGGCTTGCCAACCTCGGTCGAAGCATGACACGCAACTCCACAGGCCGTCGATAAAAAAGACAGAGGGTCGTGCCTGTAGACAAGAGTGACAGCTTGCAATGTGTAACTTGCCTTCTTCGCACCAGTCGTCGCCTTGTGTGTATTTTTGCGTGCACAATGTGATGAGCTTGTCAGTGTCAACTGACCCACTGCAATGCGGGCAAGCATTGAGCTCCTTCTTGAAGAACTCAAATTCGTTGTTGCACTTGTCGCATGTAACTACTGCGTTTGTGGCGTGGGGTGCAGTTCCATCCACATGGCAGACCATGCACTCATAGTCTGCCCCCCATGTATGGCTCTTTGTCACTAAAGCTGAGGGCATATGACAATGGCCACATTGAATGATCGTCGATCCAGCCTGAATCTTAGTCCGTATGCTTACCTCAAGCTCCCTGTACCGCGTCTGTATAAAAGCTTTCTGACGCAACATTCTCTCGTTGAGTCGCCTGATCTCAGCTAGATGCGCATCAAAAGTGGATTTCCAATTGTTCGTTAAGAGATCATGCAGGTAATGCCAGGAAGCCCATTGCTCAGCAACCACGCCCGCCTTAGCTCCAGCAACATCTGGATAGTCGGTATGCGCGAAATGTACGATTTGATTACGGTGTTCTCCTAAAGCTTTAAAATTTTTAAGAGCTTTATCGGGCAGCGGATCGCCAAGTACATCCCTAAGTCTCTTTACCGCCTCCTCGAGGGATACCGAATTAAAGTCGCCGATACCGAAGCTTTGAAGGTTTGCTTCTGCTGGTTTCCCAATGATGAGTGTCCAGTGTTCCTCCATTAATCTTGCCTTAAGAAATAGCTCAATCGCGGTATAGAAATCGACGATTCCGTTTTTTGGTCTTTTGTCTAAGTTATCAAGTGAGGAATTAACGAAGTCAATGGCGTTTCTCACTACAGCATTGAACATTTCTTCTTTTGTTTGCTTCTTCTGCGAAATCGTTCTGGCCATGACTGAAAAACATCCTCTTGTTTAGCGTTCGAGATTAGGGGCCACAAAAGTGGTTCACTTCACAGCAAGGTTATACATTTTCCTTCCTCCCGGGAGTTGCGCCATGCTCCATCAAGGCATGTTGCGATCGCTTCTGTCTATTAAAGAACCCAAATAAATACCATCCGACCCCGCCAAGCATTTTGGTTACGATGTCTGTATCAAGCTCATTAATATTTGGAGCCGTGATTCACGGAAGGATTACAGCCCAAGGTTTTTGACCAGACTTCAATGAGATTGAGGATGTTAACTATCGCAACACCTTGCTCACTCAGCGCATAGCTTACCGTTCTAGGGAACGTCGCCGACGGTGACTTTTCGATCAAGCCACGCTGCGCAAGCGCGGTCAAACGCTCTGCCAACACTTTTTGGCTGATGCCCGACAGCAGCGTGATTAATTCGCCATGGCGTTTTGGCGAAGCTGAAAGATGCCACAGCAATAATGCATTCCAACGATGACCAAGGAAAGCGAGCCACTCTTCCACAGGGCAGTCGCTGGGTTTGCATACCTCGGGAATATCCAAGTCTCGGTTTACGTGTTTATCGTGGTTGGCATGCACTGTTCTCACCATTTGGTTAGGGCTGAGGTGATGTGTTTCGATACGGTTCGATCAACACATCTTTAAGGAATTGTATGTTTACAGTCAATGTTCCCCATGAAATGAACCCAATATTTGCCCAGGCCTTCAATACTCGGGATATCGACAAGCTCCTGGCGCTTTATGAAGAGGATGCGGTATTGCGTATCGACGCTGAGCGTACATTCACGGGCAAAGCCGCGATTGCGGCGGAACTTCAGAAGCTACTGAGCATGTCGGGCAAAATGGTGTCTCACAATAACTTTTGTATCGAGCACGGCAACATCGCGTTGCTTCGAGCTGATCACTCCATTGTGGATGCGGAGGGTGCGACGATTTTCTCCGGGAGTTCAGCTGAGGTCGTGCGCCGACAAGCCAACGGTACATGGTTATACATTATTGATCACGCGATGGGCGCTGTGCTGCCCCGCATCGATAAAGCCGCACTCAGCAAAAACTGAAAGAGGACGGCGTCTTGGGGCTTCCCTTGGTCTTCAGGTTCGATTGATCGAGACCCCGCCGTCAGCCAGCAACGCTGTACCTGTGGTAAAGCTCGATGCATCGGATGCCAAATAAAGCGCTGACTGAGCGATCTCATCAGGCGACGCCATGCGTTTTAGCGCATGCAGGTTCCGGACGAAGGCTAGCGCTTCGGGGGTGTTTGCAAAGGCCCGGCCCATAGCGGTATCCGTGCCACCCGGCAAAAGAGCGTTTACCCGGATGGCTTGGGGGCCAAACTCGGACGCGAGTGCCTGAGTAAGACCAATAAGCCCGGCTTTGCTCGCTGCATAGGCGGCCATACCGGGTAAGCCGACGGTGTAACCGACGAATGTCGAAGTGAAGATCAGCGACCCGCCGCCCCGCTCAAGCATCGCGGGGATTTGATACTTCGCACCGAGGAAAGCACTCGTCAAATTCGTCCTGATCGTATCCTCCCATTCCAAAAGCGATACGTCTGGCGTGGCACCCATCGCTCCCGTTGTGCCAGCATTATTGAATGCCACATCAAGACCTCCAAAATGCTCTCTCGCCAGCTCGACCAAGGCTTTCGCGAAGGCCTCGTTCTGCACATCGCCTGCCAGCGCGATAGCGTGGCCGCCCGTGCAGCTGATGTCTTTAACGAGTGCGTCAAGTTCCGGTTGGCGTCGCGCAGCAACGACGACCTTCGCGCCCTCGCGAGCGAACAATTTTGATGTTGCATAGCCGATGCCAGAACTTGCGCCAGTGATGATTGCGACTTTGTTGAGTAGAGCAGACATTTATGCATCCCCATATAGTTGATTTCAGCTGGAAGACTTGTTCCAGTCAGATTCAACTCTGAAGCTTCATGCATGCATAACCCACCCGAATCTTGCGATTCGCATTTAAATTTGCGGGGCTGGCCTGTGATCGTAGGTGGCTCCGTGATTGGAGAAATGTTTTTGCACTAGCGCTTAGACTTGGCCGATCAAGCTTTAGGATAGGGTCGGTAACTTTCGCGAACGTACTATGGGCAGCATCCGCTGCCGGTACTACTTATAGTGCGTATCTGCGTGTACTGCGTAATTCATTTGTGCTTGAAGCATATGGGTAATTGCTATGGACGGCATAGGTTTGCTGAAATAATGGCCCTGCACGATGGTGCAATTTCGCGCGCGCAAAAATGCTAGTTGTTCTCTATTCTCGACTCCTTCCGCGATGAGCTGCAATTTGAGCCTATGCCCCATTTCGATAATGGCAGAGGCAATTGCGCCATCGTCATCGACAGTGGTGATATCGGCGATAAAGGATTTGTCGATTTTCAAAATATCAATCGGGAAGCGCTTCAGATAGCTAAGTGACGAGTAGCCCGTCCCAAAATCGTCGATCGAAATCCGAACCCCCAATTTTTTCAAACCATTTAACACATTAATAGCTTGCTCTACGTGGTGCATAACGGTGCTCTCGGTGAGTTCAACCTCAAGTGAAGAAGGCTCAAGGCCGACTTCCGTGACTATGTCGTGGATGGTTTTCAAAAAATCGGTTTGCTCAAATTGCCGGGCGGACAAATTGACGGCTATCGATAACGGACCCACGTCCAATGCTTGCCAAGCCATAATTTGTGCACAGGCAACACGTAAAACCCAGTTTCCAATAGGCAGGATCAGGCCGGTTTCTTCGGCCAGTGGGATGAATTGCAGCGGAGAAACGAGTCCGTAACCTGGACGCTGCCAACGTAGTAAGGCTTCAAAGCCAGTGATGCGGTTACTCACAATATCAATTTGCGGCTGGTAGTAAACCACCAACTCATTCCTGGCCAACGCGTGGCGCAAACCGACCTCCATTTCCAGCCGCGCGGCGATGTTGTTGTTGATGTTTGAGGTGAAGTATTGGTAATTATTACCACCTAATTTTTTGGCGACGTACATGGTGCTGTCCGCGTGTTTGACTAAATCGCCACAGCTCACGCCATCAAATGGGTATAGCGCTATGCCGATGCTCGCGGTGATAAAGAGTTCGCGCTCGTCAAAGTGAAATGGGCGAGACAGCTCGCCTAATATTTTTTGCGCGACTGTGGCCGCATCATTCGAATGTTTTACCTCGGGCAGAATCACCGTAAACTCATCGCCACCCAGTCGCGCCAAGGTATCCTCAAGCCGCACGCAAGTTCGTAATCTGTCGGTGACCGCAATGAGCAAAGTGTCACCAAAATCGTGGCCTAAGGTGTCGTTGATATATTTAAAACGGTCTAGATCAAGAAAGAGCAGCGCGGTAATTCGCGCATTGCGCTTTGCATGAGCTAGGGACGCGCTGAACAAATCAGCATTTGATTCAAGAAGAGACGGGCCGATTGCAACCAGCTGAAACTGTCCGCGAGATTGTCGAGAAATCGCAG
>JAYWDZ010000395.1:0-2951 GCA_043779595.1 Nitrosomonadales bacterium
GGGCGACAGTGTGGGGTTGATCACCGACGGCAGATTTTCCGGCGGCACCTACGGCATGGTGGTGGGCCACGTCGCGCCCGAAGCTGCGGTGGGTGGAAATATCGCGCTGGTGCAAGAAGGCGACTCCATCACCATTGATGCTGATGCGCGCCTGCTCCAGCTCAACGTGCCCGACGAAGAACTCGCGCGCCGCCGCAAAGCCTGGCAACCGCCCGCGCCGCGTTACACGCGCGGCGTATTGGCCAAGTACGCAAAGTTGGTGTCGTCGGCGAGCCTGGGTGCGGTAACGGATTAAACCTCTGACCCATGCCTGAACCCACGATGCTGAACCGCCTGTGGCGGCTGTCTCCCAAAACGCTCAAGGCCGACCTGTCCGCCGGACTGACCACTGCGCTCGTCACGATTCCCGACGGCATCGCCTCGGCCATTCTGGCTGGACTCAACCCGATTCACGGCCTCTACGCCTTGATGATCGGCACGCCGATTGCGGCGATGCTGGCGAGCTCGCATTTCATGTATGTCGCCAACACGGGCGCGCTGGCGGTGGCGACCGGCAGCGCGCTCGGCGACTTCAGCGGCGACGCAAAATTGCAGGCGCTGATCGTGCTGACAGTGCTGGTCGGGCTTATCCAGCTGGCGCTCGGTCTGCTACGCCTGGGCGGCCTGGTGCGCTTTGTCGCGAATGTGGTGCTGATCGGTTTCATGAGCGGCATCGCGGTGCGCATTATCCTGAGCCAGCTCGGCGAATTGAACGGCTATCACGCCACCGGCAGCAACGCGCTGCTGCGCACGTTTGACTGGATGGCTAATCTGCATTTATCCGATCCCTGGAGCAGCGCCATTGGGCTGGGCACGCTGGCGCTGATCGTGCTGCTCAATCGCACCCGCGCGGCGCAACTGTCGATGGCGATTGCGCTGCTGGCCGCCACGCTGCTGGTATGGCTGGCCGGGCTCGACAGCGTGGCGACGGTGAACGACACCGCGTTGATTCCGAGCGGCTTTCCTGCGCTGGTGATGCCGCAGTGGAGCCTGGTGGCGGCGGTATTTCCGGCGGCGGCAGCGCTAGCGATCATCGGCCTGGTACAGGGCGTGGGCGTGAGCAAGACCATCCCCAATCCCGACGGCGGTTATCCCAATATTTCGCGCGATTTTTCCGCTACCGGCGTCGCCAATATCGCGGCCGGCGTGTTTCATGGGATGCCGATTGGCGGCACGATGTCGGAAACCGCGGTGAGCCTGAAGGCGGGGGCGCGCTCGCGTTGGGCCAATATTTTTTCCGGCGTTTTTATCATTCTCGCCGTGTTGCTGCTGGCGGACGGGGTCGGTTACCTCGCCATGCCGGCGATTGGCGCGTTGCTGGTGATGGCCGGCATCGAGGCGATCAAGCCGGCGCGCATCAACGATGTCTGGCATTCCGGCTGGGAGCCGCGCGTCATCCTGCTGGTTACGTTTATCGCCACGCTGGTGCTGCCGGTGCAGCACGCGGTGTTTCTGGGCGTGGCGCTGTCGATGCTGCATTTTTTGTACGCTTCGTCGGTGGACGTGCGCACGGTTTGCATGACGCCGCTTGCCAACGGCTCGTTCGCCGAGCACCCCGCACCGGCACAGTTGCAAGCCGGGCAGACGGTGGTGCTGCAAGCGTATGGCAGTCTGCACTTTGCCGCCGCCGCCACGCTGGAGAAAAAATTGCCTGATGCGGCCCCCGGCGCTTGCGTCATCCTGCGGTTACGCGGCGTGCAGCGCGCAGGCAGCACGCTGGTGACGGTGGTCGAGCATTACGCGCACAAGCTGCGGCAGCGCGGCGCGACGCTGATGCTGGCCGAGGTGAGTCCGTCGCTCTATGCCCAACTGGTGAAAACCGCCACCATCGAAATGTGTGGTACTGATCGAGTGTTCGTTGAGGAGGCCGATGTCTTCGCCGCGACCCGACGCGCGTTGCAGGCGGCGACGCTTTTAAAGCCCATATTAAGGAACACAGAAACATGACAACGACAGCACCCACCCCGACCGAGCACTGACATGCGCAACCTGCCGAGCAGGTCTGCGCTGACCTCGAGACTGGCCCGGCACCGGTATGTCATTTAATTTATTTAAACCAAGCCAAACTTGGATCAACACCCTAAAAATGACTTAGTCATGGAGAGGAGAGAACGTCCTTGCTTTACAGTGCGCAGACGCGCTAGGCTCACAGATTCCGCCATCTTCAGAAAAGCCAGGCAAATGAGTTCTTCCGTACGAAATATTTATAAACGCTCGCTGGCGTTCGTCGAGCATATCGGCTTGCTGGTCATTTCGATAGCCACCGTGGTTGCCATGGGAACCGAGGTGCTGACCATGTTGGCCGCACGCGGTGTGACGCTTGCCGACTTGCTGCTGATGTTCATCTACCTCGAAGTGCTGACGATGGTTGGCCTGTATTACAGTTCGGGCAAATTACCGGTACGCTTTCCACTTTATATCGGCATGGTGGCTTTGGCGCGCTATCTGATTCTTGATATGAAAGATATGGACGTCTGGCGCATGCTGGCCGTTGCGGGTGCGATCGGTATTCTCGCGTTGTCGGTGCTGTTAATCCGTTACGGGCATGTTCGATTTCCATATTCCGAAGACGATGCCAAAGGCGATATAAGTCGAGCAAGCCGCTAACGACGATGAGGCCTACTCCGACTGCGGCGCAGGAATTATTTTTCGTTATTCGGCGGCATTACGTCGAGTAACGGGACGGTGGAAGTTCGTCTTGATTGAGTGGTATTGATCGAGTGTTCGTTGAGGAGGCCGATGTCTTCGCCGCGACCCGCCGCGCGTTGCAGGCGGCGCAATCCCTTCCTCGCATTTGAAGAAAACCAGTGACATGACAACGACAGAACCCACCGCGACCCAACACTGGCACGCGCAAAGTGCCGAGCAGGTCTGCGCCGACCTCGAGACCGACCCGGCGCGGGGGCTGACCC
>JAYWDZ010000396.1:0-7298 GCA_043779595.1 Nitrosomonadales bacterium
GACGCCGACATGTGCGGCCTGATGAGTTGTAACGAATGCCTCGCCCACCCAAAGCTGGTCGTCCATCCGATACAGGACGGTCGGCGTGTGCTGTCGCTGCCGCTCAAGGATATCGAACACCACTACGGCGTGCTGCAACTGGAAATGCCCCCGGGCAAGGAGCTGGCGCAATGGCAGACCCAGCTGCTGGATGCGTTGGCGCGCCATATTGGTATTGCGATTGGCACCGCGAAGCGCACCGAGCAGAGCCGCCGCCTGTCGCTGCTGGAAGAGCGGGCCGCGTTGGGACGCGACCTGCACGATTCGTTGGCGCAGTCGCTGGCCTATATGAAAATCCAGGTCAGCCGCCTCAAGCCTCTGGTTGACAACCCGCAGCGTGGCGACGAGGCCCGGGAGGTGCTGGAAGAATTGCGCGAAGGGCTCAATAGTGCCTATCGTCAGCTACGCGAGCTTCTGACCACTTTCCGCTTGCGTATCGTGGGCGAAGGTTTGGCTGCCGCGTTGCAATCCACCGTGACCGAACTCAGCAACCGGGGTGACATTCCCATTTCACTGGACGTTCATTTGAGAGGCTGTACGCTTACCCCTAATGAGGAAATCCATGCGCTGCAAATCGTGCGCGAGGCGTTGGCTAACGTGCTCAACCATGCGCAGGCCCGGCAGGCGCAGGTCAGCGTGAACTGTGACAGCGATGGTTCGGTGTCTGCCACCATCACCGATGATGGCATCGGCATTCATCAGGCCGCCGGTGCGCATCATTACGGCATGACCATCATGGAGGAGCGGGCGAAAAATCTGGGCGGCCAACTGATGGTTGAAAACCTGCCCACGCTGGGTGCCCGCGTGACGCTCCGCTTCATGCCGGGCAGCCGACGCGACACGACCATCCCCATTCATCCCGTACCTGTAAGCTAAGACACCATGAACCCGGCAGAACCCCAAACCATTTTGATTGTTGATGACCACCCGCTGTTTCGCAAGGGCGTGATCCAGCTGATCCAGGCCGCACCCGAATTCCGCTTCGTCGGCGAGGCCGCCAACGGCAAGCACGGCATCCAGCTTGCGCACAGCCTGCACCCGGACATGATCCTGCTGGATCTGAACATGAAGGATATGAACGGGGTTGAGGTGCTGAAAGAAATCAAAGACGCTGAACTCGATTCACGCGTGATCATGCTCACCATGTCGGACCATGCGGAAGACCTGATGGCGGCGTTGCAGGCCGGTGCCGATGGTTATCTGTTGAAGGACATGGAGCCGGAAGATCTGATGCAGCAACTGGGGGAGGCCGCGCGCGGCAAGATCACCATCAGCGAGCGACTCACCCAATTATTGATGACCTCCTTGCGCGAGAAAAATCGCCCCACCAGCCTGACCGAAGCCGGCCTGACCGATCAGGAAGGTCGCATCCTCGACCATCTCGCCAACGGCAAAAGCAACAAGCTGATCGCACGGGACATGGGGATCGCCGAAGGCACGGTCAAAGTCCACGTTAAACATCTGTTAAAGAAACTGAACCTGCGTTCACGCGTGGAAGCCGCCGTGTGGGCGGATCGCTGCCGGCGACAGGCCAAACCCAGCCAAAGCCCGTGAAGTGGAAGTATCGGGCCATCGGCGCCGGTCGCCGGCACGACTTGCTGCATGCGTTTCCTACCGCGTTGCACGACTCCTGGGTCGACACGATTTAAATGCAGTGCGCAACGTCAAACCGCGATCACTGCGGGTAAGGCAAAACTTTCTTGTTTCATATTGACCGTCGCCTCACATTTCACCCCGTCCGGGGTACGAATTTAATCACTTGTTTCGCCCGGCCGCACGTCGCGTTGGATCAGACTTTTTCGCCTGTCGCCAGCAATAGCCCGCCCCACGGCAGCGTGTTGGGGAGGCCCTGCTCCAGCACTCGCGCCCAGCATGTTCCGGAAGGCAGATAAATGGCCGAGTGCAGCTTCAAGTTACGCACAGGCAGGCCGACAAACAGCGCGCGCACTTCGCGGGCGATGCGCCAGCGGGCGCCGTGATAGGCGCCGCTACCGCCGTCCCTGCCCTTTTGCCGATACAGCAGGCTGTTCCGGTTGAGCCAGCCGATGGCGAAACGGCGGCGCACCACCCGCACGCATTCGTCCACGGCCTGCCGTTCGTCGTCGATAAAACAGAGCGCGGCGATGGACAGCACGTGATCGAAGTGGGCGTCGGCGAATGGCAGCGCGCGTGCATCACCTTCTACCCAGTTCAATTCCGGGCTGCTGTGTGCGCGCGCGTAATCCAGCCAGTCGGGATTGGGGTCGAGTCCGGTGACCCGGAGTCCGTCGGCCGCGGCACGGCGCGTGAACCAGCCGGTGCCGCAGCCCACATCGAGCAGACTGTTGCCCGCCTGCGACGCAAGCAGGCGGGCCGCCAGCGCATATTCGGTGTCGCCGATCCAGCGCCCGCGCGGGGTTTTGTACCAGACATCGTAATCGGAGGGATTCATGCCGCCAGCGCCTCCCGGCGCAGGTGCCGCTCGACACCGACGGTGGCAATCAACGCGGCGATGAGCAGCGGCACCACGGCGAGGTTCAGCGTCACCCAGCCGAAGCGGTCGTAGAGCCAGCCCGCCGACAGGGTGGCCAGCGCCACCAGGCTGAGGACGGAGAACTCGTTCACCGCCTGCACCCGCAACTGCTCGGCGGGCCGATAGGTCTGAGTCAAGAGCGTGGTGCCGCCGATAAAGGCGAAATTCCAGCCGACGCCCAGCAGCACCAGCGCCGACAAAAAATGCAGGAATTCGACGCCGGACAAGGTCAGCACGACCTGGCCGAGCAGCAGCACGAATCCGGTCTGCATGATGCGCGGCGCGCCGTAGCGCCGGACCAGCGCGCCGGTAAAGAAGGACGGCGCGAACATCCCAACCACGTGCCACTGGATGACCGGGGTCACGCTCGACTGCGGCAAGCCGCAGCCCAGGATGGCCAGCGGGGTCGCGGTCATGACCATCGCCATCACCGCGTAGCCGATGGCGGCGCCGAAGATCGCAACCCGCAAGGCGGGCTGACTCAGGATTTCGCGCAGCGGGCGCGGTATGCCGATCCGCACGGTGTCCACCCGTGGCAGGTTAAGGCGAGACAGCAGGATCAGCGCAACGAGGCTCAAGGCGCCCTGCGCCAGGTAGGAGCCGACGAAAAGCTGGCCGCCGATCCAGTCGCGTCCCCAGACTCCGAGCTGGGGGCCAAGGAAGGCCGCGACCACGCCACCCGCTACCACCAGCGAAATTGCCCGACTGGCATGATCCGGGCCGACCGCCTCGACCGCGGCGAAGCGGTAGTAATTGGCGAATCCCTGATAGCCACCCAGCAGGAAGTGGCCGATGACGAAGGGGACAAAGAGGCTTTGGTGGAGTGCGAATGCACACACCAGGCTGCCGACTATGCCCAGCACCGTGCCAATTAGAAAGGCCGGGCGGCGTCCGACCCGGCGCATCAGCCGGGCGGCCGGCAGCGAAGCGAGGGCGGTGCCGATCATCATCGCCGCGAGCGGAAGCGTAGCGAGTCCCTTGTCGGGGGCGAGCATGCTGCCTAGGATCGCGGCGAGCGCCATGGACAGCACAATGGCGGACAGCATCAAGGCCTGGCTCAGCGCCAGGATCAACACATTGCGACGAGATGAGGCGGGCATGTGGCTCGCTTTTTACGGCGTATGGGCGTTCAAATACGCGCCGTACGACTGGCGGCCACGCGTCGACGGCTAGTTTTCGAAGGGATTTTTGCATGCAAACGAAGGACTCTACATTGACGATAAGGCGGTTCCGGGGCGACGACCACGCGCACTGCGACAGCCTGTTCGCCGCCGCCGACGACGCCGTCAGCCAGACCGATTGGTCGGCATCGCCACACCAGGGTAAGCGGTATCAATGACGCGCACCGTGACGGGTGCTGTTTTATGTATGACCTCTGTCTGCACGCCGTTTCCACTGCGATCCGTCAGCCCAGGTAACGTTCCACGGACCGATCATTCTCCGCCGGCGCGGTACACTTCACAAGCATCGTCACGTCCGCATCACGCAACACTTTTTCGGCAACGGAACCGAACGTGATGCGCGCGAGGCCTTCCCGGCCATGCGTGGTCATTGCCACCAGATCAAATTTATCCTGACGGATGCGCGCGAGCAGCGCATCGGCTGCGCGGCCGGTTTTGCTTTGCTCAACGCGCACATCCAGTCCGGCGTTGGTCAGACGGGCGGCGTAGGCGGCGATGCGTTGTGGTGCGTCGCGCACGCCGAGCACTTCGCCTACATCGGTTACACCCGGTTCGTCATAGAACAGCACCACTTCGGAGCCGTGCGTGATCGCGATTTCTTCGACCATCGGCAACACCTGCTCGCTGTCCCGGGTTCCGTCCAATGCGACGAGAATACGCGCGTAGCGGTTGGTATCGCTGCGCACCGCATGGTGCGTCAGCAGCATCGGCATGTTGGTATGACGCAGAATCTGCTCGGCCACGCTGCCCTCGATTAGTCGCCCCAGTCCGCTGCGGCCATGGGTCGGCATCGCAATGATAGAGGGCGCATCGAGAGCAATCACTTTCATGATCTCGCGCCCCGGATCGCCCATTCGCAGTTCGTAACGGATCGCGGCGCTAGCCGGGGCAATCCGGTCCGCGACCGCGTGCAGGCGATCCAGCGCCTCGGTTCTGGCGCGCTGAATCCTGGCCGGGTCATAACCGACCATGTCCGGCAGTACGTTCAGCAATGTCGTTTCGGCGTCGCGGCGCGCCACCAGATCACTCACATCCGGGGCGATTTGCTCGGCAAGCGGCGTGGTGTCAACGGGAATAAGAATTTTGAACATGGTGCTCTCCAATCAAAAAGTCCTGAATTCAAATGGGCTGTATCTTGCACGGACAGGGACACCGGCTCCTTGATCCGAATCAAAGGATGAAGGATAAGGATAGGAAGTTTGGCTGCACCATCCGCACGAGCATCAAGCGCTCAGGGGCCCAAAGAGTTTCCCCGGGATATCGGCCAACCGGTATTTTCCGGTTTCTACCGCGCGCGCAAGTTTTTCCAGCGTCGTCTCCTCCAGCAGCGCGATAATTTTTTTCTTCACCGGAATCCAGCGGAAATGCAGCGGACAGGCGGTTTCGTCACTGCATTTTTTTAGTCCCAGCAGGCAACTTTCGGCAAAGGCCGCGCCCTCGGTCAGCTGCAAAATCTGCATCAAACTGGTTTTGTGTGCGCCTTCGCGCAGGCAAAATCCGCCCAGGCGGCCGCGAAACGAAAACAGCAGATCGCCCTTGACCATGCTTTGCAGGATTTTGGTCAGATACGCCGCGGGCACGCCCAGACGCGCGGCGATGTCCTTGTTTAGCACCGGTGTGTCCGCAGGCTGGGTGGCGATGTAGATCAACGCCTGCACCGCATACTGGCTGGTTCTGGATAAAATCATTGTCCTTCTCACTCAAAAACTGCGTCCAAATATAAACACGCCTGCCGAAATGTTTTCACGCCGCTACTTCGCTTCACGCACCTCGTCCATGATCGCGGAAACGTCCTTTTGCCAGCGCTCAAACACCGATTTGAGGCGAGGATCAGGAAAAAATCGTTCGAGCTCGCGCGGATGGGCCGACACCAAAATTGCTTGATTGCCCTCGGCAAATATGGTGATGCTCAACGGCAGAAACGGGATCAGTTCCGGATACAGCGCAGTCAGCGCTTTGATCTCCTCGTATTTTCCAAAAAACACGATGCGGTACATATCGCTTTTAAAGTCGCGCCGTGCAAGGTTCTCGTTGACCTCTTGCAGGCGCGTGATCTTGTAACCGCGTGTACTGATCGCGCTTTGCAGCGAGGTCATCGCTTCCGGAAACATCTGCAATGAGCGCGCCATCAACAATTCGTCGGCGTGCACTGCCCCCATGGCCGAAAGCAGCAGGATAAATGCCCAGGTCAGGTACTGGCGAGAAGTCATAGCGTGGCCTCCTCGATAATATCGACGTAACTCTTGTGCATTTTCTTGCACAAATCGTTGAGCTCCGAATTATTGAAGAGACTGCTCAACACTTCGGGGTTGACCGACATCACGGTCACTTTGCCTTGATGCTCGACGATGGTGATCCGACAGGGCAAAAACATGCCGACGCGGGGGTCGGTGGCGAGCGCCTGATTCAGAAAGCTGATGTTGCAGAAATAGACGATGGTTTGACGCGGGTCGGCCTGCTCAGGCGTCGTCAGCCCGTATTCGAGCGGCTGCACACGGCCGAAGAAAAAATTGTTGCTGGAGATAGCCTTTTTGACATTTTCAACCGTGGTGGCGAGGTCGTACGACGACTCCCGGCTGATGATGGGATTATTCACCTTGAGCACGGTGGCACTACTCGACAAGGGCTCGCGCTCGAAACTGCGCACGTAGCTGACGATGTCGTTGATATCCTTTTCCTTCAGCCCGGCTTTCAGGAAAGAGCGCATCGGCGTTCCTGCGCGCCCGTTGATCAAAATCGCCTTGATCATGCTGTCCGACGCCGACGCCAAAAAGCCTGGGTTGTGCAGCGCGGGTGCCATGACCGGCAGATCGCGCGGGCGCGAGAATGTCACACCGGTGCCCTTACCGCCCTCGCCGTTGGCGCCGTGACAAGCAGCGCAATGTTGTCCGAATAGCTGCTTGCCGTGTTTGGGAACGCCGCTGACGCGCCCCATTGCAAAGGTACGTGTTGGCCCCTTGTTCCAACTGCGCACGTATTTGAGGATGGCATCGACTTCCGCGTCGCTCAAAGTATGAAACGTCGGCATCACGCGTCCGGGTCGCCCATGCCGAATCGTGCGGCGCAGATAATCGTCATCGATAGTGGCCTGAAAAGAAGCCAGCGCAAGCGGCACGCCCATTCCGCCGTTGCCGGTCTGGCCATGACATACGGCGCAATTTTTCGAATACAGATTTGCACCATCGGGGGGTGCGGCCTGCACTGCACCGCCAGTCAGCAAACTGAGCGCACCTGCGAACAGAAGTAGTAAGTGCATGACTATTCCCCGTCAAATCAAATTATAAATATCAATATTGCCGCAAGTATTCCGTGCATAGCTTTGGTGTACTTCGCCGCTAAATAAAATGCGTTGTGTCTACCCTTCGCCTTCCCGTTTTTTTCAGATAGGGAGCGGACTTGACGCAGGTAAATAGGCGCCTAAAATAGGATAACATTATCTTTATATATTCCAAACCATGATCGCGCAACAACTGCTGGAAAAATACAGCGTACCCGGCCCGCGCTACACCTCTTATCCAACCGCGCCGCATTTCCACACCGGTTTTGGCGAGCGGGACTGGGCCGAG
>JAYWDZ010000397.1:0-2941 GCA_043779595.1 Nitrosomonadales bacterium
CTCACCCAGCATCATGGTGGTGATGGGATAGAACGCGACAGCCGCGAGCACGCCCGACACGATCAGGCCGCGATACAGCGCGTTCATGATCTTGCCGCCGTCGCGCGCCTTGACGAAGAAGGTGCCGACGATGGACGCGATGATCGAAAAGCCGCCCAGCACGAGCGGATAAATCACCGCATTTGGCGAATCGGTAATCAGCAGGCCGCCCAGCAGCATCGTTGCGATGATCGTCACCGCATAGGTTTCGAAGAGGTCCGCGGCCATGCCCGCGCAGTCGCCGACGTTGTCGCCCACGTTGTCCGCGATCACTGCTGGGTTGCGCGGGTCGTCTTCCGGAATCCCGGCTTCGACCTTGCCTACCAGATCCGCGCCGACGTCTGCGCCTTTGGTGAAGATGCCGCCGCCGAGACGCGCGAATATTGAGATTAGCGAGCCGCCGAAGGCGAGGCCTACCAGCGCATGCGTAGCTTCAGCGGTGCTTTCACCCATCGACAAAGTCAGGAAGGCGTAGTAGCCCGCCACACCCAGCAATCCCAATCCGACGACTAACATGCCGGTAATCGCGCCGCCTTTAAATGCGACATTTAACGCTGCATTCAGCCCCTTACTCGCCGCCTCAGCAGTGCGCACGTTAGCGCGCACCGAGACGTTCATGCCGATGTAACCGGTGAGGCCAGACAAAATCGCGCCCAGCGCGAAGCCGACGCCCGTCTGCCAGCCCAGCGCAACATAAATCGCCACTAACAGGATCACGCCAACGATGGCGATGGTGGTGTACTGGCGATTCAGATACGCCGATGCGCCCTCTTGCACCGCCGCCGCAATTTCGCGCATGCGGTCGTTGCCGGTAGGCAGGCCCAAAATCCATTTAATCGACACCGCTCCGTAGAGCAGCGCGAGCACCGCCGCAGCTAACGCGAATACCAAACCTTGATGCATTTTTTTATCTCCTCAACCATCTCTTCCAGCTACCAAAAAAACGGCAGCCTCAGCTGCCGTCACCTTTCACTATTTGCTCACTACACCGCAAGCCATCCGCGCTCCACCCCCGCCCAAAGCTGCCGGGTGGTCGGCATGGTTATCGCCGCCCGCATGAATCATTAAGGCGTGCCCCGCCAGATCTGCCAGCTTAAGGCGCGGCGCAAGCACGGGGCTATCCGCTTTACCATCCGTTGAAACAACGATTGCGGGAAGGTCGCCAAGATGACCATTGCCGTAAGGGCCTTCGTGTTTGCCGGTTTTGGCCGGATCAAAGTGTCCACCGGCAGCCAGTGCAGCAACGGGTTTGCCGTCTTTTTCCTTCGGCGCGCAACTTGCATTTTCGTGCAAATGAAATCCATGTGCGCCAGGCGGCAAACCACTTAGCGCCGGGGTAAACAACACGCCATAAGGCGTTTCGGAGACAAGGATAATACCAACGCTAGCGCCGGTCCCCTGAGCATCCACGTTATTCATCGTGACTGCCACATCAGCGGCAACCATACCGCTCCAGCACAATATTCCAACCGATATCGCATAGTGCAGTTTCATCTCGCTCTCCTTATTTAAGACATTGATTAATCCGGCTTTCCCATAGCCAGCCCACCTTCAAAGCGCGTGCCGAGTTCAAACCCAAACACTTCATCCAATCGTATTTCGCGTATGCATTCATCGACCGCCGCCTGCCCATGCTCGCGCTGAACCTCAGAGAGAATGAGCTTGGCGGAATTGCCATTGTAGAAGCTGCCGAAATCGGCTTGGACTTTTAACAATTGCTTGGCGCGGTCTAATGTCATTACTTCAAGTCAAACTTTTTCAGCTTCTTCTCAACGCCGATATTTTTCAGCGTGACGTACACCGGCAGACCGTCTTGGTATTTCGGATAGTCTTCACCCTGAATCAGCGGGGTGAGGTAGCGCTTGCACTTGGCGGTGATACCGTAGCCATCCTTGGTAATAAAATCGCGCGGCATGAATTTTTCGACGTTGGCGACATCCTTCAGGTCCGCCACGCCGATCCGGTATTTGTACGGCACATCCGAAATGCGCTCGACCGTCGGCATCACCGAGTTGTGGCCTTTGACTGCCAGCTCGACGGCTTTTTTGCCCAGTTCATACGCCTGCTTCACGTCGGTTTTGGACGCGATATGGCGTGCCGCGCGTTGCAGATAATCGGCCACGGCCCAATGGAATTTGTGGCCCAGCGCTTCCTTAATCATATTCGCCACGACCGGGGCCGCGCCGCCTAGTTGCGCATGACCAAACGCGTCGCGGGTGCCCTGCTCGGCGAGGAATGTTCCGTCCGGATAATGGCAGCCTTCCGACACCACCACGGTGCAATAGCCGTGCTCTTTGACCAGCTTGTCGACGCGCGCGAGGAATTTCTTTTGATCAAATTCAATTTCGGGGAACAGGATTACGACGGGGATGCCGTGGTCTTCGACCAGGCCGCCGGCCGCGGCAATCCAGCCTGCGTGACGCCCCATTACCTCGATCACAAAAACCTTGGTCGAGGTCTTGGACATCGATTTCACATCAAACGAAGCCTCCAGCGTGGACACCGCAATGTACTTGGCAACCGAACCAAAACCCGGGCAGCAGTCGGTAATCGGCAGGTCGTTATCGACCGTTTTAGGCACGTGGATCGCCTGAAGCGGGAAGCCCATCGCCTCGGACAGCTGGCTGATCTTGAAGCAGGTGTCGGCCGAATCGCCGCCGCCGTTATAAAAGAAATAACCGATGTTGTGCGCTTTGAAAACCTCGATCAGACGCTGGTATTCGCGCTTGTTGGCTTCCAGCGATTTGAGCTTGAAGCGGCACGAACCAAACGCGCCCGACGGCGTGCTGCGCAGCGCGGCAATCGCCGCGGCGGATTCCTTGCTGGTATCGATCAGGTCTTCGGTCAGCGCGCCGATGATGCCGTTGCGGCCGGCGTAGACTTTGCCGATGACATCTTTATG
>JAYWDZ010000398.1:0-18753 GCA_043779595.1 Nitrosomonadales bacterium
TCGCTCAAATTGGCGTAACGCTTCTCAAGGTCAAATAGGCTGTTTTGCATGGTAAAAGCGTGCCTGAATTGGGGGATTTATAGAAGTGCCCAGTAGTCACAAGCGTTGATCAGCCATGCGCGTATAGTCGGCTGCAGTAATGAAATCCCATTACACCTCACCGGAAAAAAGGGCCGTCATGGAGCAGCAATCTTTATTGTGGCGCATCGTACGCAAGCAGTGGTCTTTCTTCTGGGCGGGGGTTGTGTTTGGTGTTGCTCAGATCATCTACATTGTGACTTTGTGGATGGATGCCTGGCATAAAGGCAAAGACGCCGTGTCCACGCCCATTACGGTCACGACCGATCTGGGCAGGATGTTCCGGGGTATGGAGATGTGGCTGTACGATCTCTTTCGTCTGCCCGATTTTCAGTTGTACGGCACTAGCCTGAATGGCGTCGCGAACGGCGGGGCTTTTGTGCCCGGCGTGGGCTGGCCCATTGTGGGCATGATGATCGGGGGCTTCATCGTCGCCAAGCTGGAGCGCGAAAGCCGCACGTGGGTGAAATACTCACCGCGCATTCTGGCCATTTCTTTTTTCGGCGGCATTCTCTTCAGCTACGGTACCCGACTGGCGGGCGGTTGCACGCTCAATCACTTATTGGGCGGTTTGCCGATGATGAGCATCGGCTCTACTTTCACGGTGTTGACGATGGGCATCGGCGGCGCGCTGGCTTTTCTGGTGATGAGCAAACTCAACGTGGCTTCCAACTTCAAGCACCAGGAAACCAAGTCTTACGCCTGCAACAACGATCCCGGCGAAGCCACGTTGTACGACCCAAACTACAAGCCCACGCGGCGACCGATCTTTTGGCTCTCGCTGGCTTTTGTGGTGATCTTCTTCGGCGTAGCGATCTGGGGCGGCCTCTTCAACCCTGAAAGCCTGCAACACCTGAAGAAAGGCGAGATGGCGGACTTCGGCAAATCCATCGACGCTAACGGGTGGTTCTATGTGATCGGCACGCTGGCGGCCGGTCTTATCGCGGGCATCGGCATGGCCAAGAGCGGGTTCGGCACCGAATGCGCGCTGGTCGCCGCCGAAACTGCGCAGTCAATGACCAAGAAGGACGCCTACTTCGCCAAGCTCGGCGTGCCCCGAATTACCCGCACGCTGATGCGTGGCTATATTCCGATGATCGGCGTCGCCGCCTCCTGGGTGGTGATGCTGGGCTTTATGCTGGGCGCGTGGGTATTTTTTGGCATCAAGCCAGGCTTTGAGGATGGGCTGAAAGAACAATTTACCGCAGGCAGTTTGATAGGCGGCTTGCTTCTAGGTATGGGCGCCGTGCTACTGATCGGTTGCGAGATTCGCTCGTACATGCGGATTGGCCTGGGCTATCTCAACACCTGGGTCGGCTTGATGGGCTTTGCTGTCGGCTACCTGCCGTACACCCTGTATGAGAAGGCGCACATCGCATTCCAGCAAGCCACCTTGGTCACCGAAACCTTCAAGTGGTATCAGCTGACTTTCCCGGACAACATTCCAATGCAGCAGGCGATGCTGTTCGTCTGGCTCGTATTGATCGTGCTGTTCATCGGCTTCTTGATCCGCAAAGGCGTCAGCAACACGGGAGTTGATCGTGGCACCTTGCTTAACCAGAGCATGGAAGACATGCAGCGCGGCATCGATATAATTTCCGGCCGCAATCAAGGCCGCATCGGCAACGTGGGCGCGCCGATGGCGGTTCCGCTGCCCATCCTTAAACCGAGCTGAGCGCTCAAGCGCGTGCTCCACTCTATGAGGTTTTATGTCACACATTAGCGCCAAGAATTTAAAGATTAAAGGCATCGCGGCCATCGAGTTGGCGCTCAGTACTGCGCCTGCAACCATTGTCTCGGTGCGCGGCAAAGATAAATTCGCGGTAATAGAATTGACGCACAATCACTATTTGCGCGAATGCGAACTGGTCGCTGCGCTGGCTGAAACACGCGCTGATCTGGCGGCGGGACGTGTGGTCAGGAGTCGCCCTCCGATCATCTGGCGCACCTCGACACGCTTTAGGCGCACGTGCCTGACACGCCCTATCTTCAGCGCCCGCGCATAAACAGCGTATCCAGCTCATGCATGCCCATCTGAAACCAGGTCGGGCGGCCGTGATTGCATTGGCCGGCGCGCTCGGTGGCTTCCATTTCGCGCAATAGCGCGTTCATTTCCGGGATCGTCAGGCGGCGATTGGCGCGCACTGCGCCGTGGCACGCGAGCGTTGCGAGCAGCTCGTTGCGGCGTTCGTCCAGCAAACGCGCGACGCCGTATTCGGCGACTTCGCGCAACAGGGTGCGCGTGAGTTCGACCGGATCGGCGTCTTTTAGCAACCACGGCACCGAGCGGACTGCAACCGAAGTGGGCGAGCTGATTGTGAGTTCAAAGCCGATTGCGGCGAGCTGATCCAGATACGGTTCGATTTCACCCACGTCGCGTGCATCGACGGTGAGGCTCACCGGGATTAAGAGGGTTTGCGCAGGCACCGCGCGCGCATCCAGTGCGGTCTTGAGCTTCTCGTACACCACCCGCTCGTGCGCGGCGTGCATGTCCACCAGCACCAGCCCCTTGGCGTTTTGGGCTAGCACATACACGCCGTGCAATTGCCCTAGCGCATAGCCTAATGGGGGCGCATCCGTGCCTAGCGCCTGGAGTTCGGCTACATCCCCTTGCCTCGCTGCGCTGTTTGATTGAGCCAATGCATCCCTCGAGAAATGCGCCCCAAGCGGCCCGCCGGTTGCCCCAAGGGGTGCATAGAACGCCATCGCTTCTGAGACATGCAGCGGCATCGCCGTTTGCCTCGGATAAGCCTGAAAAAACGGCGTCACTCCCGCCTCCGGCTTCTGCGCGCTGTCCTCTGTTTTTTGACCCAGCACCCGCTCGACTGCATGCAACAAAAACTGATGCATGCCGCGACCATCACGAAAACGAATCTCGGTTTTAGCGGGATGCACGTTCACGTCGACGCTCTCGGGGGGCAGCGTGATGAACAGGCAATAGCCCGGCTGCAACTGGTGATGCAGCACATCGCCGTAAGCCGCTTTCAGCGCATGCGTGATGAGCTTGTCGCGCACGTAGCGGCCGTTGACGAAACAATGCTGATTGTCGCGGCTGCCGGTGGCCGCCGATGGGCGGATCACCCAACCCGATACGCGCAAGTCCGCAGCGGCAGCTTCAACCTGAATGGACGCCTGCTCGAAGGTTTCGCCCAGCACGTTGCGACAGCGCGCAGCGACCGACTCGCTGCTGTAGCGCGCCGATACGCGACCGTTGTGCGTGAGCGTCCATGCGACATCGGGGCGGGCCAGTGCCAGCCGCCGCATCGCTTCGGCGCAGTGCGCGTATTCGGTGGCTTCGGTCTTTAGAAATTTGCGCCGCGCGGGCGTGTTAAAAAACAGGTCACTCGCGTCGATCACCGTGCCGGTGGACAGCGCAGCAGGGCCGGGTTCGCTCAATCGGCCGCCTTCGGCATTGACGCTCCAGGCATGGCTGCAATCGCGCGCGCGACTCGTGAGCATCAAGCGCGACACGGAGGCAATCGACGCCAACGCCTCGCCTCTAAAACCCAAGCTCGCCACGCGTTCAAGCTCTTCGAGGCTGCCGATTTTGCTGGTGGCGTGGCGCGCCAACGCCAGCAATAATTCGTCGCGCGGAATGCCGCAACCATCGTCGGTAATGCGGATGCGTTTGATGCCGCCTTGTTCAAGATCAACGCGAATCTCGGTCGCACCGGCATCCAGGCTGTTTTCCAATAATTCTTTCAATGCCGCTGCCGGGCGCTCGACCACTTCGCCGGCGGCGATTTGCGAGATCAGCAAGTCGGGCAGGATGCGAATGCTCATGGGCAGGGGTAATCCACGCCGCGGCGCGCCGCCATAGCACGGCCCAGGCTTTGCAAGTCAGCCGCGCTCAAAATCTGGCGCGCCAGGGGCAACACGCGTTCGTTTTCAAACGCGATATGGCTACGATTCAGTGCGATAAAGCGTTGGGCATGGGGGGTGTTCAACGCCACCGCCTCCGCTTGCGCGATAGCATGTAAGGCGGGGCGCAACGCACGCCACAGCTGCGCTAAATCGTCGTGCTCGCCAGTGAGCAACTCGACTATCTCACACCATTCGCCGTGCCCCGCGCGCCCCAACAAAGGGAAGAGGTTGCGCTCCTCGTCGTCGTGATGGTGTACGGCCGCTGTATCAAAGTAAGTGAGGATATTGCGCGCGGCCTGTTGCGCCTCGGCGTCGCTGCCGTGTTCAGGCAGATGCGCCAGCAGCCTTTCCAGGGTTGCGCACTGCTTTTCAAAGCGGCCGTGGCACGCCAACAATGCGTCCAGCGGCTGATCAAAACCGGGGGCGGAAGCTCCCATCAAGCTGGCGTTTTTCAATTATTGGTCAACTTGATGCGCGCTCTGGGCGGCACTTTGGCAAAGTAATTTCGGATGCCGGTCACAATCGCGTCCGCGAGTTTGTCTTGATAGGCTTCGTCGTTAAGCCGCCGCTCTTCGTCGGGATTGGAAATAAACGCGGTCTCCACCAGGATGGAGGGAATGTCCGGCGCTTTCAACACCGCGAATCCAGCTTGCTCGACCTCGTTTTTGTGCAGCGTATTAATCGAGCCAATTTCACGCAGCACCGAACGCGCAAGTTTTAAACCATCGCTAATCGTCGCGGTTTGCGACAGATCAATCAGCGTGCGTTTCAGGAAGGGATCTTTCACATCGATATTGATTCCGCCGATTAAATCCGCTTCGTTTTCTTTTTTGGCCAGCCAGCGCGCGGCAGCAGAAGTCGCGCCATGCTCAGATAACGCAAATACCGATGACCCTCGCGCTTCAGGGCGAATAAAAGCATCGGCGTGAATCGATACAAAAAGATCCGCCCGAAAGCCGCGTGCTTTGGTAACGCGACCAGCCAGCGGCACAAAATAATCGCCCTCGCGCACCAGCACGCCGCGCATATTGGGTTCCATATCCACCTTGGCTTTAACGCGTTTCGCAATCGCCAGGGTCACATGCTTTTCCAACAGTCCGGTCGCCCCTCTCGCACCAGGATCTTCTCCCCCGTGGCCCGCATCAATCGCGACAATAGTCATATGGGCAGCGATGCGCTTTAAGGCATTGACGGTTTTATTAGGGTCGGATGGAGGCGCAATGGCTGCCGTCGAATCGGATGGAGTATCCGGCGCAGGAGAAACGGGTTTCGGGGGCTCTTCGGGAGAAAACTTGGGCAATGGCGCCTCAACAGGGGCGGGGGCGGCCACTACTTGATCCGGTTTTTTGCCCAGCCCTAATTGAGCCAGCGCATCCGGGGGCTGCACAGGATATAAATCCAGCACCAGTCGGTGGCCGTATTCGCCCAGCGGCTTTAACTGGAATAGCGAAGCTTTGATGGGGGTTTTTAATTCCAACACCAGGCGCATTACGCCGGGGCGATTGATTCCGATGCGCACTGATCTCACGTAGGGATCGTTCGCACCTACTTTGGTTGTGAGTTCGCTTAACACGGCGTTGCGCTCCACACCTTCCATGTCCAGCACTAAACGTTCGGGGTTTGCGAGCTGAAAATATTTGTAGGCGATGGCTTGCGGCGCTTCAAGCGTTAACCGGGTGTAATCCGGCGAAGGCCACAGCCGTGCGTCTGCCAATTGCAATGCGTGAACCGGCGATACCAGCAGGGTGGCTAGCGCCAGTAACCAAGACAAATTCACTCGTCTAACCATACTTTTAAACATTCTTTTCCTAGCGCTGTTTCAGCCACTATTTCCACTTCGCGTCCCGCATCCAGCGCTTGTAACTGAACGCGTAAATCAGCAGGCGGCAACAGCCCAGCCGCCTTCTCTGGCCATTCGACCAAACTGACCGTTTGACCGTCGGCCACTTCACGAAATCCCGCATCGAGCCATTCGCGCGGATCGTGCATGCGATACAAGTCGAAATGATACAACTCAAAACCAGGCAAGCTGTAGATTTCGGTCAGCGTATACGTCGGGCTTTTTACCCGCCCAACATAGCCCAGCGCGCGCAGCACGCCACGCACCAGGGTGGTCTTGCCCGCGCCTAAATCGCCTTGCAGATAAACCGTCATCCCGGCACGCAATATGCGCGCGATTTGTGCGCCTAACGCCAGCGTGGCAGCTTCGTCCGGCAAGCTGAGTCCACACGAATCGCTATCTAAAGAGAGGGAGCAACGAGGCTTGCTATCATCAACGTCATGCATGATTTAAACGCGCTCGCACAACGCATCAAACATTGGGGAATAGAACTCGGTTTTGCCGCCGTGGGGATTGCCGATAGTGATCTGTCGCGTGCGGAAAACGAGTTGGAACAATGGCTGGATAAAGGATTTCATGGTGAGATGGATTATATGGCGGCGCATGGGAGCAAGCGCAGCCGACCCGCAGAATTGATCCCCGGCACACAGCGCATCATCAGCGTGCGATTGGATTATTTCCCGCCTGCATCCGCTACGCCGGAATCGGTACTGAATGACCCTAACGCCGGGTATATCGCGCGCTATGCACTAGGCCGGGATTACCACAAAGTGTTGCGCGCGCGGCTGCAACAGCTCGCCGACCGCATCAGTGCCGAAGTCGGCGAGCATCATTACCGCGTATTTACCGATAGCGCGCCGGTGCTCGAAGTCGAGCTTGCGACCAAAGCCGGGCTCGGTTGGCGCGGCAAACACACGCTACTGCTCAATCGCGAGCACGGTTCGTGGTTTTTTCTGGGCGAAATCTATACCGACCTGCCGCTGCCCGTCGACTCGCCCGAATCCGATCATTGCGGCAGCTGTCATGCGTGCATCGACATCTGCCCCACCGCCGCTATCGTCGCGCCGTATCAGCTGGATGCGCGGCGCTGCATCTCGTATCTGACCATCGAGCTGAAAGGCGCCATCCCGGAAGAATTCCGCTCGCTGATGGGCAACCGCATTTATGGCTGTGACGACTGCCAGCTGGTGTGCCCATGGAACCGCTTTGCGCAGACTGCCGAATTAGCCGATTTCAGCGTTCGCAATGGCCTCGACAGCGCAGGCTTGATCGAACTCTTTGCGTGGAGTGAAGCCGATTTCAATGACCGGCTGGCAGGGTCGGCGATTCGTAGGATTGGGCATGAACGCTGGCTGCGCAATATTGCAGTAGCACTGGGTAACGCGCCGCCCACATTGGCTACTCACGCCGCGCTGAGCACTCACCTCAACCATCCCTCTGCGTTAGTGCGGGAGCACGTAAGCTGGGCGTTGTCGCGAAGTGAGTAAATCAGTAACGGAGTGGCAGCTATCGAGTCAACTGATTACTGGGGTTCTAGCTGGATAACCCTTTGAAGAACAATACGAGGCTATCCCACATACGGCGGAAGAAACCGCCTTGCTCAACAGTTTCCAGCGCCACCACATCAGTCTGTTTCAGCACTTTGGCGCCTTGGCGGATTTCGATTTTTCCTACCACGCTGCCGCGATTCACAGGCGCAATCAGCCGGGGGTTCAACACTAACTGTGTACTAAGGGTAGCGGCGACACCACGGGGCATACTTACCGCCAGATCGTGGATTAAACCCGCCTTGACCGTGCGCACTGCGCCTTTCCACGCCGGCACGCTCGCCAGTACGTGGCCTTGTTTATAGAAGGTTTTGCTTTCAAAGAAACGAAAGCCGTACGCGAGTAGATTACCCGTCTCGGCGGCGCGCGCAGCTTCGCTATCGGTGCCAAACACAGCGGCAATCAAACGCTGATCGCCGCGCTTGGCAGAGGCCACCAGACAATACCCCGCTTCCTCGGTATGGCCTGTTTTCAGACCATCGACACCGTCGTTACGCCATAGCAACAGATTACGGTTCGGCTGCTTGATGCCGTTCCACAAAAACTCTTTCTGGGCATAGATTGCATAATGGGCGGGATCTTCGAGAATGATGGCGTGAGCCAGAGTTGCCATGTCACGGGCACTCGAGTAATGACCGTCGGCGGGCAAACCCGTCGCATTTTTAAAGTGGCTATTGCTCATACCCAACCGTTTGGCCTGAGCATTCATCATGGATGCAAACGTATCCTCGTCACCGGCGATGCGCTCCGCCAGAGCCACGCTGGCGTCGTTACCGGACTGGATAATGATGCCGTGAAACAGGTCGCTAACCGATACCTGCTGCCCTACTCCGACGAACATTTTCGAGCCCCCTACACGCCAGGCTTTTTCGCTTATCGTCACCAGGTCGGTTTCTTTGAGCCGTCCGCTTTTGATTTCCAGCGTGGCGATGTACGCGGTCATCAGTTTGGTGAGACTCGCGGGTGGCAGGCGCTGGTCGCCCTGGTGATTCACCAGCACGTCGCCAGTGGCAGCGTCCATCAGTACATACGATTTGGCACCCAACGCAGGCGGAGGGGGAATCGTGTCCACGCTCCAGCTAGCAGACGACATTAAAAGGCTGAATAACAATACGAGGCGTTGCGGAAAAGACAGGGTAATCATGGAGGGACCAGTTAGTAATTGCAGAATTAATTGACTGAAACACCGCATTATTCACGGGTGATTTAGGATAACACCGTGGCGGCCTGCGCGTCAGACGAGCGCCACATTTTCTGGGTTAGCACTTTACCTGGCTCAAGGTTTTATTTCTATCAGCTTGGCCTTCGAGCGCATAAGCGGCGCGTAGCTAGCAACAGGTAAAATGCATCAATATTCATCACCTTATTAGGCGCTATGATCACTAATACTCCTGCCTCCGCCCCAACCTTACCAAATCAATATGCGCACATGCTGAAGTCTAGCCAACCCATAGGCGTATTCGACTCGGGCATCGGTGGCCTAACGGTAGTGCGCGCATTAATGGAGCGCTTGCCGTTTGAAAATATTGTTTATTTTGGTGATACGGCGCGCGTACCTTATGGGGTTAAATCGGTCGAAACCATCAGGCATTACACCGCCGAAATCACGCGGTTTTTGTTGGACAAAAACGTCAAGTTGCTAGTCGTTGCGTGCAATACCATGGCTGCTGTCGCGGCCCAAGTGGTCAAGGATTTGTCGCCCGTCCCGGTGTTGGATGTGATTGATGCGGGGGCGTTTTTGGCGCGCAGCGGCAAAAAAATCGGGGTCATCGGAACGCCTACTACCATCAACAGTAATGCCTATGCCCGCGCCATCCATCAATACGCACCCGAGTCGCGCATCCATTCCCAAGCCTGCGCATTGTTTGTACCGTTGGTTGAAGAAGGTTGGCTCGACCACCCGGTTACACGGTTGACTGCTGAAGATTATTTGAAACCCTTAATGGCCGAGCACATTGATACGCTGGTATTAGGCTGCACGCACTACCCTTTGCTTAAACCGCTGTTGAGCCAGGTCGTCGGCAATAAGGTGCAATTGGTGGACTCTGCCGAAGCCATGGCCGAGCAAGTTGCCGCCACCCTCGCGCGTGAACATCTCGCGAATACTGGTTCCGCCAAGCCTCGCTATGAATTCTATGTAACTGATTTGCCACTTCGATTCCAGGCGATAGGCGAACGCTTTTTGGGCCGCACGCTGGAGAATGTAGAGGTCGTGAAGTTGTAGGCTCCTATCAAACAGCAACATAAGGTGTTTGAGGCAGATACCTCTAATCGATCTGGATTTTTTCAATCCCCGGGAGCGGTTTCGGATAAGTCAGATTCAACCCGTCTAGCGCGTTACATATCACATTCGAGACAACCAAATTGCGCTGCAACTTGGAGTTCGCCGGCACGACATACCACGGCGCAACTTGAGTAGACGTAGCCGCAATCGCCTGACTGTAGGCCGACATATAGTCTTCCCACTGCGCACGTGAAGCCAGATCGGGGGGGTTGAATTTCCATTGTTTGGTGGGATCGTCGTGACGCTCGATCAACCGTTGCTTTTGTTCATCTTTCGAAATGTGCAGATAAAACTTCAAAATCGTCGTGTTATTTTCTGTTAGCAATTGTTCAAAAGCATTGATGGCGCGATAGCGTGCTTGGCAGGTGTCGGCATCGACCCAGCCGTTAACGCGTGTGATCAATACGTCTTCATAATGGCTGCGATTGAAGATCACAATTTCGCCGTTGGCGGGCACCTTGGCATGTACGCGCCATAAAAAATCGTGGGCTAACTCTTCGCCCGTAGGCGCCTTGAAGTTGGCAACCCTAACCCCTTGCGGATTGACGCCATCAAACACCATGCGAATGGTGGAATCTTTGCCGGCGGTATCCATCGCTTGCAAAACGATTAACAATTTGCGCGAGCCGTTCGCATAAAACACGCTTTGCAAGGCTTCGAGCTTGCGCCTAAGCTCCTCCAGCGCCGCCTTGGCTTTGTCTTTATTGCCCTTAATCAGCGATTTGTCGCCTGGATCAAATTTACTCAGATCAAACTGAGTGCGGGGCTTGATGCGATATTTATTGATATTCATAAGGCTTAGGCAAAAACCACATCTGCTACATCTTGATAGCGTTTGGCAAAGTGCACAGTGAATCCTGCGCGAATATAGTCGGGCAATTTATCGAAATCGCGTCGGTTGGCATCAGGCAAAATCAGCTCAAAAATACCGACGCGTCGTGCAGCAATGACTTTTTCGCGAATGCCCCCGACGGGTAGCACCAGTCCGGTTAAGGTCAGCTCGCCCGTCATGGCTAACTGGCGCTTGATCTTCACGTTTTTTGCCAGCGACAGTAGTGCCGTAGCCATGGTCACGCCTGCACTGGGGCCGTCCTTGGGGGTAGCGCCTTCGGGCACGTGCAGATGTATCAGGCTGGTGTCAAAAAACTTTTCGTCGGTGCCAAAGGCTTTCGGATGCGAGGCAATAAAGCTGTAGGCAATTTCGGCTGATTCCTTCATCACTTCGCCGAGCTTGCCGGTCAGTTTAAAGCCGCGATTGAGCGTATGAATGCGCGAAGCTTCTACCGGCAAGGTGGCGCCTCCCATCGAAGTCCACGCCAGACCAGTGACGATGCCTACACCGGACATCGGCTTCTCGCGATTGAAGACAGGTTTATCCAGGTAGGCTTCAATTTCTTTCACGCCGATCTTGATTGGGGTGGCCGCGCCCCCGAGTATTTTGACCACGGCCTTGCGTGCAACACGGCCCAATTGTTTTTCCAGATTACGCACCCCCGCTTCACGCGCATAGCCTTCGATCACATGTCGTGTAGCGGATTCCGTAATGGTCAACTGGTTTTTCTTCAGCCCTGCCTTAGCAAGCACGCGCGGCCATAAATGATGGCGAGTGATATTGAGTTTTTCTTCGGTGATATAACCTGACAGACGGATCACTTCCATGCGGTCGAGCAAAGCGGGCGGGATGGAGAATTCGTTGGCAGTGCAGATGAACAGCGCTTTGGATAAATCAAAACGCACGTCCAGATAATGATCAAGAAAGTCAGAATTCTGCTCCGGGTCGAGCACCTCGAGTAAGGCCGAGGCCGGGTCGCCCTGAAAACTCGCGCCAATTTTGTCGACTTCATCCAGCATGATGACCGGGTTGGCGGTGCCCGCCTCTTTCAAGGCTTGCACAAATTTTCCTGGCATCGCACCGATGTAAGTGCGGCGGTGGCCTTTGATTTCGGCCTCGTCACGCATTCCGCCCACCGAGAATCTGAAAAATTTCCGGCCTAGGGCTTCTGCGATTGAGCGCCCGATCGAGGTTTTACCCACGCCCGGAGGTCCAACCAACAGCAGAATGGAGCCTGACATTTCACCCTTCATCGCGCCCACTGCCAGGAACTCAATGATGCGTTCTTTCACATCGGCGAGCCCATCATGGTCGCGGTCGAGAATTTTGCGCGCCACTGCAAGATCTATCTTGTCCTGCGTATGTACGCCCCACGGCAAAACCGTTAGCCAGTCGAGATAATTTCGTGTAACGGTGTATTCCGGCGAGCCGGTTTCAAGTAACGAGAACTTGTGCATTTCCTCCGCAATGCGTTTAGAGGCCTGTTCCGGCAAAGTCAGCTTGGCGATGCGCTCGCGAAAGCTGTCCAGTTCAGAAGTTTTGTCGTCCTTGGCCAACCCCAGTTCTTTTTGGATGGCTTTTAACTGCTGGCGCAAGAAAAACTCGCGCTGCTGCTCGCTCATTTTCTCGTCTACTTTTTCGCGAATTTGCGATTGCAGTCGAGCCACATCGAGCTCTTTTTTCAGCAGCACCAACACCTTTTCCATACGCTTTTTAAGCGACAGTGCTTCCAGCACGTCTTGCAATTCGTGTTTGGACGCGGTAGTAAGGCTGGCAGCGAAATCGGTCAATAAGGAGGGCTCGTTGGGACCAAAGCGGTTCAGGAAGAACTTCAGCTCCTCGGAGTACAACGGGTTGAGGGGCAGCAGTTCCTTGATCGTATTAATGATCGCGATGGAATAAGCCCGAATCTCCTCGGAGTCGGGCTTGCCGGTTTCGTTGGGATATTCGACCCGGACGCGGTACGGCGGCGCCTCGGATATCCATTCCACAATTCGAAAGCGTTTGATGCCCTCGGCGATAAACTGCATTTTGCCGTCGGATTTGACCGGATGATGAATGCGCACCATCGTGCCAATATTGCGGAAATCGCTACGCCGCACGTCGTCGGTATTATCCGGTTTGACCACCACCAGCCCGACCATACGATGCGCAGAGTCACCGATAGCTTCGATAGTCGAAAGCCACGGCCCCTCATTCATCAAAAGCGGCAACGATTGCGCGGGGAAAAATGGCTTTTCGGTGAGGGGTAGCAGATAAAGCTCGGTGGGCAGCGACTGCGGCACCGGAAGCTTTTTAGTTTCCGTAGCGAGCTCGCTCTCGAAAGGAGTGTCCTGGGGCATGAGTGCGGTCCGGTTAATATTTGTTCAGAATCGGGCTAGTTTCCGAATTTTCACGACAGAGTCAACTTCAAGTAAGAGCTTAGACCCAAAATGTCGATCTGTTTGCCGCTAATCCACCATGATCCGTATCACCGATAACATCACACTCGACGAACGCGAACTCCACGAAGACTTCGTCCGCGCGTCCGGACCCGGGGGCCAAAATGTCAACAAAGTGTCTACCGCGGTGCAATTGCGTTTCGATGTCGCGCGTTCTCCGTCGTTGCCCGAGCCGGTACGGCTGCGGTTAAGCGCGCTGGCGGGCCGGCGCCTGACCAATGAAGGCGTGTTGATTATCGAAGCGGAACGCTTTCGCAGCCAGAAACGCAATCGCGAGGACGCGCAGCAGCGACTGGTGGCGCTCATTTTGGAGGCAACCCAAATCGACCCGCTTCGTCGCGCAACCCGCCCTACTCTGGCTTCTAAAAAGCGGCGTCTGGACAGCAAACAGCGCCATGGAAACACCAAGCGCTTGCGCACCACCAAGCCTGAAAACGAGCATTAACCCGCCCGTCTCGTCGCATTCAGCTTAATCGCCCCATTTTTGGAAGCTTGATCGCCGCCCTGCCCCCGTAGGTTGCAGGCTTTTCATCCCCACCGGGTTAGATGCAACGGCTAAAGATTAAACCCAATAAGCCGCTAAACACCCTCATCAAATCCAACCTTTCTGGTGCTGCGAGCCGATCTTGCCGTAGATTATCTTGAATACTGAATCAGCGCTTTTAAGTGCTCCGGATATTGCCGTGCCCTCCCGCGGCGGACCCATTTCCCCTGCTACTGTTGCAGCGGTGCCCGACATTTTGCTCGAATGCCTGATGGTTGTGGTGCGTGCGCATGGCGGCACTCTTAGCCGTCCCGCTGCGGTGGAGGGTCTGCCCCTGGTGAATAACCGGCTTACCCCCTCACTATTCCAGCGCGCAGCCAAACGCGCCGGGCTTACCAGCAAGGTGGTGCAAACTTCGCTCGATAAGCTCAATCCGGCGCTGTTTCCGGTGGTATTGTTGCTTAAAGGTCAGGAAGCCTGCGTGCTGCTGGGCTGGACAGACGAGGGTCAGACTGCCCGCCTGATTTTTCCCGAACTGAGCGAGGCCGAAGGTTTACTGCCCCGGGCAGAGTTGGCGGCCCGTTATGCGGGGCATGCGATTTTTGCCCGGCCCAAATTCCATTTTGATGCGCGCACACCTGAAGTGGGTCGGGTTAAACATCGCCATTGGTTCTGGGGTACCGTGGCCGACAACGCGCCGGTATACCGTGATGTGCTGCTAGCGGCATTCATGATCAACTTGTTCGCAATTGCACTGCCCCTCTTCAGCATGAACGTGTACGACCGGGTCGTACCGAACCAGGCAATCGAAACCCTGTGGATGTTGACCGTAGGGGTTGCCATATTAATGATGGCAGACCTGACCTTGCGCACCATGCGAGGCTACTTTCTGGACTTGGCCAGCAGCCGTGTCGACGTGCGGCTTTCTGCCTACATTATGGAACGCGTGCTGGGCCTGCGACTGGAAAACCGGCCGCTGTCAGCGGGATCGTTTGCCTCTAATCTGCGTTCGTTCGAAACGGTACGGGATTTCATTACTTCGGCCACGGTGACGGCTTTTATTGATTTGCCGTTTGCGTTGATTTTTTTGATCGTTATCGGCTGGATTTCGTGGGTACTTATTTTGCCCATTGTGTTCGGCATGCTGCTGGTATTGGCTTACGCATTGACCGTGCACAGCAAGATGCACGAGCTATCTGAAACCACCTACCGTGCAGGTGCCATGCGCAATGCCACGCTGGTGGAAAGCCTGGTCGGGCTTGAGGCGATCAAGGCGCTCGGTGCCGAAAGCGTGATGCAACGAAAGTGGGAAATGAGCGCCACTTTTCTGTCTCGCGTGGGCTCACAGCTGCGTCTGTTGTCGGCGTCAACGATGAATATTGCGGCGTGGTCACAGCAACTGGTTAACGTTGTGGTGATTGTGGTGGGCGTGTACCTGATCGGTGAGGGCAATTTGACGCTAGGCGGCTTGATCGCTTGCGGCATGCTGTCTTCACGGGCGATGGCCCCTATTTCGCAGGTGGCCGGTTTACTCACCCAATATCACAACGCGGCGACTGCGCTGAAGTCGCTGGACAATATTTTGCAACAACCGGTCGAGCGGCCTGCCGATTCAAACTTTGTCACTCGCCAGCATTTCACCGGGGATATCGAATTCAAGGATGTCGATTTCAAATATCCCGAGCAGGACCAGACTGCGCTGCGCAATGTGTCGCTAAAAATTCGCGCGGGCGAGCATGTCGCGATTCTGGGCCGGGTGGGCTCAGGCAAAACCACGCTGGAAAAACTTATTCTGGGCCTGTACCGCCCTACTTCAGGCGCGGTGTTGGTCGATGGCATTGATCTGCGTCAGCTTGATCCCGCCGAATTGCGTCGCAACATTGGCTATGTACCGCAGGATGTCACGTTATTTTATGGCAGCTTGCGCGACAATTTAACCATTGCCGCACCGACGGCAGACGACACCGCCGTACTGCGCGCGGCCAAGGTGGGCGGCATTACCGATTTCGTCAACAATCACCCCAAAGGCTTTGACATGACGGTGGGCGAGCGCGGCGAATCGCTTTCTGGGGGTCAGCGGCAGGCGGTGGCCATCGCGCGCTCGGTGATCAATGATCCACCTATCCTGATCATGGATGAGCCAACGGGCTCCATGGACCACTCGAGCGAAGAAGAAATCAAACAGCAGCTCAGCACCTTTGCCGCTGGCAAAACCATGATTGTGGTAACGCATCGCACCTCGCTGCTGGATCTGGTCGAGCGCATTATCGTGATCGACGCGGGCAAGATCGTCGCGGATGGGCCTAAAGCACAGGTGGTGGAGGCGTTGCGACAGGGCCGCGTGGGGAAAGCCGCATGAAACCCGGGTTGTTTTCATTTATTTCTCGTTTTACCGAAGGATCGAGCCGTTGGTCCAAGCATTCACGCCCACTGCTCGACCGCATTTTTGCGCGATGGATTCCGCCTCTGCCCAGCGAATCGCAAGGTTGGGCGGCGGATGCAAATTGGGCACAGCTAGACCAGAAACCTTTACGCGCGCACTTTTTATTGCGCGCCATCGCCATTGTGCTGATTGCCTTTGTGTTGTGGGCTGCGTTCGCTACGGTGGACGAAGTAACGCGTGGAACGGGCAAAGTAATTCCGACCCGCCAAGTACAAGTTGTACAGGCAGTTGACGGCGGCGTGGTAGCAGAAATTCTGGTGCGGGAAGGCCAAATGGTTGAGGTGGGCCAGTCGCTGTTCCGTATCGACGAAACACGATTTGTGTCGTCGCTGCGCGAGAATCGCGTCCAATATCTTGCGTTGCTAACCAAAGCGGCGCGTTTGCGCGCGTTGGCGGAAAACACCCCTTTTCAACTACCCGCCGCCATTGTTAAAGAAGTCCCCGCACTGGTTGAAGAAGAACGCAATATGTACGATGCGCGTCGACGCGAACTGGAAGGGCAAATCAGCATTGCACGCCAGCAACTGGCGCAGCGCAATCAGGAATTGATCGAGGTGAAATCGCGCCGGGACCAGGCGGCGCAAGGCATGGAACTCACCGCAAAAGAACTCACGATGACTAAGCCGCTAGCGGCTTCGGGTGCTGTTTCCGACGTTGAACTTTTACGTCTGGAACGCGATGTCGGGCGCTACCGGGGGGAGCGCGATCAAGCATCCGCCCAGACCGTACGCCTGCAATCGGCCATTGCTGAAGCCGCACGTAAAGTGCAAGAACAGGAAATTACTTTTCGCAATGAAATGCGCAATGACCTGGGGGAAACTGTCGCTAAATTAAATAGCCTTTCTGAAGGCAGCACAGCGCTCAGTGACCGTGTGCAGCATGCCAACATCAAGTCCCCTGTTAAAGGCACTATCAATCGTTTGCTGATCACCACCGTGGGCGGGGTATTGCAGCCTGGCAAAGAAATCGTCGAAATTGTGCCCTCTGACGATGCGCTGCTGCTGGAAGCGCGCATCTCGCCCAAAGACATTGCTTTTTTACGGCCGGGGCTACCTGCAACGGTGCGCTTTACGGCTTATGACTTCGCGATTTATGGCGGGCTCGCTGCGGTGATCGATCATATTGCGGCCGATACCATTACCGACAAAGATGGCAACGCGTTCTATCTGGTGCGTGTGCGCACACTCAAATCGTCGTTGGGTAAATCGATGCCTATCATCCCCGGAATGGTGGCTGAGGTAGACATCATGACAGGTAAAAAAAGCATTCTTTCTTATCTGCTCAAGCCAGTGACACGCGCTAAATCTCATGCTTTCACCGAGCGCTAAGTCATGAAGCGGCCGGTTTTTATCACTGCGCGGTTACTAGCGATTCCGCGTTGGGTGGAGGCATTTCCGAACGCGGTGCTGGTATGCGGTGAGGCTTCTCACGCTATTGATCCGGCTGTGTTGCTGAATGCTTCGGTTATTTGGTTGCATATCGCCGAAGAGGGAATTTCCTGCGCCCCCTGGGTTGCCGACATGCGCGCGCAGGTGCCGCAGGCACCTCTTGTAATGTTGTCCAACGTGCCCGAGGACGCGCAAGGGATGGCGGTGCTGGCTGCTGGCGCAACGGGCTATTGCAGTGCGCTGAGCTTGCCTGCGGTATTGCGCCAAGTAGCAGGGGTGGTTGAACACGGCGGTTTGTGGGTAGGGCCACAACTCATGCGGCGGTTTATGCAGAGCCTGGCGGCACGCAGCAATGAGGTTTCGCAGCCTTTACTGGATGTCCTTAGCCAGCGTGAACGGCAGGTTGCCGAAGCAGTCTCGCATGGCTCAAGCAACAAAGAAATCGCCCGCACAATGGGCATTACCGAACGCACGGTGAAAGCGCATTTAAGTGCCGCGTTCGAAAAACTCGGGGTGCGCGATCGCATGCATCTCTCTTTGCTCATCAATGGTGTCGAGGACTCGACACACGCGCCACAAAATATTCTTGCCTAACTGTACTTAGGTCCAATACGGAAACCGGATATCCAGCCGTAAAGGTAAGTAGAGGCGCCCGACTGGGCCACCCCAACCACCTTTAAAAAGAGCAGCACATGGATACCAGCGTTTCCACCCCCCAGGCAGTCGCCACCGTTATCAGCGTTGAAGGTCAGGCATTCGCCCGAGACCCGGCGGGTCAAATGCGATCGCTGAAAGCGGGCGATGTGCTACGGGAGGGTGACACCATCGTCACCATGCCCGACTCACAAGTTCAGCTCGCGTTTATGGACGGGCATGTTCTGACGCTGCTGCCGAGCGAAACTTTCAACTTTAGTGCCGAGACCTCTTCGACTTCGCGCCCTGAAGTCGCAGAAGCTTCGCTACCTGCCGGTGAAGCCGAGCGCGTGATCCAGGCCCTGGAACGCGGCGACAACATCGATGATCTGCTCGACCCAACAGCGGCAGGTTTGGACGGCGGTAGCAATAACGCAGGCCATGATTTTGTTCGACTGATGCGTATCGTTGAGCCACTGACGCCTTTCGCGTCCGAATTTGGAACAGGCGGCGCGCGAGTCGCATTTCCTGAATATAGGATTAGCGAAAATACCGCAGCCGCTCCAATCCCTGTAGTGAGCACAAGTACTGCAGCTAACACGACTACGGTCACGCTGACCGCTTCCGCAGCGTCGGTCACTGAAGGCGGTAGCATTGTCTACACCGCCACCGTCAACAACGCGGTCACCGGCAGTCCGCTGGTGATCACCTTGTCGGGTGGCACGACCATTACGATTCCGGTGGGTCAGAGTACGGCTTCATCCGCTGCTGTGCCGGTCCGTGCCGATGATGCTTACGTGCAGGGCACGCAAGTGGTGGTTGCGAGTATTACCGGCACCACCGGCGGTAACTTCGAAGCCTTGACCACCACCAGCACTGTCAGCACCAATGTGGTGGATGATGCCGATGCGACTACGGT
>JAYWDZ010000399.1:0-7227 GCA_043779595.1 Nitrosomonadales bacterium
CGGCATTTTTTTGCCGAATTACTTGACCGTACGGTCATCTACTTGTTAAAGGAGTCATCATGAACACACCCGCAACCCAATCCCTTGATGCTCGAGGCATGAACTGCCCGCTGCCCATCTTGCGCACCAAAAAAACCTTGTCTGCCCTGAACACAGGCGACACACTGAGCATCACCTCCACCGACCCGGGCTCAGTCAAGGACATGCAGTCATTCTGCAATCAAACCGGGAATGAACTGGTTTCGTCCAACGCGAATCAAGGGGAGTTTGTATTCCTCATTCGCAAATCCTAAGGAGAAGATCATGGGTGCAACCGAAATAATTATTCCGTCCAACCTTGAACTATCCAAGCTAGATCAGTGGTTCGACCAGCGTTTTGAATCCAAAATGGCAGAGCGCGAAGCCGCGCATACGCCATCCTTGGCTATTATTGCCACCAAGGGCACGCTCGACTGGGCCTATCCCCCTTTCATTCTGGCTTCCACCGCATCAGCACTGGGCTGGGACGTGTCGGTGTTTTTTACCTTTTACGGACTAGAACTGCTGAAGAAGGATTTGCATCTCGAAGTCAGCCCGCTCGGCAATCCGAGCATGCCGATGAAAATGCCATTCGGGCCGCAATGGCTCAAAGACATCAACTGGAAAATCCCGAACGTCGTGATGGCGGGCATACCAGGTTTCGAGAAAATGGCAACGGGCCTGATGCACCAAACGGTTAAAAACAACGGTGTGGCCAGCATCGAAGAATTGCGATCAATATGCATTGAAGCCGATGTCAAGCTGGTTGCCTGTCAGATGACCGTGGAACTGTTCGGCCATTCCCACGAAGATTTCATCCCGGAAATCAAGGACTGGATCGGTGCGGCCACCTTTTTGCCGGTGGCACAAAAATCGGATGTGTGCCTGTTTATCTGATTCGGGACGACAATCTCCGCCCGGAGCCTGCGGCCGATCAGGCCGAACTCCGGACGAATATCTGCCCGCCGATCTGATTCTCCCAACGGGGCAAGCCGTGGGTTTGTCCCGTTTTACATTGACCGCTTCTCGGCCAGAGCCGCCAGTTGCTAAGAAATACCAAAATGACTGGTCGGGGATTGATAACGGCCCCTGAGCCTATGTTTTCCCGAACATCAGCTTTATCTAAGCGCGTACTGCTGCTCTCACCTCACAACAGAACGGCGGAGAGCAGGTCAATTGCGGCGTTTTTCTGCAACAGGTGTTTCAGAAAAGGTTTGTGCGCCTAGCGGGTTAACGTTGGAGAAAAGCTAAATAGTCCGCCCATGAGGCGCTATCACGGTAGCGATTGACTTTGATTTGGGCGACCAAGGCTTTGATGTGCAATCGCCGCTGCTCAGTCTGTCTTTGTAGAAATGCTGCGCGTGCCGATTCCTCTGCCAGCGTCGACGACAAAATCGCTTCTGATAAACCGCAGGACAAACCTTGCGAACCCAAGATGTCGCGTGCCAAAGCGGCATCGCCCAACAACACGCTGCGCGAGGATTGTGCCCATTGCAAGCTAGAAGGTAGAGCTGGACTGGTCGCAAATTCCCTTAGTGGCGGCAAGCCTTGCATCAACCATTGCGCGTTGGATTGCGCTAATCGCTGCTGCAATGCATCGGCTCCGCCCTTGACCGCAATATCTCGCCCCACAAACACCACCGTTTGCGCGGAACGACTACCCAAGCGATAAACATAACCATTCGGAAGCGCCGCTAACTGAAAGTATTGCGCTGACGTGCTAGCAGATGTACGTTCACGCCACTGTAGCGAGAAGTTTCGCGCCACCCACGGCTGCCGTGCTTGATGAAAATGTGTCGCAGTTATAGCGGTACGCCCGCTGGCATCCAATAAATAATCTGCTTGCCAAGCATTAGCGCGTGCGCCCATTGCATGCAATTGAAATGTTTGCTCACCCAATTGCACTTGGATGCGTAGCTCTGACAACACTTTTTGCCATAAAACGATATCCAATGCAGGACGATGGATGTGTGCGACCCTGGGAGTGGATATGCGCTCTACTTGCGCCGATGCCCAACTAATCGCCCGCTGATGAAACAGTGTTTCGACACCAATCTGCTGTGGATGAATGCCGTATTCCAGCAACAAAGCCAATAAGCCTGCGGGCGCAGCCTCAATGCGGGTTTCCATCGTGGCCAATGGCGGATTAGCCGCCAGTAAAATCACCGGATGTTGTTTAGCAGCGCGCAAAGCCGCGAGCATACCAACTGGGCCATTGCCCAATATGGCTAGGGGAAAGTGGCGCATACATCGTTACGCGATGAGCTCAGACAACTGCAAGGGTAGAGAGTACGCAGAACATTCTTTAAAAAATGAGCGCCCTCAGCGATAAAAAAATTACGGCGGGTCAATCGCTTGGAATCGTGGATCATTAATCGGATCAAACGCGGCCAAGAACCCTGCACTGACCACCGCACGAATGGCTTCGCCGAACCCAGTTGGCGCAACCATTGCCGCCCTTGCCGCATTAATACTAGACGCGCCTTGCGGCAAACCCGCTGCGTAGCCGATGTATAACGCATCGAGCAAATTGCGGTATTGCAGTTGCAACTTGGCGTAAGCGGCATGGGTTGGGGGTGCTGGTGTCAGATTAGAATGCAAATATTGATTCGGTTGAAAAGGGCGCAACCACTCTTGGATATTCTCAAATGTTTCGTAATGGTCTTCGCCTCCCGCCATCACTGAGCGTATGGTTTGGTAATCAGCATCGGTCCCAAAGCCGAAACGGCGCAAGGTCGCTAAGATGGTGGAATACAAGCCATCGACTGAAATGTTCGGTTGTTCAATCGCGAGAAAATCTGTCACCGCTTGCGGATCAAGCACGCGCGCATGCACGGGCCGTTGCCCACCCGTGGCGCTGGGAATAGTTTTTGCGACGCGCAATGCGGGAACGTAGGCGCTACCAAATAAGGATTGCAACACATCGTTCACGGCGCGCAAATGGCGCATCTCGCCGAAACTAATCCGCATCAGCTCGGCAAAGGCCACGCTGATGTTATCGCGTAATGTCCCCGTAACACTGGCTGGATCAATCAGCGAATACGCTGCTGACAAATATTCCTGTATCGCTGCCAACTCCACACCTGCAGCGTAGCGCAAATATTTCTCTAACTCAGCCATGGTAGCGAGTGGGCTGGCATTAAACATCCCAACGCGGTACGGGCGGATCGTCTCGCGTCCTTCCAACACAAAATTTAAGGACTGCCATTGATGGTTGATTGCGTAGTGACCGAGTTCTACGGGCTCGTTGCTATTGGCGGGTGCGGGCGGTGTATTGCTAATACTGCGGTCTAATCGTTCCCAAGGTACGGGAGCATTCCACGCTTGCGTTGGTTCACTCGCATCGGGCGTTGGCGGCAACACGATATCGGGATGATTGCTAGCCCAATAAAAGCAACCGCAATCACGGAAATCATGCGTCCATGGGCTGCACAAAGATTGGGTGAGTTCGCCCGGTTCAAACATGGCCGCCAAACTGCCGTTAGTACTCAAGTAAGCGGCACGCTTGGCCTTTAACGTTTTCTGTGCACCCGTGCCAACACGAACTGACAAAGTGACATCAGCGTTTTCTTCCAGCAAACGCACTGCTGTCCAAGCGTCGGGCGGCGCTAGGCTGACACCGCTGCTGGGTGGATTGAGCGTGTCAATCTGCAGCGTGTGACTGCCAAAGGGCCCAAAACGACCTTTGATCGACACGATATTAATCGTACGACCTTGTGTGAGGCCTTGCGCCAATTCACGGTACGCATTTCTAGTCGCCGCGGTGATGCTACCGGCCGTTGCCGCTTGTTCTACCGCAGTCGCGTCGACAATGACAATCTGTATCGAATTATCCGATATATCGACTTCCAAGAATGAAAAAAAACGTCGTTCCAAATTGCGTAAATCACATTCCAAGCCCGGGAAGCAATTGCCGACACCCGACTCTAAGCGGGTGGAAACGGGATTTCCGCTCACCGTAGCAATCCCATCGCTAGCAGATTGTTGACGGCGCAAAGCGGCGACATTTCGAGGAACAAGTTTGATCGTATTAGATGCACTCATATGATTACCCTCGGAGAGACGTTATCAAAAAAATAAGGCTGCTCTTGCGTTAGATCGCAATAAGATTGCAAACAAAATGTCAGCCAGCCACGCACAAAATCGCACGATGCCACGCTCCGGCTGGCTTTTTCTTGATGACAGCCGCCAGAGCACAAATAACGTGCCCAGCACGATTGGCAATCGGTTTGTGCATGGACGTGGCGTTGCTGCAGAAACCTAATGCGCTTATCTTGCTGTAATGATTGGCTATCCCCCAATCGGTATTCTTCATTGCCGATTGCGCGATGGCAGGCATACCAGTCGCCCGTGCTAGACACCGAAAAATAGCCACCCCCAGCACCACAAGGGAAAGGACTGCTCGCACCGACATGGAGCTGCTTGAGCGCCGTGGCAAAATTGCTAAGGCGTATCGACTCGCCCTGCTTAGCCCGTTGCAACTCACCTTGTGCCACTGCAATAAGCGCTTCTTGATAAGCGACCCAATCCTCATTTTGCAAGGCACCAACGGCTTCGTTTGATTCTTGCGCACGTAAGGGGGAGAAACCAACATCCGTAAAGCCTAAATCCAAAATCGCCGCAAATTGATTCGCGATGTCGAGCGAAAACACATTGGTCGTCGCCCGCGCCGACAGTTTTGCTAAGCCCGGTTGCTGCAATAACGGCTGCACCCGCTCACGGATTGCAGCGAACGAATCACGACGCCCATTGAGCATGGGACGTTGGCGGTTTTGCACCTCGTGCCCACCATCCACACTAACCGTCACCGCGAAGCGATGCTGGCGCAATAGCTGACGATCTTCTTCGCGCAATAAAGTGCCATTGGTCGTCACAGAAAAACGCAAATCAAGGCCACGTTGTTGCGCAATCGCTGTGCTGTAATGGACGGACCGATGAATCAATTCTCGATTCACAAACGGTTCACCCCCCATAAAACCGAGCGTGATTGGCGCTGCTGAGTCGGCCTCATCTAACAAACGATCAATGGCTATCCGCGCGGTCTCCCATTGCAGCATTTGCTTTTGCTTGCCTTTAAAATTGCCTTGGTTGGCATAACAATAGCTACAGCCCAAATTACAACTGGAACTGACGTTCAGCGAAATGCTTTGCACGGTCGGCAAGCTGACAACGTCTAAGGGTGCTTCACTGCGAAAACCATGTCCTAAGATTTGACTCAGCGCTTCTGTACTGGCAGCGGCGTTGTTATCTTCCGGCGCAATATCAACATCGTAAATTTGCGAATGTGCGACCACTAATAAATGCTGACCGTGGCTAGAAGAAAACCGATATCCCGCTGGGCCTGACTCTTGCGCTTGTGGCGCAGCGATCACGCGATCAAGCACCGCCACGGTCACCGGTTACCACCGCTATCGGTATTCCCTCGAATGCGCCCCAACACTTGCGCATGGCGGACACGGGCTCGATTGGCGACCACCGCAGAGCGTCCTAAGGGTGTGGCCACCGGTGTGTTCGTCACTTCACTGACCCAACTCATTAATAAGTCGTACTGCCAGGACGTGAGCGTCAGCGGCAAAGCATTCGAGTTGCGCATCAATGGCGGCATTTGCATGTTCGTAGCAATCGCCGTTTCTGCGGCATCCAGGTGGAAGGTCTTGCGTATCAATTGCGCTAAACGACCCGGGCGCAATTGCACAAAGTCATGCAAGGCTTGTAGATCGGATAGCGCCCGATGTCGCATCCGAGCGTGGGTACTGAGCGGCAAAGGATCCGCATCATTCGCCGGGCCAACTGCAAAATCAGGATTGCGCAAAGCATCACGCCCACCCAGGGCTTGCAATGGTCGCGGTAAGCTATCCCCCGGGATGGCGCTGGTGCGACGCTGGTTTTTTGGCAGATTGATGGCACGGTTGCTGCGATAAAAATCCAGATTGAGTAGGCTTAAGGTTTCGTAGATGCGCTCAAATAAATCCTCGACCCATTGCTCAGTTTGGGCTGGGGTTAAATCGGCATTGCGCACATTCGAATCGGCGCTGCGGTCATTGATCTCGTCGGCCAATGAAATAAATGGGCGGCGATCAGGCGCAAAATCTGGCGGTGCGACAAACACATTCGCGTTGGCGTTGAGTACCCTCGCGTTATTACCTGTGGTGGTCAGCGAAACTTTTATCGTTGCTTCACAGGTATCATCGACCACGCCCAAAGAAATATTACTATTGGCACCAGTGCCCACATCTGCCCCATCATAGGTATCCCACGGGCTGACAATCTGCGCTAAGTCGGATGTGGAACCACGCCATCCTGCATTCGGATTCAAAAAATTATACGGCTCTAAAACGGGTGGCGCAGGGTCGCCCACTGGCGCAGTATGCGGCTGACTGGTATCCGGTGGCCCATAGATCCTACCGCGCGCAGGGGTAAACCGAAAACGCAACACTTCAACATTGATCGTATTCAGCCATGCTTGTCCCGCATTCGGTTGCGGCTTACTACGCAAAAATTGCACCGTACCTAAAGGAATGTTGCGCCCGACAGGAATTAAAGGTTGAGCTGCACCAGGCGAACTCACTGCCAGCAAAGGCACAAGCGCATGATTATCTGCTGCGACCGCCACCGGTGGGAAAGTACCAAAACGCAAGGCAGCCGATTGTGCACGCCGCGCCGCTTTGCGATTTTGCGCATCGACATGCAATACCAAATTGGCTAATGGGATATTAAATTTCTCCAGCAGCGATGGGGTCAAAGGCGCATCACGCCAAGTAGACTCGTCACTGCCCGCTTGCCCCAAGCGCACCCAAATCTCAAAGAAAGGCGCGACGGGACGAATCAACTCACCATCACGCAGATTAACCTCAGTAGGTAAATATGGTTCGACCGAACTATCCGGCAAAATGCGCAAAGACCACGTGGGCGCGATCACCGTTTCAGCATTGGCACGCGGGCGCGGATTTTGTATCCACTGATACGCCTCTTGCGGTGCGCTACTACCACCTAGCCGCGCGATGGCGATTGGCGGATTCACAAAAATGTCTTGGATAAGCTCAGCCATACATCTCTCCCTTCAATCTGCAAGCTTGAGTAAGACCCGATTCAGTAGCAGGGCAAGTTCTATATTATGGGCACTTCTATAAATCCCCCAATTCAGGCACGCTTTTACCATGCAAAACAGCCTATTTGATCTTGAGAAGCGTTACGCCAATTTGAGCGAAG
>JAYWDZ010000400.1:0-2914 GCA_043779595.1 Nitrosomonadales bacterium
ATGCCGAAAATAATATAACGGGCATTTGAGGAATTCACCGAACCCCGGCCGCCGAGCCTGCTGCTGCGGGGCACCAATTTCCAGATCAAGGTGTGGGAAACGCTGCTGCGCATCCCTTCCGGTCATACGCTGTCATACAGCCACCTAGCCGCGATGCCTAAAGCGCAGCGGGCAGTCGGCACTGCGATGGCGCGCAACCGCATCGCCGTGCTGATTCCCTGTCACCGGGTGATTCGGGAAAGCGACGAGGCGGGATTGTATCGCTGGGGCGCAGACCGCAAGCAAGCTATTATCACTTTGGAACAAGCACGGAAAATAACTTGCTTAAAATTGCCTGCATAATTATGCATAACATGGATACAAACTTGCCCCCATGATCTGATGTTCAGACAGGATGAAATTATGCTGCGAGCCATTGCCTGCGAGCGGATTTGAAGTCGGTATGCAACCCATTCACGACTATTACGACCGGCTTGCTAAAGAATACGATAGCCAACGCTTCGGCAACTCTTACGGTCGCTACGTAGATTATTTAGAGCGAAGGATTTTATCCACATGGCTGTCAAAAATACCGCCCGCTGATGTGCTCGACATAGGTTGCGGTACAGGCCGACTACTCGATTTCGCCATGACCGGGGTAGATACGTCTCGGGAGATGCTGAAAGTGGCTGCGGGGAAATTCCCTAACCGCCGTTTGATACAAGCGAGTCTGCCCAATTTAGAGGGTTCAGTCGAAGGCATTTACCAGGCAGCCACGTGTTTTCATGTGTTCATGCATTTGGACGATAAGCTCATTGCACAATCGCTCCAAGCCATCGCGAGCCTGGTGGTAGTCGGGGGGCATTTGATCATGGACATTCCCTCGCAACACCGTCGAGCCTGTATCGGGCGTCGTCGCAGTGAATCAGGATGGCATGGCGACACCGCCGCCGCCTACGCCGACATCGAGCGCTGGGCGGGGTCGCATTGGCGCATTGTGCAACGTCGCGGGATTTTATTTTTCCCCATTCATCGCATACCCTCCTTCGTCCGACCGCTGTTTCGAGGGCTGGATGCGCTTATTGGCCGTACACCGTTGGCGCGTTATTCGTCTTACCATGTATATCAATTGAAGCGACGCTCATGAACCCTCTGCGGGCGTGGCTACGCCGCGCCCTATCGCTGTCTTCCCGGCAAGCCGTTGCGCACGCGTACCGGCGTGGGAACGACTTTAAAAATGGCGTGCGTTTTTCTGATGCCCGCAGCGATATCGATATTGGCGGCTACACTTTACAGGTAGAAATCAGGCAAGCTGTCCTGGGAGGTGCCTTATTCGAAAACAAGCTGACCAATCTCACTCATGGCGCGCGAGCTGTGAATTTATCTGTGATTGCGCCGAGTCAAACATGGTCTTTTTGGCGTTACGTCAAACAACCAAGCGAACGTAATGGCTTCGTGATGGGCCGTAATTTGGTCAATGGTCAACTCACGCGCCAAGTCGGTGGCGGCCTGTGCCAACTCTCGAGTTTAATTTACCACTTGAGTCTATTGGCCGGTTTGACCATCGCGGAGCGACATGCCCACAGTTTTGACATCTACCAAGATCATGAACGCTATACGCCGCTCGGTGCCGATGCAACGGTGGTTTGGGGGTTTAAAGACTTACGTCTAATTAACCCGTATGAAGTTAATGTGCTTTTTGAATGCGTGGTACAAGATGATTTTATAACGGGTAGGGTGTACGCTGAGGGCGAACTCCCCTCTCATGACGTCGCTTTCATTTGCGAACGAATCAATGAGCGCCTCGTGAAAGTTGACACATGGGTCAACAAACAGCGGCACACGCAAACGCTGTATGAAAAAATACTTAGCTAAAAGCCTCCGGTCACTACAAAAGTCTGGGTTAAGTTTGCACGAAACTTACGTACAAACATTCTGCCCCGGCGAAGTCTAAGCCTATCAGGCGGATCATATGGTCTAGGCGCGCTCGAGATTAATACCGTGTCGTCCATTACCCGTCACTGCAAAATTAAGTAGCAGACATCTGCTTTGTGCAGTTTCTCACCCTAGCAAGCTTGCACCCCGTTAAATCGGCAAAAATAACGCCAGCAAATCGTTCAAAAAACGCTGCCCCTGTAGCGTCGGTTTGAGCCGAGTCGCGTCGGTTGCCAGCAGGCCCTGGGTGCGCGTGCGTTCGAGTGCGGATGCGCAGACGATCAGCGGCAGGCCAGTACGTTCTTCGAACAACGCGGCATCAATGCCCTCATTTAAACGCAATGCGTTCATCATGAATTCGAACGGCAGGTCGTGCCGGGTGAGGACGCGTTCCTCGGCGATGTGCGTGCCTTGATGAACCGCATCCATGTATTGCTGCGGATGCTTGGTGCGCATCTGGCGCAGGATGCGGTCGTGAAAACTGAGCTTGGAATGTGCGCCGGCGCCGATGCCGAGGTAGTCGCCAAATTGCCAGTAGTTGAGGTTGTGGCGGCAGGTATGGTTGGGGCGGGCGTAGGCCGAGGTTTCGTAGTGTTGCATGCCAGCCTTGGTCAAACGCGCTTCGATCGCGAGTTGCATGTCGGCGGCCAGATCGTCGTCGGGCAGATTGGGCGGCGCGGTGTGGCCGAAGGCGAAAATAAAGGTTCCAGGCTCGAATTATTCATCAACCTATCTTCTCAGGACGAAAGATAGCCGCGCAGTCCCTGGTCCCCTACCCACTTGGCACCTCACATACCGGCGACAAGCCCAATGCAGCCACACGTTTAATCAAACGCTGATCGAACGTCACTAGCGCCTGGCAGCGGCTCGCGCGCATCAGGTGCAAGGCATCTGCAAAATCCAGACTCTGTTTGTATGCGGCTAACGCAGCCAGCACGGCGTGGCGGTCTTCGATCAAAACATTGTCGTAGCCGCATAGCGCTGATAGGGCACGGTGGAT
>JAYWDZ010000401.1:0-7207 GCA_043779595.1 Nitrosomonadales bacterium
GCCGCCGAACAGGCTTATGCACTGGCGCAAGGCCAGCCCATCGTCGCGCTCGATGGCAGTTCTTTGTGGCTAGCTGCAGATACGCTTTGTTTGCATAGCGACACCCCAGATGCAGTCAAGATCGCACGCGCCGTCGCGGAGGCGCTGAATAGGGGATAATGCCGCCCCTTATGGTTATTTTAGGCGTCATGAACTTCGATCCAGCACGATCCACGCCCACTGGCTACTGGCACCTTTCTGCTCAGTACTTTCATGCAGCCGAAGCCGTACGCGCAACACCAAAGAACCTCATGTTCCCTACTCTGCAGCTTTACGGCCAATCAATTGAACTCTGTCTAAAAGCGTTTTTGCTCAAGCGCGGCAATACGCTCGCGGAAGTCAACGGAATGCGGCATCGCCTCTCGCAAATTGTTGCCGTAGCTCGCAAGCGCCGACTCGGTACTGAAGTCAAACTTAGCGACCACGACTTAGCGCTAATTAATCTACTGAACCAGAACTACGCAACGCATCGCTTTCGCTACATAGTAACGGGGCCCACGAGTATTCCTGACCCTTCGTATATAGCTTCAATCTCCGAGCGTCTTCTTTCCGGCCTAGAGCTCTACTGCACTGGTATAGCATGGGGTCTGCGCCGATGATGCTTCTAACTTCTTCCACTCGGAGTGCTTAAAAGGGCGCGCCTTTGAGCATCACTTATGACAAACGATAGATATCATGCCCCTCCTAACATTTGACCGACTCGAACTCGCCTACGGCCACTGGCCGCTGCTGGACGGCGCCTCGCTAGTGATCGAGGCGGGCGAGCGCATCGGCTTGATCGGTCGCAATGGCACAGGTAAATCCAGCCTGCTGAAAATTATCGCCGGCATCAATCCGCCGGATGCGGGCGACGTGTGGCGCAAACCCGCGTTGAAGATGGCGTATGTGCCGCAGGAGCCACAGTTTGAGCCCGGCCATACGGTGTTTGAGGCCGTGGCCGAGGGCGTGGGTGCGGCGCAGAAACTACTGGCCGAATACCATGCCGTGGCGCACGCGATGGCGGAGGGCGATGAGACGGTTTACGCTGATTTCGAGCGACTGTCGCATGAACTTGAGTTGGCCGACGCCTGGCGGCTCAACAGCCGGGTCGAGGAAACGATGCAGCGCCTGGGGCTGGACGCCGACCGCGTAGTAGACACCCTGTCCGGCGGGCTAAAAAAACGCGTGGCACTGGCGCGCGCACTGGTCACCGATCCGGAATTGCTGCTGCTGGACGAGCCGACCAACCACCTGGACTTTAGCGCCATCGACTGGCTGGAAAGCCTGCTGCTCGACTTCAAGGGTGCGTTGCTGTTCATCACCCATGACCGGCGCTTTCTGGATAACGTCGCAAATCGCATTATCGAGCTTGATCGCGGCCAGTTACGCGAATATACCGGCAATTTCACCGCATATCAGGCCAAGAAGGCCGAACAACTGGAAATCGAGGCGGTGCATAACCGCAAGTTCGATAAATTCTGGAAACAGGAAGAGGTCTGGATCCGCAAAGGCGTGCAAGCGCGGCGCTGCCGCGACGAAGGCCGGGTGCGGCGGCTCGAAGCTTTGCGCCTCACGCGTGAAGCGCGCATGGGGCGCACCGGTCAGGTCGGGTTTCAGATCGACTCGGGCGAACGCTCGGGCAAGATCGTCACCGAGATGGAAAACATCAGCTACGGCTACGGTGACCGCACTTTAATCCGCGACTTTACCGGCACCTTGCTGCGTGGCGACAAACTGGGCCTGCTCGGTCCCAACGGCGCCGGCAAAACCACGCTGATCCGCCTGATTCTCGGCGAATTGCAGCCGCAGTCCGGCAAGATTAAACAAGGCACCAAGCTCGAAGTCGCGTATTTCGACCAGTTCCGCAACCAGTTGAACGACGAGGCCACTCTGATCGACACGATTGCGCCCGGCTCGGACTTTGTCGAAATCGGCGGGCAACGCAAGCACGTGATCAGTTATCTGGAGGACTTTTTATTTCCCGCCGAGCGTTCGCGTGCCAAGGTCGGCGCATTGTCCGGCGGCGAGCGCAACCGCTTGCTGCTGGCGCGGCTGTTCGCGCGCCCGGCCAATTTGCTGGTGCTGGACGAGCCGACCAACGATCTCGACATCGACACGCTGGAACTGCTCGAGCAACTGCTGCAGGATTACAGCGGCACCGTGCTGATCGTGTCGCACGACCGGACCTTTCTCGATAACGTGGTCACGCAGTCGATCGTGTTCGAGGGCGACGGCAAGCTCACCGAAATCGTCGGCGGCTATGCCGACTGGCTGGCGTGGAAAAAAAACCAGCAAGTCGCCGCTGCGGTTGTCCCTGCTCAACCGGCAAAAACTGCTGCGAGCAAACCGACTGCCAAAGCCAAACTCAGCTTCAAGGACGCGCGCGAACTAGAAACGCTGCCAGCCCGCATCGCTGCCCTCGAAGCCGAGCAGGTGCAGATTGCCGCGCGGCTAGCGGATCCCAAGCTTTATCAAAGCGCGCCCACAGAAGCAGTGGCGCTAAACGCGCGGTCGGAAACCCTGGACGCGGAGTTGCTAGAACTGATGACGCGCTGGGAGTCGCTGGAGGCGCGACAGGCTTAAATCCCAAGCTTTGTTCCACTTCTCAAAAGCCGTTTCCTATCGTTTCACGTGAAACATCCAAGCCCGAACGGGTAGAATGGCAACCATGAAATTCCCCGAAAAATTCGATGTAATTGTCGTCGGCGGCGGTCATGCGGGCACCGAGGCCGCGCTGGCGGCGGCGCGCATGGGCGTAAAAACGCTGTTGCTATCGCATAACATCGAAACGCTGGGCGCGATGTCGTGCAATCCGTCCATCGGCGGCATCGGCAAGGGCCATCTGGTCAAGGAAGTCGACGCGCTGGGCGGCGTGATGGCGATCGCCACCGACGAAGCTGGGATTCAGTTCCGCACCCTGAACGCGTCCAAGGGCCCGGCGGTGCGGGCCACCCGCGCCCAAGCCGACCGACTGTTGTACAAAGCCGCGATCCGCCAGCGGCTGGAAAACCAGCCTAATCTGACGCTGTTTCAGCAAGCGGTGGACGATCTGGTGCTCGACGGCGAGCGGGTGGCGGGTGTCAAGACCCAACTCGGCATCGTGTTCGAAGCGCGCGCGGTGGTGTTGACGACCGGTACTTTCCTGGCCGGGCTGATTCACGTCGGGCTGGAAAACTATCAGGCCGGGCGCATGGGCGACCCGCCTGCGACCAGTCTGGCGGCGCGTTTGCGCGAATTGAGCCTGCCCGTGGGGCGGCTCAAAACCGGCACGCCTCCCCGCATTGATGGCCGCAGCATCGATTACAGCAAAACGCAGATACAGCCGGGTGATATGCCTGAGCCGGTTTTTTCCTTCATGGGTGACGGCGCGATGCACCCCGAGCAGCGCCCCTGCTGGATTACCCATACCAACGCCGAAACCCACGCCATCATCCGCGGTGGACTAGATCGCTCGCCGATGTACACCGGGGTGATCGAGGGCGTGGGGCCACGCTATTGCCCGTCGATCGAAGACAAAATCACGCGCTTTGCGGATAAAGATTCACACCAGATTTTTTTGGAGCCCGAGGGGCTGACCACGCACGAGGTATATCCCAACGGTATTTCCACTTCGCTGCCGTTTGACGTGCAGTTGCGTATCGTGCGCTCGATTCCGGGGCTGGGGCATGCGCATATCCTGCGCCCCGGTTATGCCATCGAATACGATTACTACGATCCGCGTAATCTCAAGTCTTCGCTGGAAACCAAATCCATCAACGGTCTGTTTTTCGCCGGGCAAATCAACGGCACCACCGGCTACGAAGAAGCTGCCGCGCAAGGTTTGCTGGCCGGCATCAACGCAGGCTTGCAGGTACAGGAGAAATCCGCGTGGTGCCCGGCGCGGCATGAAGCGTATCTGGGCGTGCTAGTCGACGATCTGATTACACGCGGCGTGTCCGAGCCATACCGGATGTTCACCAGCCGCGCCGAATACCGCTTGCAATTACGCGAAGACAACGCCGACTTGCGCCTCACCGAAATAGGCCGAGGCATGGGCGTGATCGATGATACGCGTTGGGATGCGTTCAACCGCAAACGCGACGCAGTGGCGCGCGAGACCGCACGGCTGAAAGCAACCTGGGTCAACCCCGCCACACTGCCGCCCGAGGCCGCCACGCGCCTGATCGGCCAGCCGATCGATCACGAATACAGTTTGTTCGAATTGCTGCGCCGCCCTAATGTGAGCTACGCGCAAGTGCTGAGCCTGCCCGGCGGCACGGGCGATGTGACGGAAGAAAAAGCGGACCCACGCGTCGCGGAACAAGTCGAAATCGCCGCCAAATATCAAGGCTACATTGACCGCCAAAACGATGAGGTGGACAGACAGCGTGGTCAGGAAACACTGAAACTACCGCTAGACTTCGATTACAGTCAGTTGACCGGACTATCAATGGAAGTCCGCCAGCGTTTGCAGCAAGTACGTCCTGAAACGCTAGGCCAAGCCGCGCGTCTGCAAGGCATCACCCCGGCGGCGATTTCTGTGTTGATGGTGTATGCGAAGCGCGGCTTCAAGCCTGACGTCCAGAAGCGAACTGCTTGAATCGTATCGTGGCTAAACCTTTACGCCTGTTGGATACCATCAAGTTTGCGACTGAACGGATATGGAAAAATCGTGTTGCTATTAGCAAACTGATTGTTTTTTCTGGGTTGGTTAATGGACTAATTGCTTGGTTAATGGCTAATCAGGCTGATCCTTCGGTAACGGTATGGGTTTATGCGTTATTGGCAGGTGGCGTTTATACCCTTTTGGCAGTTAACGTGCATCGATTGATATTGAAAGCTAATAATCAGGTGTTTTTGTATCCATGGACATGGAGAGAAACCCGATTTATGGGTTGGCTTATGCTTATCTATTTCTATTTTGGATTGTTGTTTATGCTTGGCGTAGCGGTTATCGCCCTACCCAGCGGATATGTTCTTTATAAAAATGGCGTCTGGACAGACGAACTGCTATGGGCGTTGGTTACCTTGCCTGGTGGCTATTTGGTAGTTCGGCTGTCACTTTTGTTACCGGCGACAGCGTTGGATCGCAGACACCGTATGACTTGGGCTTGGAAGCTTACTCAAGGAAATGGCTGGCGCTTACTTGCATTACTTTGGCTATTACCCATGCTGATTTCCAATGCGATCCCCGATATAGCTTCGAATGTTTCAGCGCTGTTTGTGGTTTGGCATATCACCATCGCCACCGGTACAACCTTAGAAATAGCACTGCTTTCAGCCGTTTTTAACACATTGGCAAGGGAAGACCTGACCCTCAGCCAAGTGACCCCCAACCAAGTGCCGAACCATGGTTGTGTGTGAACAACTTGCAGCGGGCGCCGTTGCTCTGGACGTAACTATCTCGGCGTCCGACGAAGAGAAGTTACTGTCCTATCTGTCATTACTCGACAAATGGAACCGCGTATACAACCTGACCGCGGTGCGCGAAACCGAGCGGATGGTGAGTCATCACTTACTGGATTCGCTCGCGGTTGTGTCGTATTTCCAGTCAGGACGGGTATTGGACGTGGGCAGCGGCGGCGGCTTGCCGGGCATTCCGCTGGCGATTGCCCGGTCAGATCTGCGGGTCACGCTGATCGATAGCGTTGCGAAGAAAACCGCTTTTCTGCTGCAGGCGAAGGCGGAGCTGGGGCTGGAAAATGTCTCCGTAGTGACTGGTCGCGTAGAGGCCCATCAGGACGCCAAAGGATTTGACACTATCATCTCGCGCGCTTTTTCTGACTTGAAAGAATTCGTCACGCTTACCCGCCATCTGCTGGCTCCCGGCGGGCGCTGGCTGGCGATGAAGGGCTTGTACCCGCACGAAGAAATCGCCGTGTTGCCGGGCTGGGTCAAGCTTCGCGGCGAGCATGTGCTCACTATTCCCCATCTGGACGCGACGCGTCATCTCATTATTCTGGAACCTGCACCATGAGCCGAATCCTCGCGATCGCCAACCAAAAAGGCGGGGTCGGAAAGACCACGACCGCTGTCAATCTCGCCGCGAGCCTGGCCGCGCTCGGGCAACGCGTACTGCTCGCCGATCTCGATCCGCAGGGCAACGCCACGATGGGTTCGGGCATCGAAAAACGCAGTGCGCTGCCCACGGTGTACCAGATACTGCTCAATCAAGTGAGCGTCGCCGACGCGCGCATGCATTCCAAACCCGGCGGGTTTGACGTGATCCCTGCGAACCGCGAACTGGCCGGCGCCGAGATCGACCTGGTGTCGCTGGAACAACGCGACCTGCGGCTGAAAGCCGCGCTCGCGCAGGTGGACGCAGAATATGATTTCATCCTGATGGACTGCCCGCCAACCTTGAACCTGCTGACCGTAAACGCGTTCGCCGCAGCGCAGACCGTGTTGATCCCAATGCAGTGCGAGTATTACGCGCTGGAAGGCCTGACCGATCTGGTCGCGACGATCAAGAAGGTCAAGCAGCGGCTGAATCCCGGCATCCAGATCGAAGGTCTGCTGCGCGTGATGTTCGACCCCCGCAGCACGCTGGCGCAGCAGGTGTCCGACCAACTCAAACAGCATTTTGGCGATAAGGTTTACGACACCGTGATCCCGCGCAACGTGCGACTCGCCGAAGCGCCCAGCCACGGCCTGCCGGTGCTGGCCTACGACCGCCAGTGCAAGGGCGCCAAGGCTTATATGGAACTGGCGGAAGAAACACTCAAACGTGCAGGCATTGCAGCGGAGGAAACCGTCTGATGGCCAAACTCAAGGGGCTCGGGCGCGGCCTCGACGCGCTGCTTGGCGGCGAAGACAGCGCCGCGCCACCGCAAGGCGAACTGCGCATGCTGGCGGTTGGCAAGCTCAAGCCCGGCAAATACCAGCCGCGCACGCAAATGGATGCCGCCGCGTTGCAGGAACTCGCCGATTCGATCCGCGTGCAGGGTCTGATGCAACCAATACTGGTGCGTGAATTGGAGGCGGGCGGCTTCGAGATCATCGCCGGCGAACGTCGCTGGCGCGCAGCCCAACTGGCGAACTTGACCGAAGTGCCCGTGCTGGTTCGCGAAGTCGCCGACGACGCGGTCGCCGCGATGGCGCTGATTGAAAATATCCAGCGCGAAGACCTGAACCCGCTGGAAGAAGCCACCGGCATCAAACGCCTGATCGACGAATTCGGGATGACGCATTTATCCGCCGCTGCTGCGGT
>JAYWDZ010000402.1:0-18544 GCA_043779595.1 Nitrosomonadales bacterium
ACTGTAGAAATCACGAGTCTCGCAAGAATGTCATCAAAAAATGATTCGATGACGGTGGGATGAAATTTAATGGGATTTATAGAAGTGCCCTTATGTATATTTCGCACGAATGGATGTCGAGAACTTACGTATTTTTGTAGAGGTTGCGCGTCGCGGCAGTTTTGCGGCGGTAGCCCGTGATCGCAATACTGACCCATCTTCAATATCAAGAGCGGTCGCAACGCTGGAGGAGGAACTGGGCACCCGCCTGCTACAGCGCTCTACGCGTCGCATGAGTTTGACCGAGGCCGGGAATCTTTTCTTCGGCCGTATCGAGGCTTTGGTCGAAGAGCTCGATCATGCGCGCGATGAGGTGCGGGAGGCGAGTGTGCGCCCTGTCGGCACCTTGCGCCTTACCGCCTCCGTGTCATTTGGCCATATGAGCCTATTGCCCTTGTTGCCGAAGTTTCGGGCCTTGTATCCCGCGCTCAAACTTGAGCTTCTCTTTACCGACACAAACCTTGATCTGGTGTCCGAGCGCGTGGACTTGGCCATCCGTCTTGGCACGAGTCCTGATTCCAGCTTGATTGGCGTCAAATTGTTCAACACGCGCTACCGGGTATGCGCGAGCCCCGCCTACCTGGCGCGGGAAAAAACCTTGCGCTCGCCGCAAGATCTTAGCCATCACAAATGCCTGGTCTTCAACTTGCCGGAGTTTCGCGCACTGTGGTTATTCCGTGACGTTGGCGGAACCGTAAGTGAGGTGCCAATTGATGGAGAGGTGGTGATCTCGAGCGGGTTGGCGCTGCGCGAGTGTGCGCTCGCGGGCATGGGCCCAACACTGCTCCCCAACTGGCTAACTGAGAAGGACCTCGCCGAGGGGCGACTTATTGACCCTTTCCCAAATTACCGGGTAACGGCGACCAATTTTGAAACCGCGGTATGGCTACTCTATTCCAGCCGAACTTATTTACCCAATAAGGTGCGCGTCATGATTGATTTTTTGAAGCAGCATTTGGGCTAAATGAATACCGGCGGGACTGGAGGTTTCTAGATGGCCCGCCCTTGATCCAACTCACGGGAATATGCTCCTCGATTGCGCCCGGGCGCACGACGCCCTCTGCGGTGGCTAACAGTGCGCTTACCGACCATTTGCAGCCAATCACGTCTTCCAGGCAACGGTAGGCGGTCTGTGGCCGTACCTCCTCAGAAATTTTCTTTGCGTTAGGTTTCATCAATCCCCACCAAAAGGTGGGCATCCCACCGAGCTCTTGGGCGGCACGGCCCAAGCCCATGGCGTGAATGCCAAACCAGGAAACGCCGAACCAGCGTTCGATATTGTCAAAACCGATATTAGGTCGATAGGGCAAAAAACTGGCTGATTTTTTCGATGCAAGTGAGCGGCAAAGCGGGCTCCGTGAAGTCGGCTAAAACGGGGAAATTTGTCGGGAACCGGGTTTTTTCCTATGTCTGGCCAACCAAAATCGATCCTGCGGAAGTCGGATTTGACTCAGGCGTCGGCACCCTCGCACTGGCGGTAACGTCGCACCCGGACTTTGATGATGTGCCGGTATTCAATATCAAAGGCGCGACCTGACATAGTCACTGGGTAGTGCTAACACCTGACGAGATGTGCGGTAAGGGTGCGCTGAAAGTAAAGGACATTCCGGAGGGCACGAAGCCCCGGCTGCCAAAAACCTGGCCCGGCGTTCCCCTTCTCATTGACAGTCCCGGCTATCCACCAGATTTCAGCGGGGGCAGGGTCAGCATCAAGGTTCCTTTTGACGATGTGAGCCCGTTTGTAGGTGTGGCGTTTGATGGGGTTACAGCGGGTCTGCGGATAAATGCCAGCGCGCATCAACCCTTACTTTGCGTGACGAATGTATTCGATGGGGCGTCGGATAATTTAAGTCTGCCCGGTAAAGTCGAATAAGGGATGATACACAGTCCAGCCCCCCTTTGCTTTTACGTTGGGGCCCACAAAACTATCGCTCCTGATGGGAGCGATAGTTCGGTTCACCTAAAATACGAGCCAGCTATTAACCTTCGGCTTCTCCATCGGCATCTGGATTGTCACGCAGATTGAGCGTGTGGTTTTTAGATTGATCGACATAAGCCTGGCGCGTTTGTTCTGACTCGAAATACATTTTCATGTTGCCATCGACCAGGTACGGCTTGCCTTCAACATTTCCAATGTCGGCCCCGGAAATGGGATCGATCGTGCTGATCATGCTTTCCGGTTCGTGAAGACGATGGCTGGGCTCCTTATCCCTTGCCAGAAAGTCGTCACTGCTGCGTGAAGAGGTTGTGGGATCCGAGGTATCCAGATTGGGTTGATTGTTCATAGTGCACTCCTTATAAATGATCAGCAGAAAATGTATTGCGCAGCGTGCGCATGCTTATGGCGATGCCGTTCTGCTGAACCGGTAACGCCATAGGTTGCAAACTATTACGAGGGCATTTGACGACCTGCAACATAAGATCCGGGCTCATGACCACCGGCTGGTTGCAGGACCGTGTCCAGTTTGCGGGGTGGGGGTGGCTCCTGCGTAAGCGGACGAATTTGACCTTTGCGCGAGCCAAATATGTGCGCATAGACCCAGGTAAATTCCGCCCCCACTAAAAATATTTGGGCTGAGTAGTAAACCCAGATCAATACAATCACGATGGAACTGGCGGCGCCAAATCCTGACCCCACGCCGCTTCTTCCAATGTAAAACCCGATCAGAAATTTTCCTACGGTAAACAGCAGCGCGGTGACACCTGCGCCTATCCACACATCACGCCAATCGATTTTGACACGCGGCATGATTTTATAAATCATTGCAAATGCCAGCATTGTGAGTCCAAAGCTGGCGAGGGTATTGATGATTTGTGCCATCGTTTCCCAGCCGTTAAGCAAAGGCGACCACCACCGGCTGAGCGCGGACAACATCGCTTCCATCACTAGCGACACCATCAACAAGAAACCCACCGAAAGGATCATGCCAAAGGAGAGCAGACGGGCGCGTAATAAGCCCCATATTCCGCTGGTTTTATGGCGAGCAGGCGCGCGCCAGATACGATCCATTGCATCCTGCAATTCGCCAAAAACTGTAGTTGCACCAATAAGCACTAGCACGAAGCCGACAATCGTCGCTATCGCTCCCTGAGCCGGTTTATTCACACTCTCGAGCAAGCCCTGAATCGCTGCGGCAGCTTCGCTGCCCATGAATCCATTCAGCTGTCCAAAAATTTCGCCCCGTGCAGCATCCTGCCCAAACACCAAGCCTGCAATAGAGATCACAATTAATAATAGGGGCGCGATGGAAAACAGTGTGTAGTACGACAATGCAGCGCCCATGCTCGGCGCGTAGTCGTCTGACCACGATTGGGCTGCCGTTTTGATGAGTTCCCAAATTTGCGGCAAGGTGGCGCTATGGGTATTGCCGGTGCTTTGAGCTGTTGCGAGCGCCATAAATGTAAGGTCTTAGGTTTATCTCCGTGAGGTAAACAGACTAATTACATTTAGATGCCGCCGATGTAGGTGCCTTCTGAAATCTTTAGTGTTTTAAGTCGCTCGCTCAACAAGCCATGGCTTTGCTTAGCGCCTTACAGATACTGCCCTTGTGACGTAGTGGTGGACTTATTTATATTTGTCGCTCGGTCTCAAAAAGGCGAAGCACAAACTGGCCGGTGAGGGTGTTCTGGAATTCTTTTATTGTACTTTGCATAGAAACAGGTATTTCTTCTAAGGCAGGAAGGGCTACTCCATATTGGCGTGGCAAGACAAAAGGCGCCAGCATGCAAGCCAGACTCAGATCGGCCGCACTGAAACGCATCCCAACCAAATACTTTCTGCCATCGCCAAGTAAAGCATCGACTTCCTGAACAATCTGGCGAGACAGTCTCAATCCTGCTTCAACTTTCGCATCATTTATCTGGAGTCGAGCACTAACAAAAGCTTTTAGCAAAGGGAAACAAACCGGCCCCAGCGCTCTTTCAATCGACGGAATACCTTGAGATGCGATTTGCAACATCGCCCGCGGGTGTTGCAAGTAGTGATAATAAATCCATCGTCTGCTTTCAATGCCCAACTGCTCGTCGAACCAATCTTCCATATCCTCAACTTGCTGCCTTAAGGCGGCGTCTTCTGGATATAACGGGCTTTCTTTCAAGGCATAGCATTCGAGATATTTGAGGATAGCAGTCGAATCGGAAATGACTTTTTTGCCATCCACAAGAACCGGCACATCCGGCCCACCACTCAACCAATAGCTATAGGGGTAGTGCAAGCCTTGGAGATGCCGCTCTTCCTGATAAAGGATTTTGTGCCTCGCCAGTGCCCAGCGTACTTTCTCGCAATAGTGGCTAATGGGGATGGTCAGAAGCTTCATTTTTGAAACATTGGGAGATCATCAGGCAGCATGTGTCGACGTAATAGCCATGCAGCTTGGCCGCCGCTATATGACGTGTGCCCGCAGTCCACTTGCCAGTGGGTGCTTCACCGCACCTATAAGTTTGTTTGCTTAATCTGTCGTCCACGATGGGGAGGAGTGAGGGTTATTTCTTCATTCAGCCGACTTCACAGGGTATTGGCCCAACAACGCTAACCCTTGCTCGACATTAGTTTTTTGCAGCAGCAGAACACTGAAGATTAAATGGTGCACGGAAGTACCCACTTTTTCCCAGCCTGTGGTGATAAACCCAACGTTTCCGAACTGCCCGGGTATATTTTCCGGTTTATCTATCATCGTGCGCTCATCCCGCAAATAGAGCTTCAATTCAATGGGTGTACCTTTATCCAACTCAAGCTGGACTGCGAGCAGCCCATAAGCACTTTGCAGCGCAAACCGCTGTTCAGCGCCCTTGCTGAATTGTTCTTTTTCCAGTGTCATTGCGCCATTTATCGTGAGCCCAGGCATACCTGCTTTGTAAAGGCCTACCGCAGGTAACGACGGAGCATCATTCCAGTCCATCGTTGTATACGTAGTTAAGTCAGAAAAAAACCAGCTTAATTTAAAAGGCAGATCGATCACCGTGTCCATTTGAAGTCCGTTGGCGTAGGCCACGTAATCAATAACCACCGAGGGACTTTGCAGAAAGCTAACCACTTTGACCGAATTAAGCGTCCTGCGTATTACCCGTACCGGGCCAGCCTTCACAGCTACAACACGCGAGCGATAATCCGCTTGCGTACGGACAAAATCGATCCCTAATAATTTACCTTTATGGCGAATTTTCATGGTATCGACCACGTTCGAACTCCATTTATTTGGTCCGTCGATATGCCATTGCAAGCTGTCTATCAAGAAGGGATGCGACTTGGCAAAACCGATCTTGTAGGTTGCCGTCTCGATAACATCACGCGCAGCATCGTATACAACATAATTTTTGGTCGCGCCCGGCAGATTATCTGCCGCTGTAGCTTGCAAATAGACCCACTTTCGCTCCCCTGTTTTGGGATCGACAATGACAATTTCGACCCTCAGGGACTGAGGGGTTTCATCTGAGTCGACACCCTTACGTTCGCCAGCATCGCTGGCCATGAACACGCACTCATCGTTAGCATCCAGCAACAAAGCGCCTCGGTGATCCCGAGACAAAAACTCATATCTTCCCTTGTCATCAAGTTTATCAATTTGAAAAGGGATTGTTTTTTTAGTCCCGCCTTGCCAACTTGCGGCACTAATTTTTGCAATGGGCATGCCGTTCAATGCCACAAGCACGTTACCTAAAATTACAACAGGGGTTGCGGGTGACGAAAAAGAGACATGTATCGTCAATTGCGGCATTAAGCCTGTCCCGGCAAAAACTGGTAAGGTAATTAAAGCTGTCGCCGCCAACGCACAAAGCATCTGTTTGAAAATCGAATACATGAGTTTATGCATGGCTTTCGCTTTGTCCTTTATTTTGTTTCAAATGCAAACACGAGGTGATGTAATGTTGTCGTTGACTACATTCACCAAAAGGATAGGCCCGGATGTTAGCAATGTCAACATTACGCGTAATTAAAATGTCTAATAAAAATAATTCAAAGCTCTTTAAGGTGATGCAAGTGCAACCGAAAGAAAATTACCATCACGGCGACTTGCGCAACACCCTGATAAAAACGGCCACGCTGCTACTGGCCCAACACGGTGTCGCAGGCCTCAGCCTCAGGGGAGTTGCCAAAGCGGCCGGGGTTAGCCATGCAGCTCCGTATCGCCATTTTCGGGATAAAAAAGACTTACTGGAATCGATCGCAGTACACGGATTTAATCGTTTGGCCAAGGCCTGTGAGGGTGCGGAAAAACGCTACCCCGAGAGCCCTCAGCAACAATTATCTGAAGCAGGGGTGGGATATTTATCCCTGGTCATAAAGCAGCCGGAAATTGCTCACCTTATGTTCAGCGGGATACTCCCTCAGGAAGAATGCGGGGAAGCCTTGAGCCAGGCCAGCGCAATCGCAGTCCAGAACTTGGCGCGCATCGTAGAAAATGGAAAAAGGCTGGGTCTGTATGCGGACAGGGACACTGAAGACCTTACCCTTACCGCCTTGGCTTGCGCACATGGTATAGCCATGATGATACTGGGCGGATTGATAAAGCGACCCAAATCGAAGCAGCAACTCCAAGCACTGGGAGAACGAATTAGTAACACCCTTTTATTGGGGCTACTCAAACGCTAATTATCGGAAAGGCCAGCAGCCATCCTCAATGGCATGCGGTTCATTAAGGGAATGTCTGCTATCAGCGCACCCCGTTTATGAGGGCTTTCGGAGAAAGCTAAAAAAGGAAATGGTCTGGCATGATGCTTTTTAATTTACGTTTTATTCAGTTATCTGCAGCAAATTTCGGTTTAGCGCAAATCATCCACATACCAGTCCATCGCCTCGCCCAGGCCTGCGGCGATGCGATGTGTGGGTACATAGCCTAAGCGGGTCTGCGCTTTGGAAATATCTGCTAACGAGTGACGTACATCGCCCGCGCGAAAATCGCGATACCCCGGCTTGGCATCGGCCAGATGCGGGAAACGCGGTGCGAGTAGCGCGCGGATCGCTTCGTATAATTCGTTGAGGGTAGTGCGGTCGCCTACGGCGACGTTGTAGACCTGATTCGCTGCATCTGCATGCTGGCTTGTGGCAGCGAGCAAATTGATCTGGATAACGTTATCGATGTAGCAGAAATCGCGGCTGGTTTCGCCGTCGCCGTTGATGTAAACCGGTTCGTTGTGAATCATGCTCGATACCCACTTAGGCACGACTGCGGCATACGCGCCGTTGGGGTCTTGCCTGCGGCCAAAGATGTTGAAGTATCTGAGGCCTATCGATTCCATCCCATAGCAACGCCCAAATACCTCCGCATATAACTCATTCACGAGCTTGGTCACCGCGTACGGCGACAGCGGTTTGCCAATCACGCCCTCAACTTTGGGGAGCCCCGGATGGTCGCCATAAGTGGAGCTGGACGCAGCGTAAACAAAGCGTTTGACCTTGGCATCGCGCGCGGCAACGAGCATATTGATGAAGCCGGTATTGTTGGCGGCGTGCGTCGCGAGCGGGTCTTCGATCGAGCGCGGCACCGAGCCGAGGGCAGCCTGATGCAGTACGTAATCCATTTCTTTGCACGCGGTATGGCAGGTGATGATGTCGCGGATGTCGCCGCGCTTAAAGCGAAATCGCGCCCATTGTTCCGGAGTGACTGCGGCCTGCACTTGGGCGAGATTCTTCTCGCGCCCGGTGGCAAAGTTATCTAGCCCGGCGACGTGCTGATCAAGCTTTAGCAAGGCCTCGAGCAGGTTGCTGCCAATAAATCCGGCGACACCGGTAATGAGCCAGGTTTTAGGCGCGGCCTGGAGTTGCGTTTGGAGCGCGTCGAACGCGGTCATTACAGCCTCCAGAGCTGGTAGCCCGCATCGGTAACGGTGGCCGGATCGTAAGCGGATTTGACGTCGGTGAACGCGCCCCCTGATTTGAGTTTGCTCGTCAGCTCAGTGAAGGGTTTGTCCAGATATGCTGTGTGCGAAACTGCCGCGACGAGGGCGTCACATTGGGGCAGATCCTCCCACGCGGTGAGGCTGATGCCGTATTCGTGTTCGGCCTCGCGCGCTTCGCCGAGGGGATCGTGCACATGCACCACGCAGCCAAACGATTGCAACTCGCGTATCACATCGACCACTTTTGAATTACGCAAATCCGGGCAGTTTTCTTTGAACGTAAGGCCCAGTACGTTGACGGTAGAACCCTTCACCTGCACGCCGTTGGCGATCATTTTCTTCACCGTTTCTTGTGCGATATACGCGCCCATGCCGTCGTTGATGCGGCGTCCAGCAAGAATAACTTGCGGGTGATAGCCCAGCATGTCGGCCTTGTGTGTCAGGTAATACGGGTCGACGCCGATGCAGTGGCCGCCGACCAGACCGGGGCGGAAGGGCAGGAAATTCCACTTGGTGCCCGCGGCTTTCAGTACTTCGAGCGTGTCGATGCCAAGACGATGAAAGATCAGGGATAACTCGTTCATCAGCGCGATATTCAGATCGCGCTGAGTGTTCTCGATCACCTTGGCGGCTTCGGCCACTTTGATCGAGCTCGCCTTGTGCACGCCTGCCACAATCACCGACGCATACAGCGCTGCGACTTTTTCCAGCGTAGCGGCATCGTCCCCCGATACTACTTTTACGATTTTGGTAATCGTGCGTTCCTTGTCGCCAGGGTTCACCCGCTCGGGCGAGTAACCCACGTGAAAATCCTGCAACCATTTCATGCCGGATTGCTTTTCCAGAATCGGAATACAAACCTCTTCGGTGGCGCCGGGGTAGACTGTGGATTCGTAAATAACGGTGGCGCCTTTCTTCATAAATTTGCCGACCGTGGTGGACGACCCGACTAAGGGCGAGAAGTCCGGAATATGCGCCGCATCGACCGGGGTGGGGACCGCGATGATGATGAAGTCGGCGCGAGCCAGATCCGCGGGGTCGGTGGTGACAGTGAGCTGGGCGGCGGCCTTCAGATCCGCTGCTGAAACTTCGCCGGTCGGGTCACAGAATTGGCGGTACTGCTCAATTTTTTCAACGGAAAGGTCATAGCCGATGGTAGTCATTTTTTTGCCAAACTCTACCGCCAACGGTAAACCGACGTACCCCAAGCCTACGACTGCAACAACGCTCATCTGGATTCCCTTATGAATAAAATTTTGGCTTTAGCGGGCAGATTGTATCCAATCCTGCTGCAACTCTTATGGGTGCACCGATTCCCAGTTGCCCGCCTGCACGATGCCAGAGGTGTCAGCAAGTATCGCACCACCTGTCTCGGGCTAATTTTTCTCGGTGGGATAGGGCTTTCTGGCTGGGCCGATGCCGATGTGGCTTCTACCTTGATCACGGTCAAGCCCAGTGTGGTGGGCGTCGGGACCTACCACCCGACGCGCAGCCCGCGCGCCGCGTTGACCGGCACGGGGTTTGTGGTGGGCGACGGCAAACATGTGGTGTCGTGCGCACATATTTTTACGCGCGAACTCGATAGCGAAAAAAACGAAACCTGGGCGGTGCTAACGGGACGTGACCGGCAAGTTACGGTGCGCAGCGCGACCATAGTGGCTCGGGATAAAGACCATGATTTGATTTTGCTGAAGATGGACGGGGACGCGCTGCCCGCGTTGAAGCTCGCCGACGCGGACGCCGTCCACGAAGGTGCACAGCTGTATTTCACCGGCTATCCAATAGGGGCGATATTGGGACTGAATCCTTCCACCCACCGCGCGGGGCTGGCAGCCATTGTGCCAATCTACACCCCGGTTCAAAACGCCTCCCAACTCAGCGCGCGGACGTTGAAACAAGCCCAGGCGCCGTATGAAGTTTATGAACTGGATGCGATTGCCTACCCTGGCAACAGCGGGAGTCCCTTGTGGCATCCGGAGACCGGCGAAGTATCGGGAGTGCTTAACTCAGTCTTCGTAAAGGGCGCTAAGGAAACCGTTTTGACGGCGCCCAGCGGCCTCAGCTACGCTATCCCGGTGAAGTATGTGCGCGACTTGTTGCGTCAGGCTGAGATCGGTGCGACCAAGCCCTGATTAGCCTACAGCGCCCAATTATCTAGGCAATGCAGCAGCGCGTTTACCAACAATTGCATATCCGCTGTTTCAATCACGTACGGTGGCATTAGATAGACGGTATTGCCGATGGGACGAATAAACACGGCGTGGCGCAAAGCGGCCTGATGGAAACGCGCCGCAAAATCCGGAGCGTGTGGCGACACTTCAAACGCCCAGATCATGCCGATGTGTCGAAAACTCTGGACGTGGCGATGAGCGGCTACTGGCTGCAATAGATCAGTGAAGGCTATCGATTTCTCACGGTTTGTCGCCAGCGTATTGTCAGACTCAAAAATATCCAGCACCGCCAGCGCCGCTCGGCAGGCCAGCGGGTTGCCGGTATAAGAATGCGAATGCAGAAATCCGTGGGCGATGTCGTCACTATAAAACGCGGTATAGATTTCATCGGTGGTCAGTACCGCAGACAAGGGCAAATAGCCGCCCGTCAGGCCTTTGGATAAACAAATAAAGTCCGGACGGACTTCCGTGGGAATACCCGCGTCTGAATGCGGCGAGATAGCGGCCTGCTCACTAGCGAACATCGTCTCGGTGCGCCCAAAGCCGACCGCAATTTCGTCGGCAATTAAATGTACTTCGTAGCGCGTACAGAGTTCGCGTGCGCGTTGCAGATAGGCCGGGTGATACATCCCCATGCCCGCGGCGGCTTGTACCAATGGCTCGAGTATGAAGGCGGCGGTAACGTCGGCATGGCGCAATAAATACGTCTCCAACTCATTTGCGGCTCGTAGCGCAGAGGTGAGCGCTGACTCACCTGCTGGGGCGTAGCGCCAGTCGGGGGTCGGGACCTGATGGCTTTGGCGTAGTAACCCTGAATACGTATCTTTGAAAATCGCCACATCGGTGACCGACAGCGCGCCGACGGTCTCACCGTGATAGCCATTTTGAAGGCTGAGGTAGCCGGTTTTTTGTGATCGACCGACGTTACGCCAGAAATGAAAACTCATTTTCAGCGCAATTTCAGTGGCTGAAGCCCCGTCGGAACCGTAAAACGCGTGCCCGAGGCCGGTGAGTTTAGCCAGACGTTCCGAAAGTTCCACCACAGGTGCATGGGTCGCGCCAGCTAACATCACATGTTCGATTTTGCTCAGCTGGTCGATAATCGCGGCGTTGATGCGCGGGTGACAGTGGCCAAACAGGTTGACCCACCAGCTAGATATGGCGTCGAAGTAACGATTGCCGTGTTGATCAATTAGCCACGCCCCTGCACCTGCAGCTATCGCTAGCGGAGGCGCAGCCTCCAGGTGTTTCATCTGGGTGCAGGGATGCCAGACTGCGGCCCTTGTGCGTGAAATTAGATCGTCCATGCCCTTGAAATTGTCATAACCCACCCCCATAATTAGCACTCGCTGGTGAAGAGTGCTAAAAGCTGCTTCGCCATTTATTTTTTTCCGATGGCTCGAAACCATCCCAATTTTGTTACGCAATGGAGACTTTGCAATGAAAATCCGTCCTCTGCACGACCGCGTGATTGTCAAGCGCATGGAAGAAGAGCGCAAGACCGCTTCCGGTATTGTGATTCCTGATGCCGCCACCGAAAAACCCGACCAGGGCGAAATTCTCGCCGTGGGTACCGGCAAAAAAGACGACCAGGGCAAGCTGATTCCGCTCGATGTAAAAGTCGGCGACCGCGTGCTCTTCGGCAAATACGCCGGCCAGACCGTCAAGATGGACGGCGACGAGTTACTGGTGATGCGCGAAGAAGACATCATGGGCGTGGTCGAGAAGTAACCACCCCAAACGCATACTGTTCAAAATAGTTTAGGAGTTAAACATGGCTGCAAAAGACGTACGTTTTGGCGATTCCGCCCGTCACCGCATGGTGGCAGGCGTCAACATTCTGGCTGATGCCGTTAAAGTGACCCTAGGCCCCAAAGGCCGCAATGTGGTGCTCGACCGCTCGTTCGGCGCCCCCACCGTGACCAAGGACGGCGTGTCCGTCGCGAAAGAAATCGAGCTGAAAGACAAGCTCGAAAACATGGGCGCACAAATGGTTAAGGAAGTCGCTTCCAAGACTTCCGATGTCGCCGGTGACGGCACGACCACCGCCACCGTGCTGGCACAATCGATTGTTAACGAAGGCATGAAATATGTCGCCGCTGGCATGAACCCGATGGACCTGAAGCGCGGCATCGACAAAGCTGTGATCGCCATTGTGGCCGAGCTGAAGAACATGTCGGTACCCTGCGCCAGCAGCAAGGAAATCGCCCAGGTAGGCGCGATTTCGGCCAACTCGGATGCATCGATTGGCGACATCATCGCCGCTGCGATGGACAAGGTTGGCAAGGAAGGCGTCATTACCGTGGAAGACAGTTCGGGTCTGGAAAATGAGCTGGATGTGGTCGAAGGCATGCAGTTTGACCGCGGCTATTTGAGCCCTTACTTCATCAACAATCCCGACAAGCAGATGGCGATCCTCGAAGATCCGTTCATCCTGCTGTACGACAAAAAAATCTCCAACATCCGCGACCTGCTGCCGGTACTTGAGCAAGTCGCTAAGGCTGGCAAGCCGCTGATGATCGTCGCCGAAGATGTCGATGGCGAAGCGCTGGCGACCCTGGTGGTGAATAACATTCGCGGCATTCTGAAAACCTGCGCCGTTAAGGCTCCCGGGTTTGGTGATCGTCGCAAGGCGATGCTGGAAGACATGGCCATCCTCACCGGTGGCACTGTAATCGCTGAAGAAGTCGGCCTCTCGCTGGAAAAAGCGCAATTGACCGATCTCGGTCGTGCCAAGCGCGTTGAAATCGGCAAAGAAAACACGACCATTATTGACGGTGCCGGCGATGCCGAATCGATCAAAGGCCGCGTTGCGATGATCAACAAACAAAGCGACGAAGCCACGTCCGACTACGACAAAGAAAAGCTGCAAGAGCGCAAAGCCAAACTGGCGGGCGGTGTCGCGATCATCAAGGTCGGCGCATCGACCGAAGTCGAGATGAAAGAGAAAAAAGCCCGCGTCGAAGACGCGCTGCACGCAACCCGCGCTGCAGTTGAAGAAGGCATCGTCCCCGGCGGCGGTGTGGCACTGTTGCGCGCACGCGCGGCGGCTGCTGCAGTCAAAGGCGCCAACCTCGATCAGGATGCAGGCGTGAAAATCGTGCTGCGTGCAATCGAAGAGCCCTTGCGTCAAATCGTCAAAAACTGCGGCGAAGAAGCTTCAGTTGTTGTCAACAAAGTCTTGGAAGGCAAAGGCAACTTTGGCTACAACGCGGGCAACGGCGAATACGGTGATATGGTCGCAATGGGCGTACTTGATCCGACTAAAGTCACACGCGTGGCACTGCAAAATGCAGCGTCGATCGCAAGCTTGATGCTGACGACCGATTGTATGGTGACCGAGCTGCCGGAAGACAAACCTTCTATGCCTATGGGCGGTGGTGGTGATATGGGCGGTATGGGCGGTATGGGCGGTTTCTAAATCCACGTTTGCTTCAACAAAAAAGCCTCGCGAAAGCGGGGCTTTTTTAATATGGCGTGGCGAAAAAACGATGGCGATTTTTTACCGAAATATTTGTTTGTTTGGCGCCACCACTGTTTGATTAAACCTTGGGTGCGGTGTCAGTTTTCATTGAAAAAACCGCCTTGAGTTCGGGGCTGTCTTCATTGACTTAACCGCCCGAGTGCGGTTAAATGCGCCCTCTTTCGAGCGGGTCATTTTTTTAAAATACACCCCAAAGTAATGGCCAGGTAGCTCAGTCGGTAGAGCAGCGGATTGAAAATCCGCGTGTCGGTGGTTCGATTCCACTCCTGGCCACCAACAACTAGCGGCCTTGACCCTAAGCCACTTTCACTCAGTCGAACCACAGAAACCAAGCAGTCAGATTAGCCAATTCGGCAAAGGCTTGATCCAGGGTCAGTATGCTGAGTTGCTCGGTGGTGAATGTTCGAGAGAGTTCAGCCGCATTTTGATGGTTTGCAGGTCTTCCCTTGTCTCGCTCCTGAATTCCTTCAGTTCGTTACGCAAAGCCTTCAGGTGCTCAATGATGATGTTATCGATTTCAGTGCTCATGCCGTTCTCCTTTGCCTGAGTTTATAACCTATGCGGGTTCACCAAAGCCCTCTACCACGGTGTTTAAGCAAACAAAATTTTTGCAAGCTACCAACTGGTTCATTACCACCCGACGCAGTACTCGCCGCGCGGCCTAGCGCGGGGTTTCGAGTGCGTATTCCTTCGCATGTAGGAGCGTTTAGGGCCGCCATCCGGCCCTGCGACGATACGAAAGGCCACTGTTCGCTTCGGAAGCTAAGTTGATATAGACGGTGTCCTGCTCTAAAGTTGCTGCCATGTCTATTTCGCACGGTTTAGAATCCAATAATGTCGCTTCTCCTAGCTTCTCAACTCGACCTTACCCGCTGCCCACACTGCAATGTTGACAGCCCAAGTCTGGTGTATTTAGCCGGCGTGGAACCCGTTACCTTTGACGGCCAGAAAAAGTACTGGCGCGTGTACGGTTGCCGACGTTGCGCGGGGGTAGTAAGTGCCAGGGCGCCACAGTGGGACTTCCCAGTCCTAGAAATCTTTCCAGCTGCGCGCGGAGTCAGTGATGATCTCCCCAAAAAGGCGCGCGCCTACCTTGAGCAAGCCATCAACTCATTAAGCTCGCCAGCCGGCGCGGTTATGCTGGCGGCCAGCTCCGTAGACGCGATGCTAAAAGCTAAGGCTCTTTCAGAGGGCTCTCTGTACACACGAATAGATCAAGCTGCCAACCAGCATCTAATCACAAGTCAAATGGCAGAGTGGGCTCATGATGTCCGACTGGACGCAAATGACCAGCGCCACGCTGACGATGACTTCCCCCTACCCGACTCCGATCAAGCAGAGAAGTGCGTCGAGTTCGCTACCGCTTTGGGCCAGTTTATGTTCGTTCTTCCGGCGCGAGTTGAAAGAGGCATTAAGAGTGCTAAGGTGCCCGCCACCTCTGGCTCCTAATCCGTCCATTGAGCGAGTGTTAAGCGCTCGAACCATTGGCCAGTGAAACCGGCCGCAAGAAATCGCCCTGAAAGCCACTATATTTTGGGGCGATTTTTTTTGCTGCTTTAGATCTGGTGAGAGTTTTTTTGAGGTACTACTTTTTCTTGCGAAACTCACGCGGGCTATAAAAGCACTCCTTCCAATTCAGCAACTGAAGTAAAAATAGCGCGGCTTGGGTATCTAAGCTACTACTTGATATGAAATCCGCCTACACCAAATAAGCCGATCAAGCCAATAATGATTAAATATATTGCCACGATAAAATTCAAAAGACGTGGCACAACCAAGATCAGAATGCCGGCGATTAGCGAGACTATGGGGGCGAGGCTTAACGTCATATTCATTTCAATCTCCTAGGTGAGTAAATACTACTTGGGTGAAGGTGGATTGGATTAAGTTCTGTTATAGATCCGTGACTACTCAACGGTTACAGATTTAGCCAAATTTCTGGGCTTGTCCACATCGGTACCTTTTTGCAGTGCCGCGTGATACGACAGCAATTGCAGCGGGATGGTGTGCAGTATGGGCGACAACGGACCGTTGTGTCCGCCGGGCAGTTTGATCACGTGGACAAATTCTGACTCGTCGATGTGGACGTCACCGTCTGCAATCACATACAGCTCGCCGCCACGCGCGCGCACTTCCTGTAAGTTGGATTTCAATTTTTCTATCAGTTGGTCATTTGGCGCGATGGTGATCACCGGCATGTCTTTATCTACTAGTGCGAGCGGGCCGTGTTTGAGTTCACCTGCAGGGTAGGCTTCGGCGTGAATGTAAGAAATCTCCTTAAGTTTTAACGCACCTTCCAGCGCGATGGGGTAATGCGCGCCGCGGCCTAAAAAAAGTGCGTGATGTTTATTGACGAAGCGCTGCGCCCAGACTTCGATATGGGGCTCAAGCGCCAGGGCTGCCTGACTTTTATGGGGCAAGCTTCTTAGCGCAGTCAGGTGCTCGGCCTCTTGCGAAGAGGTTAGATGGCCGCGCAACTTGGCTAGCACCAAGGTCAACAAAAACAAGCCTGCGAGTTGCGTGGTGAAGGCTTTGGTAGACGCAACCCCGATTTCGGGGCCTGCTCGCGTCAAGAATTTCAAACGCGACTGGCGGGTTAGCGCAGACTCGGGCACATTGCAGATCGTCAGCGTTTTATCCTGGCCCAAGGATTTCGCATGGTTCAACGCCGCGAGGGTGTCGGCAGTCTCTCCCGACTGAGAAATCGTGACAATTAAAGCGTCTGGATTGGGCACAGACGTGCGGTACCGGTATTCACTAGCGATTTCGGCCTGCGCGGGGATACCTGCAATCTCTTCCAGCCAGTATGTCGCGACTTTTGCTGCGTGGTAGCTGGTGCCACAAGCAAGAAAAGTTACTGCCTTAACCTGACTCAGCACTTCAGCTGCATCAAATCCAAACCATTCCGGCTGCACGCTGTTCTGTGCAATCGCGACAGCCAAGGTATCGGCTAATGCACGCGGTTGTTCGTGGATTTCTTTTTGCATGAAATGCCGGTAGGTGCCGAGTTCGGCCATGTCGGCAGACAGTTCAGAAATGTGGATGCTGCGCTCGACGGCTTGCCCGGCCGCGTTAAATATTTTGACCGACAATAAGCCGATCTGTGCGACGTCGCCTTCTTCCAGATAGATCACACGCTGGGTCACCGGCAGCAGTGCAGACACATCGGACGCAATGAAGTTTTCTTCGATGCCCAGCCCAATCAGCAACGGGCTGCCTTTACGCGCGCAGATCAATTGATTGGGCGAATCTTCGCTTACTACCCCAATCGCATAGGCGCCTGCCAGCTCGGCGACGGCCAGACGCGTGGCGGCCAGCAGGTCGCGTGATTGCCGAAAGTGCAGCTCAATCAGATGCACAATTACCTCAGTATCGGTCTCCGAGGTAAAAGCAAATCCCAGCCCTTTGAGTTTGGTGCGCAAGGCTTCGTGATTTTCGATAATGCCGTTGTGCACCACCGCCAGCCCGCCGCTGACATGCGGGTGCGCGTTGGCTTGAGACGGCGCGCCGTGTGTGGCCCAGCGCGTGTGGGCGATACCGAGGTGACCGTGCGCGTGCTGGGCGGCGCATTCTTCAGTCAGCGCGGCGACCCGACCGACGCTGCGTACACGCTTGAGACCGCCATTGACGGTGACCAGGCCGGCCGAATCGTAGCCACGATACTCAAGTCGACGCAGGCCCTCGAGTAGGATGGGGACGACGTTACGTTGCGCCACCGCGCCGACAATGCCACACATCGATTAGCTTCCTTTTTTCTGTTTGGTCGGCCGCTTCCAGCCATGAATTGTTTGCTGTTTGGGCCGGGACAGCGTCAGCTCACCCGCAAGGGCATCCTTGGTGAGGGTTGTGCCTGCACCCAAGGTAGCGCCTTTACCCACGGTCACCGGCGCGACCAATTGCGTATCCGATCCGATAAATACGTCGTCTTCGATCACGGTACGGTGCTTATTCGCGCCGTCGTAATTGCAGGTAATCGTGCCGGCGCCAATGTTCACATTTTTGCCCATAGTGGTATCGCCGATGTACGACAAGTGGCCGATCTTGGAACCGACTTCAATCTGGCTATTTTTGATTTCGACGAAGTTGCCGACATGGACCTCGCGCGCGAGTTTGGTGCCGGGCCGAATGCGCGTGAAAGGGCCCAGACGGACATCCTCGCCGATTTCGGCCTCATCGATCAGGGTGAAAGCATCCAGCCGCGTGCCTGCCGCTACCCGCACATTGCGTAATACGCAGTTAGCGCCCACTTTCACGTTGTCCCCTAATTCTACGTATCCCTCAAACACGCAGTTCACGTCAATCTGCACATCGCGTCCACATTCCAATGTGCCGCGTACGTCCAGCCGCGCGGGATCGAGCAGTGTGACGCCTGCTTCCAGCAACTGTTGGGCGACTTCATTCTGGTGAATGCGTTCTAGCTCGGCGAGTTGCGCCTTGCTGTTCACGCCCAGCACCTCCCACGCAAACGCGGGCTGATGCGTTTCCACCGTCACGCCATCGCGTACCGCCAGCGCGATGATGTCGGTCAGGTAATACTCACCCTGCGCGTTGTCGTTTTTTAGTTCGGCAATCCATTTTTTCAGATGCTGCGTGGCCACGGCGAGAATGCCGGTATTGACCTCGGCAATTGCGCGCTCTGCAGGAGTCGCGTCCTTGTGTTCGACAATACGCGAGACCTTGCCCTGGTCGCGTACGATTCGCCCATAACCGTCGGGCTGGGCCAGCGTCACGGTCAGCAGTCCCAGTTTGCCCGAGTGCGCCGCATCCACCAATGGACGCAGCGTCGCCGTACGCGTCAGCGGCACGTCACCGTACAGCACCAGCGTCACGCTATTGTCCGAAAGCCGTGGCAGCGCCTGTTTCACCGCATGGCCGGTGCCATGCTGTTCGGCCTGAAGCACAAACGTCAGCTTGTTGTCAGCCAGCGCTTGCGGCACCGCATCGCCGCCGAAACCATACACCACGCATATCCGCGCCGCACCGAGTTCGTGGGCCGCGTCCACCACGTGTCCGA
>JAYWDZ010000403.1:0-18530 GCA_043779595.1 Nitrosomonadales bacterium
TGCTGGGTTAGCCTTCGGAAGCCGGTTGGAATTTTCCAACAATACCGAGAAAGTCATTGTCCTGACCAAGGGACGCTTTCGCGTGAACAGCTCGCTAGCGTTGCGCGAGTGTTTTCTGGAGGGAAAAGGATTGGGTAGTGCTCCCGCTTGGCTTGTGCAGGATCTGATCGACACCAGAGATCTGATTCGATTACTCCCAGACTGGGAAATGCTGCCTCAGCAGGCTCACCTGGTTTATCCGTCTCGCAAATACCAACCGCAGAGGACCCGAGCCTTGCTTCAGTTCATGGCGGAAAGAATCCCGAAGCTGCCTGGATTCCATGCGCCGGGGCGACCAGTCTCTTCGCAAACGCAGCGGTCTCCGTGAGTGTTTCTCTCCTTCTTGTTTTTGTAAAAAAGCCGCCGCTAAACTGCTTGACACCAAAATGGTAACGCATGGTACTATTTTTACCGTTACTAGATTTTCGGCATCGTTAGCATGACGCAATCGTGTTTGCAGGCTTTTGAGCAGCGTCTCAATACCATCCATAAACGCATTAACGGCCAGCCGCGTCAGGAGGTGGTGCTGACGCGCTTGCAATTTATGTGCGTCAAGAAGTTGCGTGAGCTGATGAATCTGAACCTTCAGCCTTATCACATCAACGACTCGATCTGGACGGCGTTGATTATGTTGTATTCGAGTCCGGAGCATTTCATTTATCCCAGCGACCTGAGCCACATCATTGATGCTTCGCGCACTAGCATCACACGCTTTGCCGATGACATGGTCAAAAAAGGCTGGATCAGTCGTGCAGGCTGCGAAGCCGACCGACGCAAGATCGTGCTGACACTGACAGAGGCCGGAATTGCGTTGGTTGAATCGGTCATGCCGCTGCAATGGAAGCTGTATCAAGCTGTGTGGCAAGACTTTAGCGGCCCGGAAAAAAAACTGATGGAAAAACTGCAACGCAAGCTAATCGCATCCATGTTGGCGCTTGAGAACGCGTCGGCCGCTGCCGCATGAATACGCTTTGCCGTCATCGTAGGTCCACTCCCCTGATCTTGGTGAGCAGTCTTGCGCTCGCTGCCTGTACTACGACTACGGTCGGCCCGGATTTCAAGTCGCCCGCTGCGCCTGCTGTCGCGGTCTACACCGCACGCCCGCTGCTTGCCGCCACCTCCAGTGCGCCGAATCAGGCTCATGGGCAGGCACAGAACTTCTCCACCGATCAGACGCTCAGCCCCAACTGGTGGACAGGGTTCGGTTCGGACAAACTGAATGCGCTAATCGATGAAGGCTTACGCGCGAGCCCCACGCTTGAAGCGGCACAAGCCCGGCTACGCCAGGCCGAACAAACCTACAATGCGCAAGCTGGCTCCAGTCAGTATCCCCAGCTCAATGCCAACCTTGAGGCTCAGCGCACGCATACGAGCAACAGCAATTTTGGTCAGCAAGGCCAGGGCCGCACCTACAACCTATACAACGTCGGCGTTTCGGTTAATTACTTGCTGGATGTGTTTGGTGGCAATCGGCGTGCGCTTGAATCACTCGCGGCACAGGCTGATTATCAGCGCTACCAGATGATCGGCGCGCGGCTGACGCTGGCGGTCAATATTGTGACGACTGCGATGATGCAGGCGCAATATGCCGCGCAATTGAGCGCGACCACCAGCATTCTCGCCGCGCAGCAAAAACAGCTGGATATTGCCCACGTGCGTTTTCAGCTCGGCGCGATAGCGCGCGGCGACGAGTACACGCTGCGCACGCAACTTGAGCAAACGCGCGCCACTGTGCCGCCTTTGCGCAATTTGCTGGATCAAACCAATCATTTGCTGGCCGTGTTGACGGGCCAGCCGCCGGGCGCGGCGCAGATACCCCAATTTACGCTGGCCGATTTCAGTTTGCCCACCGCCTTACCGTTGATTGTGCCGTCTGAACTCGTGCGTCAGCGCCCGGATATACAGGCATCCGAAGCTTTGCTGCACAGCGCAAACGCCGAGTACGGCGTGGCGATTGCGGCGTCGTATCCAAAAATAAATCTATCGGCCAATCTGGGTGCGCAAGCGCTGGCTACATCGAGTTTGTTCGGCCCCGGGTCGCTGGTATGGGGATTAACCGGCCAATTATTGCAACCGCTTTTTAATGGCGGGCTGAAGGCGGGCGTTAACTCAGCGCAGGCGGCGACCGATGCGGCGGCGGCCAACTACCGCGAGACGGTGCTCAATGCATTACGCAATGTCGCAGACGTGCTGCGCGCACTCGATAACGATGCGCAAACCTTGCAGGCGCAAGCCGCCGCCGATGACGCCGCGCAGTCCGCGTTAAAAATCATTCAGCTGCAATACCAGCTAGGCGGTGCGAGCTATTTGCAGTTGTTACTGGCGCAGCAGCAGTCGCAACAAACGCGTATCAATCTGATCGCTGCCGAAGTGCGGCGACTCACCACGACAGCTGCGTTCTATCAAGCCATGGGCGGCGGCCAGCTTCCTGCCGTTGTTACACAACCACAAGAGCGGGGCGTAACACGACCGCCAGCCTGATCTATTGCCCAAGCTAGCCAACACATACGAATACACAGGAGCCACACATGAGGAAGGGAACGGGCAAGCGCATGACGATCATGCTATTGATCGTCGCAGCGGTATTCGGCGGGATTTACGGCTTTCAACTGTTTCGCAACAAAATGATTACGCAGTCGATCAAAGGTCACGGCATGCCGCCGCAAGCGGTATCGACCATCGTCGCGCAGCCTACGTCGTGGCAACCCGATGTCGAAGTGGTCGGCAATTTGCGCGCATCGGTCGGCGCTAATCTGGCGGCGGAGGTCGGCGGCATCGTCACTGCCATTCATATAGAGTCGGGTAAATCCGCACAGGCCGGACAACTGTTGGTGCAACTCAATACCGGGCCGCTTCAAGCCCAGCTGGAACAGCTCAAAGCCGCTGCGGCACTGGCCGAACAAACTTATAAACGCGATCAGGCACAGCTCAAGGCCGAAGCCATCAGCCAGGCGGCAGTCGACATCGACGCGGCGAATCTGAAAAGCGCGCGCGCGCAAATCGCAGCGCTCCAGGCGACGATTGCGCAAAGATCCATCCGCGCACCTTTTGCCGGGCGACTGGGTATCCGCCTGATCGATCTCGGTCAATATGTCGCCGCGGGTGCGCCGCTGGTCAGTCTGCAAAAACTTGACCCGATGTTTCTCGATTTCAACGTGCCGCAAAGCCAGCTGGCGCTGTTGCGTTTAGGTGAAAAAATCGCGGTGCAGACCAACGCCCGGCCGGGCCAGATATTCACCGGCGAAATCACCGCCATTGAGCCGCAAATCGATACCGCGACACGCAACGTCAAAGTCCGCGCGGCGATTCCCAATCCGCGAGGTCAGCTGCTGCCGGGCATGTTCGCCACCGCGCGGATCAGCAACGGTGTAGCGCGGCAATACGTCACGCTGCCCAACGCGGCGATTGCGTACAACCCTTATGGCAGCACAGTGTTCATCGTGCTTGACAAGCAGGGTGCCGACGGCAAGCCGGGACTGGTGGTGGAGCAACGTGTGGTGACCACAGGCGCGACTCGCGGCGATCAGGTAGCCGTGCTCAGCGGTCTAAAAGGCGGCGAAACCGTGGTAACGGCCGGGCAGTTGAAGCTGCACAACGACGGGCCCGTTTTTGTTAACAATAGCGTGCAGCCCTCCAATAATCCCAACCCGCAAGTGAGCGACGAATGAAAGCCGCTATCAGCCAGGCGATGCGTAAATTCACCGATCTGTTCGTCGAGCGGCCGGTGCTATCGACGGTGATCAGTCTGGTGATTCTGGTGCTGGGATTGCGCTCACTGGGTTTGTTGCCGGTGCTGCAATATCCCTACACGCAGAACGCGGTGGTCACTGTATCGACTGCGTACCCAGGCGCGGACGCGAGCCTGGTTGCAAGCTTTATCACTACACCGCTTGAAAATGCAGTGGCGCAGGCTAACGGCATCGACTACATGACCTCCAGCAGTGTGCAAGGCGTGAGCACGATCATCGCCAACCTGCGGCTGAATTACGAACCCGACAAAGCGCTGACCGAGATCAATACCAAGGTCAACGCGGTATTGAATCAACTGCCGCCGCAGGCGCAAAAGCCGACGCTGTCGGTCAGCATTGGCCAAACCATCGATGCGATGTATATCGGTTTTTACAGCGACGTGTTAAAGCCCAATCAGGTGACGGATTATCTGGTGCGCTCGGTGCAGCCCAAGTTGCAGACGGTGGAAGGCGTACAGACAGCGGAGCTGCTCGGCGCCAAAAACTTTGCGTTGCGCGCATGGCTCGACCCGCAAAAACTCGCAGCGGTCGGGCTCACCGCGGGCGATGTGTATAGCGCCCTGTCGGCAAATAATTTTCTGTCATCGAGTGGTCAGTCCAAGGGCGAGATGGTGCAGATCAATTTGAATGCGTCGACCGCCTTGCGCTCGGTCGGTGAATTCAAACAGATGATTATCAAACAGCACGCGGGCGCGGTGGTGCGCCTGCAAGACGTTGCCAGCGTGAGTCTGGGGGCGGATGACTATAATTCCAGCGTCGCGTTCGACGGCAGAAAAGCCGTATACGTGGGTATCCAGGTCGCGCCGGGTGCGAACCTGCTGGACGTGGTGGCGCGCGTACGCGCAGCGATGCCGCCGATAGAAGCGCAACTCCCGCAAGGCCTCCACGCCAATATCGTTTACGACTCGACCCGCTTCGTGAATTCGTCGATCAACGAGGTGGTGAAAACTTTGGTCGAAGCGATTTTGATCGTCACGATTGTGGTGTTTTTATTTCTGGGCTCGTTACGTGCTGTGCTTATCCCGGTGATCGCGATCCCGCTATCGCTGATCGGCACATTTACCGTGATGCTGGCGCTTGGTTACTCGATCAACCTGCTGACCTTGCTCGCGCTGGTGCTGGCAATTGGCCTGGTCGTAGACGACGCGATTATCGTGGTCGAGAACGTCAGCCGCCATCTCGAAGAAGGCTTGTCGCCCTTCGATTCGGCGATCAAAGCCGCGCGCGAATTGTCTAACCCGATTATCGCGATGACCATCGTACTGATTGCGGTTTATGTGCCGATCGGATTTATGCAAGGCTTAACCGGCGCGCTTTTTACCGAGTTCGCATTCACGTTGGTCGGGGCGGTGACGATGTCGGCGATTATCGCGCTGACACTGTCGCCAATGATGAGTTCGCGCATGCTGCGCGCGCCTAAACGAGAAGGTGGCAACTGGCAAGATCATCTGGTGATCTGGCTAGACCGGCAATTCGGTCGCCTGCACGCCAGCTACGAAAGAAAGCTGCACGGCGTGCTCGAACATGTCGGCGTAGTCGCGGTGTTTGCTGTGCTAGTACTGGGCGGAATTTATTTTCTGTACACGACGTCCATGTCCGAGCTGGCGCCGCAGGAAGACCAGGGCGTACTGATTTCGGCCTCATACAATGCGCCCGATGCCACATTGAAGCAGCGTGAAATGTATGGCAAACAGGTACACGATGTTTTCCGCAGCCACCCCGAAACGGGGCACATTTTTCAGCTCAATCAACCCACGCAGGCGATCAGCGGCATGGTGTTGAAACCGTGGGACGAACGGATCAAAACCTCCAATCAGCTTCAACCAGAATTGCAACAGCAACTGGGAAAAATCGCCGGCACGCAAAATGCCATTTTTCAGCCGCCCCCGCTGCCGGGCGCGCGCGGCTTGCCGGTGCAGTTTGTGATTACCACGACCGAGCCATTCGAGCGGCTATATGATGTCTCTCAGAAGTTTTTGCAGGATGCGCAAAAAACCGGCGAATTTATTTTCATTCAATCGGACTTGCGTATCGACTTGCCCCAAACCACCGTCGTGATTAACCGAAATATGGCTGCGCAACTCGGCCTCAACATGCAGGAAATAGGCTCCGCGCTCTCGGCCATGCTGGGCGGCGGTTACGTGAATTATTTCGAGCTCGATGGCCGTTCGTACAAGGTCATTCCGCAGGTGGCGCAGCGTTTTCGTCTCAACGCGGATCAATTGCGGCACTACTACTTGCGCGCAGGTGATGGGCAGATGGTGCCGCTGTCGACTGTTGCGCACTTGGAAACCAAAACTCAACCCGAAACAATCAACCATTTTCAACAGCAAAATATGGCGACCATCCAGGGCGTCGCGCTGCCAACGATTTCACAGGGACAGGCGCTGGCCAGGCTCAAGACGCTCGCGGATGAAACCTTACCTTCGGGTTACGGGTACGATTACTCGGGGCCTGCGCGCCAGTTCATCAAAGAGTCGGGCGGACTGGTATTAACCTTTTTCTTCGCCATCGTGATCATTTTTCTCGCGCTCGCCGCGCAGTTCGAAAGCTTTCGCGATCCGGTGATTATTCTGGTTTCGGTGCCGATGTCGATTGCCGGCGCGCTGATTTTTATCAACCTGGGCATCGGTCATGCGACGCTCAATATTTATACTGAGGTCGGGCTGGTCACGCTGATCGGCTTGATTTCCAAGCACGGCATTCTGATCGTCGAATTCGCCAATAATCTGCAACGCCTGGGCGCAAGCAAGCGCGAAGCTATCGAAAAAGCAGCCGGATTGCGGCTGCGCCCGATTCTGATGACCACAGCTGCAATGGTGCTGGGCGTGATGCCGCTGATTACCGCGAGTGGCGCAGGGGCGGTGAGTCGCTTTAATATGGGCCTGGTGATTGCAAGTGGGCTTGCCATTGGCACCTTGTTCACGCTATTTGTGGTGCCCGGGATGTATCTATTGTTAGCTGCTGATCACAGCCACGAAAAGCGCGCCACCGCGGCCCTCGAAACGCAGCATGATGAGCCAACGCCAGAGAAGCTACCCGCGTGACAGCTAATACCCTGCCGCTATTAATGATGGTCAATGCCTTTATCGGCACGGCCAGTTACAAGGCGCTATATCAACAATTGGGCTTCGATGTGGTGATCGAATATTCCGAGCGCAAAGCCATTAGCTCGATCAAGAAAAATCCGCCGGACGTCATCGTCGCGGATTTTTTTCATCAGGCTGATTTTCGCGACCGGCTTTCCAACCTCGAGTCCTTGCTCGCGAGTGCGCAACGCACTCCAGCCACGCGCATTTTGGTGTTTTACGATCCAGCCCATCAAGGCATGCTCGACAAAGTGCGCCAGCGTATGCGTATCGATGTCGCGATGACCTTGCCAGTGCAAGAAGTCGAATTGGCTGCGACGTTGTCAGGCTGGCTCCAGAATACGCCGCAACCTTCCACCCCTATCCTATGAAAACTGTGATCCGAATTTTTTTCAAAACGCTGCGCGCCATCCTCGGCCCAGTATTGCTGTTGGGCAACTGGCTGACTCGCCCTAAAGGCGTGGTGCGCTCAGACCACGATCAACAGGTTATTGATGGGCAGACGCAGCAGCTTGCGCTCTATCACTTTCCCACCTGCCCGTTCTGCCTCAAGGTGCGCCGCGCGATACGCCGTCAGTCGCTGAAGATTAATTTGCGCAATGCTCAGCATGACCTGGCCCACCGCAATGCGCTGCTCGCAGGCGGCGGCAAAATTCAAACACCGTGCCTGCAGATCACCGACGCAGCGGGTAAAGCCACCTGGATGTACGAGTCCGATGCCATCCTGGCGTATCTCAAGCACGAGTTCGGCGCCTGAGCGGCGCGGGTATTGAGCGCAACCTAAATGGCCATTTACGCAATCGGCGATATTCAGGGTTGTTACGATCCGCTGCAGCGCTTGCTCGCGCAAATCCAATTCGACCCGGAGTACGACCGGTTATGGTTTGTTGGCGATTTGGTCAACCGTGGCCCTCAGTCATTGGAAGTGTTGCGCTTCATCAAAGCGCTGGGCGCCGCCGCCATCACCGTGTTGGGCAATCACGATTTGCATTTGTTGGCGCTGGCCGAAGGTTTTGGCCGCGTGCACAAAGGAGACACGCTGGATACGGTATTGGCAGCGCCAGACCGTGATGAGCTGCTGCACTGGTTGCGGCATCAACGTTTGGCCTGGCATGAGGGGGTTTATCTGCTGGTTCACGCGGGGCTGATGCCCAGTTGGAACGTGGACGATACGATGCGTTTCGCCGCCGAGGCCGAAGCGGCGCTGCAAAGCGAACACTACCGCGATTTTTTGCAGGATATGTACGGCAATCAACCGCAGGCCTGGCAGGACTCACTCGCCGGCATGGAGCGCTTGCGCATGATCGTCAATGCTTTCAGCCGACTACGCTATTGCACGCCCGAAGGGCAAATGGACTTCCATTACAAAGGCGCGCCCGGCACGCAACCTGCAGAATTATTACCCTGGTTCGAGGTGCCTCGCCAAAGCGCGGGGGCCACGGTCATTTTCGGCCATTGGTCCAGTCTCGGTCTGATCAACCGCCCGAATCTGATTGCGCTGGATACCGGCTGTCTGTGGGGAGGACGGCTGACGGCGATCCGGTTGCAGGATCGACAGGTGTTCGCTCAGGATTGCCCGCCACAACGCCAGCAGGATCCAGCCTAGTGAGCGTGTTAGGCAGGGTAGCGCTGGCCGGGATGACATCGAGCATGGCCGCGACGGCAGACTGTGCATGCATAGCGAGTTCACGACGATGCGCGTCTGGCGCAAACGGCTCCCCAAACGAGAGCTCAGCGATGATGCGAGGTTCGCTGACGATGCGCTTCAAGCTTTGCCATATGCTCATGTCATCGATATACGCTGCCACCGGGCTATATTCGCCGCTCGCCGTGCGATAGCGCAACGCAGCAGGAACTATGGGGCAGTCCAATTCCACTGCGGGCTGTAACAGCGACGGCAAAAAGCGCTTCAGCCCGCGCCCGTCGCTGGTGGTGCCTTCCGGAAACACCCCTACCCAAGCGCCTTGTTGCATCAATTCACGCATCGCATCATTCACGCGTGCAGTGTCGGCACGCCGTCCGCGCTCCAAAAATAGCGTGCCGCCCTGTAGCGCCAGCCATCCGGCTACTGGCCACGCGCGCACTTCGGATTTGGACACAAAATGCACGCGTTTGGCTACAAAGATCAGATAGATATCCAGCCAGGAAACATGATTGCAGACCAGCAATGCGCCGCCTTGTAACTCGGGTGGCGGTTCGACTTTGACGCGTATGCCCAGGATTTTGAGTAATCGCCGTGACCAATAGCGAATCAGACGATCGCCCCACACCCGGTTCACGTTGGGCAATAAGAGCCCGGCGATCATCACCGCCAGCAGCAAATGCAAGCCGAGTCGGGAAAGGCGGTAAGCGCGTCGGAAGAGTAAGCGGGGGCTCTGCACTCCCGCATTGTAATGGCTCTATTGCTGGAGCCATCGGGTGTTAATAAGGTAAGCGGCCAACGCCACACCTTAGGCAATCAGACGTCGCGCGTACCCTCGATTGAGTTGCGACATCGGCAACAGCATCAATAAATCTGCGGTATTGAAATCGGCGTCCCACGCCGGTTCGCCGCACACCATCGCGCCCAGTCGGGTGTAGCCACGGATCAGGGGCGGGTGGATGGCAGATAAGCCGGTATCCAGATCCTCGATCGGGAGCCGGTTATGCGGCGTCGCGCGCCATTCGATTGGGCTCAGGTGACGCTCTGCGAGCTGGCGATACACGCTGGCGGCAAGATGCCCGCCCTCGCTGATGCTGATACTGGCGCAGCCGACCACGTAGTCATAGCCATAGCGCGTCATGTAGTCAGCCAGCCCCATCCATAAACGCGCAATCACACTGCCGCTGCGATGATCGCGATGCACGCACGAACGGCCAAGTTCCGCCATGTGCGGCCGCATCGCGTGAAAGCGTTTGAGATCGAATTCCTGCTCGGCGTAATACCCCCCTGCGCGTTGGGCAGCTTCGGGGGTGAGGATGCGGTAAGTGCCGACGACTTCGCCGTTGTTGCGATCCCGCACGAGCAAGTGATCGCAGTAGGGGTCGTATAAATCCTGATCCAGGCCGGACTCAGGATTGGGCAGGCGCGCGCCCATTTCTTGCGAAAACACGTTAAAACGTAAGCGCTGGGCCTCGTTGATTTCGGCATCGTCGACGGCCAGCGAGACATGATAGCGGCTGGCCGCCGGGCGATAAACCTGACTATAGGCGTTGAGCATTGCGCATCCCTAATGAGTTAAGGCGCAAAGCATAAGCAGTCAGGATGAAAGCGGAATGACGGCGATGTGACAGCCCCATGACTCCAATGGACGCTTAATGCGTGACGCGCGTGGTATCCCCGCCCGTTAACACCCTGACGCGATCTCCTGCCCGAAAGGTTTCGTCTGCGCCCTGTGTCACCGCAAGCAAGCGACCACTATCCAGCTTCACGGTGATTTCAACACCGGTTTTACGGGTGACCGCTTCTTCGGCCGCCGCGCCGCCTACACCGCCTAGCACCGCCCCGATCGCGGCGCCGACAATGCTACCGCGACCGCCGCCCATTGTGCTGCCCGCTACGCCACCCACCACTGCCCCCGCGCCTGCGCCGATGGGCGTTTTAGTCCCCTCAATGCGTACTTCCCGTACGCTATCGACTACGCCCATTTGCACTTCCTGAACGGTGCGCGCCTGAGCCCGGGTGTAATCCTTACCCCCCACACCGGACGCGCAGCCGCTCAGCAAAACGACCATAGCAGTGATAAAAATAAGCCTGTTTTTCATGACGCGCTCCTGACAGAATTTATTCGAAATGATATCCAAATTGTTCGTGAAACTGGCTGGCAATCTCGTCGCGGCTGGGCTGGTGGTTCTGACCCCCGCGCTGGCTGATTTTGATCGCTCCCATCAGACTTGCGAGCCGTCCCGAAGTTGCCCAATCAAAGCCGCGAGTGATGCCATATAGCAGTCCGCTACGATAAGCATCTCCGCATCCGGTCGGGTCCAGAATCGCGACTGGTTTGGCAACCGGGATATCCAACGTGCTACCTCCAGTATAGATAGTTGACCCTTCTCCGCCACGTGTCACCACCAGCGCTTTCACATGCCCGGCCAAGGTCGCGAGATTTTCGTCCGTGCGCGTTTGCAGCAACTCAGCTTCGTAATCATTCAATACGACATAGTGCGATTTTTGGACGCATTCGAGCAGCTCTTCGCCGTTAAAAAGCGGCATGCCCTGGCCCGGATCAAACAGGCTGGGCACGCCCGCTTCAAAAAATCCGCGCACATGGCGCAACATGCCATCGCGTCCGTCGGGCGCTACGATGCCAAGCGCGACATCCGCCACCGAACGCACGTCGTTTTCGTGTGCGAAGTTCATTGCGCCGGGGTGAAAAGCGGTGATCTGGTTATCGTCGAGGTCGGTGGTGATAAACGCTTGCGCGGTAAAGGTGCCTGGCATGTGACGAATGTAATCGCGGCGGATAGCCAAACCGTCGAGCCGCTCGGCATAGGGCGCAAAGTCGTCGCCGACCGTCGCCATAATCAGCGGCTCCCCGCCTAAAAGTTTTAGGTTGTAGGCAATATTGCCCGCGCATCCACCATATTCGCGCCGCATTTCCGGCACCAGAAACGACACATTCAGCATATGGATTTTGTCCGGCAGGATGTGGTTCTTGAACTGGTCCTGAAACACCATGATGGAATCGAAAGCGAGGGAGCCGCAAATTAGCGTGCGCATGGGGAAGGCCCAAAAAAAGGAATGGCGAATTATATCTGGCGTAACGAATCGAGCATGAGGCTATCGCTAAGCCCGATTGGGGGCTGGGTTTTTGCCGCGTGATTGGGCGATGAAATCCCGAGGATTTTGAGACTATTGCAAAGCGTTTTGTGCCGCGCCGGTATAGGCTTCTGCAAGCGTGCGCAGCAATAAAATTTCACGGTAGGCGCCGGGATTAAACCCCTGACGGACGCCCCCGCGATCGTCGTATACGAGGTTGGACAGAAAGTCTTCGGCTTCGGGCGTATCCCACAGCGTTTGCAATTGCGCCATCACGTGCGGATAGGCTTCTAAACTGGCCTCTCCCGGCACATCCGGGTCGTTGGGGTGAGCAGACAGATTAATGTTGAAAAGACTTTGGCATTCAATGCTGGCTGCTTGATATTGCGTGTTCAGTCCTGCGCGGGCGAGCAAATCGAGCAGCAGCAGCCACGGCCCCGGCGATACGGTGGGCGCTTCGCGCACACGTTGTTGCAGCAAATAGATAGCCAGTTCAGTTTGATCATTTGCTACATAGCGTTGCGCTTCTTCCAGGATGTCTTCTTGAATGATTGTGTCGTGGTTCAACAGCGAGGGCGATAACGCACTTAGCGGCCCGGTGTCTGGCCTGGGTACTGAATCAGCCATAGGCGCCACGGCAAGCGTCAACTCTGCAACTTGCTGCTGGGCTGTAGGCACGATGGGAGGGACAAATACTGCTGGAGCCCGCTGTGCGCGCGCATCCGATTCGATGTTTTTAGCCGGGGGAGCGGGCGCCACCGGTACAGCTTGGGGTGCAGTTTGCGACGCGTAAATTGCTTTCTCGGCCATCGCCCGCAGCAGCATAATTTCGCGATAAGCCCCGGGGTCAAAACCCTGGCGCGTGCCATCCCGGCGGTCATACACGAGGTCTGCAAGAAAAGCGACGGCTTCACGTGTGCCCCACAAGTTTTGCAATTGCGTGATGACGTGCGGATAAGCTTCTAGGTTGGCGCCACCTGATGTTTTGGGCACTGCAGGGGCGGCGCTCAGGTTGATGTTGTAGTATTTTTTACAGGCGAGACAGGTCGCGTGATACTCGGCTTCGGGGCCTTCGCGCGTTAGCAAATCGAGGAGTAACAGCCAGGGCACGGGCGATTCGGTGGGGGCTTCACGTACGTGTTCCTGCAACAGATGAATAGCTAAACTGGCGTGACCGTGCGCCACATACACTTCCGCTTGATCCAGAATATCTTCGTTTACTTCGGTACCGTAGGTCGAAAGCGACTGCGTAAAAATTGCCGCATTCTTTGCTTCCGGCAGAGCAGCCGCGAGTGAATCAGCAGCAGTTAGAGTGGCCGGTTCAGCCAATGCAGGCTCACCCAGCGTGACCCAGAGGGAGCCGCAGTTTTTGGTTCGCGGGGCGCCCGCTTGCTTCGCCGATTGTAAGCGCGCAAACCAAAAAACAGCGCCAGCCCCCCCACTGGGAAGCCCAAGCCGATCAAAAATTGCGACCAGGGCAGGGTTTCGACTACGGTTTTGGGTTTAGGCGGAGGAGGGGGGAGTGGGGCCTTCACCACCCGACTACGCGCCTCAAGTTCGTCATTGCGTTTTTGTAACGCGCTCAGCTGTGCCTGCAGATACGCGAGGCGATGGCTTAACGAAGTATGCTCATCGGATAATTCCGTGGGGCTCAATGCCGCTTGCGGGGGCGACAATTCCGTTTTGTTTTTTCCGTCCAGGCTAAGCGCAGCAGTCTCGGGAGCGGCTGCCCGATAGTGGCTACCTGACAACACCAGATGCGAATCCACGGGTTTGCTTACCGCCGGGTGGGCCAGCGTTGCCGCTGTTTTAATCGGTCGACTGGAGGCGCGCGCGAGGTGTTTGGCAATGTGGCTACGCGCGAACGTAGAACTCGTTCTTGGCCCGCGAGTTAACTTGCGCGGTGATTGCGAGACCTCAGCGGAACGTGAGCTGTCAGCTATTTCAGTATTAGATAAATGACTGGAAGGAGGGTCCAACAACACCACATATTCCCGTTGCAAACGGTCCACACAGCCCGCACTGACGGTGACTTGCAAAACGGGGTCATTGATGGTCTGTGCGGTCGAGATGAAAAGCGTGGTTTCGCCATTTCTGGTTTCGAGCCTTATACGGGCATTCGCCGCGCTCGGGAGGCCGGCGTCGTTACCGGTTTTTAAATCAAAGCATTCGGGCTGAATATCCTTAGGCGCATCCAGCACCTTGATGCTTGCGTGAAAAGGTTTGCCGAGAGAAGACTGAACGACAATTTCGCCCAAACCCAATGCCCAGGCGGAGCCAGAAAAAAAAGCGGGAAGCCAAAAGGCGAGGAATGAACGATTCAAGGCAGGTGCTTACGATTCACACGAATGCCATGTACTTCGGTTCCTGCGGGCCCGAACTTTAATTAATTACTTGCTGAATCGACGACTAGACTCGTTAGCCGAACTAGTTGATTAAGAGCAAAACCCAGACCATCACCACATTGAGCAGGGCCAGCAACACCGCAGCGCTGCCCATATCCTTGGCACGTTTGATCAGTAGATGGTGCTCGAGTGAAATCCGGTCCACGCTGGCCTCGATGGCGGAATTCAATAACTCAACGATTAACACCAGCAGCACCGAGCCGACCATCAGCACTTTTTCGATGGCCGTTTCACCTAGATAAAACGCCAATGGCACCAGCACCAGCGCTAACCAAAACTCCTGTCGAAATGCGCTTTCGTATTTGTAAGCGGCGCAAAACCCATCCCAGGAATACCCGGCGGCGTTTAAGATGCGGCGCAGCCCGGTTTTGCCTTTAAATGGGCTGGAGGACGGCGTCATGCCGCGGGTTTGTACGCCAGATCGAGTTCGCGCGCGGCTTTCACATCGTCCAGCCGCCGCACCGGCAAGCTGTAGGGCGCGCCTTTGACCAGATCGGCGTTGGTTTCGGCTTCATGCTTGATCGCTTTCATTGCCGCGACGAATCCATCCAACGTTTCGCGCGACTCGGTTTCGGTTGGCTCGATCAGCAGGCACTCCGGCACCAGCAGCGGAAAATACGTGGTCGGCGCGTGATAACCGTAGTCGAGCAGGCGCTTCGCAAAATCCATAGCCGACACACCCGTCGCGTCCTTGAGTTTTTTCAATGTGACGATGAATTCGTGGCTGGCGCGGCGCTCAGGGAATGCGAGATCGAATCCCGCTTTGCGTAATTCGGCCATCAGATAATTAGCGTTCAGCGTCGCGAATTCGGCGACGCGGTGCATGCCCTCGCGTCCGAGCAGGCGCGCGTAAATGTAGGCGCGCATCAGCACGCCCGCGTTGCCCATATTGGCCGACAGGCGGCCGATCGACTGCGGCAGGTCGGCTTCAGTCGCGAGCCGGTACGCGCCGCGCTCTTCGAGCACCAGCGGAATCGGCATAAAGGGCAGCAGGCGTTCGGCGACGCCCACTGGCCCCGCGCCTGGCCCGCCGCCGCCGTGCGGCGTGGAAAAAGTCTTGTGCAGATTCATGTGGATCACGTCAAAACCCATGTCGCCGGGGCGCACTTTGCCGAGAATCGCATTCAGATTTGCGCCGTCGTAGTAGAGCAAGCCGCCTGCATCGTGGACGATCTTTTGGATGTCGGCGATGGTTTTTTCGAACACGCCAAGCGTCGACGGATTGGTCAGCATTAGCCCGGCGGTATGCGGCCCGACCGCAGCGCGCAACGCAGCCAGGTCGACGCTGCCGCTGGCGTCGGTGGGGATTTCCTTGACCGTGTAGCCGCACATCACCGCGGTGGCCGGGTTGGTGCCGTGCGCCGCGTCCGGCACGATAATTTCGCGCCGCGCCGTATCGCCGCGCGCGTCGTGATACGCGCGGATCATCGCGACGCCGGCGAATTCACCGTGCGCGCCCGCCATGGGCGCCATCGACACGCCGGCCATGCCGGTCACGTCCTTCAGCATCTGTTGCAACTCATACATGCTCGCTAAAAAACCCTGACCGGTTTCGTCCGGACTCGCCGGATGCCGCGCCAAAAACTGCGGCAGCATCGCCAGCGAATTGCACGCGCGCGGGTTGTACTTCATCGTGCACGAGCCGAGCGGGTAGAACTGCGTGTCGATCGAGAAGTTTTTTTGCGAAAGCCGCGTGTAGTGGCGCACCACGTCGAGTTCGGAAACCTCGGGCAAACCCGGCGCGGTTTTGCGTCGCAGTTCAGCGGGCAAATCGTCAAGATTGCCGCCAGCGGCAGGCAATTGCGAAGTGGCCGTACGGCCGGGGCGGGAGTGGTCGAATATCAGCATGGTAAATAGTGCGTAGTTATTGAGTTTGGTCAGGTCACAGTGGTGAGTATTTTTGCGAAGTGGAAAGGGTCGAACGGCCAAGCACGACACGGTCTTTTGCCACAACATAAACCGGGATTTGCATGTCAGGGATGAATGACGTTAGGCTTTTTCCATGAACAGTCCAACGCCACGTGGGATTCCCTTCTAATTCAGGGTCTAAACACTGGAAGATGTCTTGGCTCAACATAAAGTTCAGGCATTGAACACGCGCCATATGCCAAGTGAGATCAGGTAGCGCAACCGCATTTTCGTCTCGAGAGTAAAGCGGCATAACGAATACTTCTAATTTGCCATTTGGACGAACAAGAAAAATTTTGTAGCTTTTCCAATAAGCTGCTTTCACCCCATTAAGTGGAATATCCTGTGTGGATATTTCCAGTTCATGGGTAGCCTGCGCAACGTCGTTCAACGCCAGCGATTTAAAAAATGGAAGAGTCGCAATACCCAAACCCACCAAGCAGAACCCAATTGTTAAAGCAACGAGTACTGCCCGCCTTTGAGGATTGGCTATTGCGGAGCCTATGGACGTGGCAGAAGACATGAAAAAAAGTTATTTAAGAGCAGCCAGCGCCGCCGCGTAATTCGGCTCATTTTTAATTTCCGGCACCAATTCCGAATACAGCACCTTGTTGTTTTCATCGAGCACTACGACCGCGCGTGCAGTTACGCCCGCCAGAGGGCCATCGGTAATGTCCACACCGTAGTTGCGCTTGAATTCCGCACCGCGCATTGTCGATAGCGTGACGACATTCTTCGTGCCCTCTGCGCCGCAAAAGCGCCCTTGTGCAAACGGCAGATCGGCGGAAATCACCAACGTCACCACGCCATTGATCGCTGCATCGTTGAATTTCTTCGTCGACATCGCGCATACGCCGGTATCCAGGCTCGGCACAATATTCAACAGTTTTTTCTTGCCCGCAAAGTCCGACAGCGACACTTCAGACAGATCGCCGCTCACCAGCTTGAAATCCGGTGCGGTATCGCCGACTTTAGGGAAATTGCCTGCAACGTTAATGGGATTGCCGCCTAATGTGACTGCCATGTTTTTCTCCGCTAAAAATATCGATGTAAAAATTATGCGCCTGCGCGTTTACGTGTTGCCCGTTTGGGTCGGGCGGTCAGGCTCTGAGCCTCTTGTGTAAAAGCCAGCATGCTCGCCAATGCCTTATTGACCGCTTCAGATGTGGGAAACGCCTTCTGAATTTCAGGCAGAAGCACAACCACATTGCTGTTTTCTGCAAATTGTTTGAGATATTTACCGCGTATTCCTACTCCGAGTTGCCCGCGCTTTAATTCGGGAATGTCTTGTTCAGCCTTGCTCGTAGATGGTTTTTTCATATCGTGTCGCCTTTCGTGCGCTAATGATTCGAACATGTTTGCGGCGTTCCGTATGAACTACCACCAGGAGCCGCCCCTTGTTTGAGATGCCATAAGTCCGACTGCGATCCTCGGACTCGAAATGATCCGTGTCTGCAAAACTTAACGCCAGCGCATCTGCAAATACACTTACCGCCTCGTCAAACGATACGCCGTGTTTGCTAATGTTGGTAGCGGCCTTGGTTGCGTCCCATTCGAATTTCAGCATGGCGGTTCCATCTGGTCACATAACCCGTATCGTGAGGTGTCAGTTGTCATACCGGGCCAGATGTTCGTCTATATTCTCGCGCAGGTTTTTCTCGTATTCCTGCATGAAATAGGCAATTGCAGATTCCTTATCGAGCAGCATCTGCGCTTTGTTCTCAGCGCTCGCCGATATCACAAATGCATTGAAGCGCGAAGCCGCGAATAACATCGCCGCGCTCACCTTCGCGGGCTTAACCTTGCCCATGTGAGTATTGCAAAGCGCGATGTGCGCGTCTGCCAGTTCGTAGAATTCCTTGTCGCGTGGGATGTCACTCATATTCGGTTCCAGTAAGCCGTAAGGGGGCAACTCGTTACCCTTGGTTGTATCGCCTGGCTAATTAAGCTTACTGTTTTGGCAGCCAGAACTTGCACATTCGCGAAGCCGATCCTGCACAACTTGGGAGCGTTTGATCGTGGTGGTAGTCGCACATCTAAGGTCGACATAAAAATGGTTTGATTCATGTTTTGAGCAGTTGTTGTTTCGCTCTTCCATCCAAGACAGCTGCGCTGTCTTAAGTGTTTTTTTACCATCGCCGTCAAGTTTTGAATTTAGCTTTTGATAGTTTTTGTTAAGTTCTCGATCAGCCTCTTGATAAACCTTGTTCAAACAATACAAACTATCGAAATCGTCTTTTGGAGTATCACAAGCCGAGTTTGCGAAGGCAGCGCTGGAGGAACAAAGCATTAAAGCAAGAAATAATTTGTTCATTGTTTATACCTTTAAAAGTCACTTAATTTGGATTGTTTATTTGTACGCACATGGCGGTGCTTCGCGGCGCTTCGACAGAATACGCTCCATTTGTTGCGCGTAATGATCCAGGTCGGCAGCGGTTTTCGTTTCGGTGGCGCATACCAAAATCGCCTGCCCCAGTTCGGGATACCACGCAGAGATATCCAGCCCGCCGAGGATGCCTTGGGCGCGTAAGGCACGCAATACGTCGCTGGCTTTGTCGTTGAGTTTCAGCACGACTTCGTGGAAGAACGGGCTGGCAAACGC
>JAYWDZ010000404.1:0-7175 GCA_043779595.1 Nitrosomonadales bacterium
CTCAAGGAAACTAAATCGCTGCCATGCATGCACTGTTTTTGCGGAAACTACTCTTTAACCAATTGATTCGCAAATATTATTCGTGGGGAAACCCCAGGGGCCGAATTCTGCGCACAATCCGGCCGCATCGTAACGAACGACTTCAAGATCGCTGCAACTTTGGGGGCCATCCAGCGTGAAGGCGGCGACGATCACGCTGCCAGTTGGCGCCAGGGTTGCATTCAACACGCGCACGTATTGCTTGCGCTCGTCGGCTTCGGTCAGAAAATGAAACACGGCGCGGTCATGCCAGACGTCATAGAGATGCGACGGGCGAAACTGCGTCACGTCGGTTTCAAACCACTCAATTTGGTCAGCCATTTCTCCGAGCCGTTGCTGTGCGTGTTCGAGCGCACGGGCCGAGATATCCAGCACTGCCAGCCTGCTAAATCCCGCTTGTACCAGCCGATCAACCAGCATCGACGCACCGCCGCCGACATCCAGTATCCGCGCACCCTGCCCGACTCCGCTCTCGCGAATCAATGCCAGAGAAGACTCGGGATCGGCCTGATACCAACTCACTTCGAGCGGCGACTTATGCGCATACAACTGCTCCCAGTGCTGTTTTCTATCCATGTCGAGTCCTCAAGCAGCGAGCGCCGCGCTCTGCTTGCGCGCCAGGATTTCCTGGTCGCACTTAGGACAAAACGGGTGCTCGCCGCTCAAATAGCCATGGTGCGGGCAGATCGAAAACGTCGGCGTGACGGTGATGTAGGGCAGCGCGAAACGTTCGAGCGCACGTCGCACCAGCATTCGGCAGGCATCGGTATTGGACAGCCGCTCGCCCATATAAAGATGCAGCACGGTGCCGCCGGTATAGCGGCGTTGCAGATGTTCCTGGCGTTCGAGCGCTTCGAATGGATCGTCGGTGAAGCCGACCGGCAGCTGCGACGAATTGGTGTAATACGGCGTCGCCTCCGTGCCCGCCTGCAGGATGTCGGGATAGCGCTTGCGATCCTCCTTGGCGAAACGGTAAGTCGTGCCTTCGGCCGGGGTCGCTTCGAGATTGTAGAGATGGCCGGTTTCTTCCTGGAACGCGACGATGCGCGCGCGCACATGGTCGAGCAGGCGGCAGGCTAACGCGTCGCCGGCGGTGCTGGTGATGTCATCAATATCGCGGCTGAAGTTGCGCACCATTTCGTTAATGCCGTTAACGCCGATAGTCGAGAAATGATTACGCAGCGTGCCCAGATAGCGTTTGGTATACGGAAACAGGCCGTCGTCCATATGCCGTTGAATGACTTTGCGCTTGATCTCGAGGCTGTTTTTTGCCATCTCCAGCAGCGTATCGAGCCGCGCCAGCATGCCCGCTTCGTCGCCGCGATAAAGATAGCCTAGCCGCGCGCAATTGATCGTCACCACGCCGACCGAGCCGGTCTGCTCGGCCGAACCAAACAAGCCGTTGCCACGTTTTAACAGTTCGCGCAGATCGAGCTGCAAGCGACAGCACATCGAGCGCACCATATTCGGCGTCAGGTCCGAGTTGATGAAATTCTGGAAATACGGCAGCCCATATTTCGCGGTCATCTCAAACAGGCGTTCCGCGTTTTCGCTATGCCACGGAAAATCCGGCGTGATGTTATAGGTCGGGATCGGAAACGTGAACACCCGCCCTTTCGCATCGCCCGTCGTCATCACCTCGATGTAGGCGCGGTTGATCATGTCCATCTCGACCTGCAGGTCGCCGTAGCTGAACGGCATTTCGGTGCCGGCAATAATGGGGATTTGTTCCTTCAGATCGTCCGGGCAGGTCCAGTCGAACGTCAGGTTCGTGAACGGGGTTTGCGTGCCCCAGCGCGAAGGCACGTTAAGGTTGTAGACGAGTTCCTGAATGCACTGGCGCACCTGCACATACGTCATGCCATCGTTGCGAATAAAAGGCGCCATGTACGTATCAAACGAACTAAACGCCTGCGCACCCGCCCACTCGTTTTGCAGCGTGCCGAGAAAATTCACGATCTGCCCGACCGCGCTCGACATGTGCTTGGGCGGGCCCGCTTCGACCTTGCCCGGCACGCCGTTCAGCCCTTCATGCAGAAAGGTGCGCAGCGACCAACCCGCGCAGTATCCCGCCAGCATATCCAGATCATGGACATGAAAATCCGCTTGCCGATGCGCCTCGCCCACCTCGGGCGGATAGACGTGGCTCAGCCAATAGTTGGCGATGACCTTGCCCGACACGTTGAGGATCAGGCCGCCCAGCGAGTAGCCCTGATTCGCGTTGGCATTGATGCGCCAGTCCTGCCGGTCCAGATATTCGTTCACCGAAGACGCGACATCGACCAGCGTGCGCTTGTCCGCCCGCAGTTTGCGATGCTGCTCGCGGTAGACGATGTAGGCGCGGGCGGTAGCGAGGTGGTTAGCTGCAATCAAGCTCTGCTCGACCACGTCCTGGATGCGCTCGATGTCCGGGGGCGCATTGCGAAAGCTGTGAATCAGCACCTTTACCACTTGGGCGGTCAGCAGGTCCGCTTCGGCTTCGCCGTATTCGCCTGTGGCCTGCCCCGCGCGCAGCAGCGCCGAGCGAATCTTTCCCGCATCAAAATCTGCCCGCTGCCCGTCACGCTTGACCACCTCGCGCAGCAGCATCGTCACCACTGGATGCATCCCCACCTCTGCCATCAGCATCTCCTCGATTATCAACATATTGCGTTGTCCGAAAACTAACCATACAACATATTGATTAAAGGTCAAGATGATTTTAAGGTTTGTTTGTCTTAATATATTGTAAGTTCAGCAAAGACAGGAGCTTATCGATGAGTACGATTCTGGCTGTTTGTGCAGACAGCGATACGTATCCGCTGGTGCTGGTGGATCAACCTGCCGTCAGCGTTGCGACGGTTTGCCAGTCACGGCTGTGATTTCCTTGGTCGCGTACGAGCAGCTCTTAGCGACCCACAAGAGCCACACGGCCTTCAACGTCATGACAGTCGGTTATCTGGGTTGACCCGACATTCGCTAACTTTCCGCGAGCTTCGGATCGTCGGCCTCAACCGACACTCACCTGCATCGCGGAATTTTTGGCGAATGACCGCAAAGTTGAAATCAGCTGAATTCCCACTTGTCAGTTTGAGATGCTGATAGCGTTGTAGTCCACCGTCTGCAAAAAACTATGAGCCGTCATGCAGTCAGCGCAGAAATTGCTCGTGACTTCTTCGTGGAAATATGCCCCTTTTACATTTACTTTTGGTTGATGGGGATTGGGCGCGCGCATATCGTATCCCTGAAGTTTCTGCTTTAGCCTGCGGGGGGAAACCTGGCATTACAATGTGCGAGAAAATTTTGATTGTGCTTGAGGTAAATAACGATGGCAGACCAGAAGGTACAAAGCATTGCAACCGATTTGCTTGATTTTGACCCTGAAAATCCACGCTTCCCGCGCGCCGTCAACGAAGGGCCAATCGACAAACTAATTGAACGTATGGCTCGCGAGGAGCGGGTCGTCGAATTGATGGAGTCCATTGGTCAACAAGGCTATTTCCCTGGCGAACCGCTGATCGCTGTGCGTAGTGGCGAACGTTACATTATTGCAGAGGGAAATCGTCGGCTTGCGGCAATCAAACTGCTCAATGACCAACTTCCCATCCCACCTAGACTCAAGAGCCTGCAAGAAGCTAAGGAACAAGCCAAGCACCATCCAACCATCGTCCCTTGCCTGGTTTTTGACCAACACGCCGAGGTTCTGCATTATCTTGGCTATCGCCACATCACTGGCGTCAAGGCATGGAAGCCCTTGGCTAAGGCACGATATCTGCACCGCCTACGTCAGCAGCCTATGTATCGCCAGCTTTCACAAGAAGAACTATTGACAGCTCTGGCTCGTGAGATCGGCAGCAAATCTCATTACGTTGGACAGATGCTTACATCATTGGCTGTACTGGAATATGCCGAGGATAAGCAGTTTTTTGGAATACAGCGGATCGATCCGGAGCGATTGGACTTTACTGTGCTATCGACCGCGCTTTCTTACGACAATATTTGGAAATTTATAGGGTTGACGAGTCGAAAGGATATAGACGCCCCCACGTTACAAGACAAAGAGGCGGGTGAGCTTTTCACTTGGTTGTATGCCCAGCGGGAGGACGGCAAGGCCGTTGTCCCAGAAAGTCGCGAATTAGCTAAATTAGCCAAGGTGGTTGATGATCCATCTGCATTGGCGGAATTGCGCGAAAGCCAGAATTTGGACAGTGCATACCGTTTTACAGGAGGGCCAAACGAGGCATTGGATACGGCGCTGAATGATGCCAAAGACGCGCTAGGGGACGTTTTCAAGCTCTTAGGCAAGCACCTTCACCCAACCGACTCACATGAGACCACTTCAGAAGATGTTGTTGAGTTAGCTCGCAGCATTCGTAGTCTAATCAAAAATCGGCGCGAAGATGCCCGTTAAGTTGCTGACAGGATTAGATCGCGCGCCTAGGCGCTCAGACATTTACCTCTGGAGTGATTACATTGAACTGCGCTGCTGGCTAAGCCCGGACGGCTACTTCTCGCTGGATGGTGCAGAAGAGGCACTGCAAGAAAGTGCCGATTACAACGCGGGTAATGAGGACACGGTCGAAGCCGATGCTCCGGAAGAATGGTTTGATAAGCTGGCAGGGCGTTGGAGCGCCTGCGAGCAAGCTATGCAAAGACGAGCCCAAGTTTTTGGCAACGCTTATCCATTTCGGATCGCCGAAAACTACCGTGGAATTGAGAAGTCGGAAGCCTCCGACCATGCTAATGCGCGTTGGTATCGTTTTTTGCTAGTGGCTTCAGCGCTCCAGTACATGTCTCACCACAACGCCACAACAAGCGCCTTCGAAGAAGCATCTTTAGCTATTTTCAAGAATCTGTTGCCGCAGGGAAGTGAAGTGCATGGCTTTTGGCCAAGCGCAGGGCGTTACCCGCATGGAGCGCCAGAGCGCGTCATGCACTTGGCATCTGATCTTCGAGGTAAGCCCATGTTTTCGGACAACGCCTTCAAGGCAGGAGATCGTGGCGATTGCGGACTTGATTTAGTAGCATGGCATCCCCTGTGGGATGAGCGTAACCGTATTCCAATTGCATTGGCCCAATGTGGGTGCTCCTCAGAAGACTGGAAAACCAAGCCTATGTCTACGAGTCACGGAATGCTCAATCCAATTATCTGGCTATCCACCTCAGAATGGGGACGCTACTACTTCATGCCGCATGACATGCACGGTGGCGGCAGTCGTTGGGCAGATGGGGTTGACAGCGATTTGCCCGCAGTTATCGTAATGGATCGGTTACGCATCCTTAATGCTGCGCAGTATTTTGGAGTCAAACTTCCTCAATCTGCCGCTGATCGAGTGGCAGAGTTCGACTCACAGACCTTCCGCTAATCCCACACACTGGGCAACGCTCGCGCCACGGCCTCGAACAACGGCGGTGGCACTGCATTCCCCGCCACTTTGTAACGCATCTCCAACCTGGCCGTATCCGGGAACACCATTTCTGGCCTGAAACCTTGCAGGCGCGCCGCCTCACGGTAGCTGAAGCGGCGCGCGGGGGCATCGTAGGCGAAGCGCCAGTCGTTATGCGCGTGCTTCACTAAATGCGGGCTCATCGGATGCAACGGCATGTGGCGCTCATTCGCCACGATAGTTTTAGATTGCTCTTCCCAGCCACGGCGGCGGTCGCGCGAAAGGTAATACCAGTGAAATTCTCGGGCATAGAACTCGCCCTCTGGCCAGCTAGGCATGTCGCCAATAGCCTCGCGTATGGTTACATGAGGCTGCTTATGGTTTGGGCCGTGGGTAGGTGTGGGAAAGCGATAGTCTAGCCCCAGGTCGTTACGCAAGCCCACGATGAAAATACGTCGGCGATCCTGGGCGACACCGTAGTCTGCCGCATTAAGCACTTCAGCAGTGACACGATAACCAGCCTCGGTGAAGACACGAATCTGGTCTTCCAGCAGATGGCGGAAATTAGCGCGTACCATGCCGGAGACGTTTTCCACAATGAAAGCTTTCGGACGGATGGCGCGCAGGGCTCGCGCAAACTCCAGATAGAGTGTATTTATTTTTCGCGACGGATCGCGTTTCCCGCCTTGGGAAAAGCCCTGGCAGGGATAGCAGCCCGCGAGCAACTCCGCTCGGGGAAAAGCCGCTATCTTGCTGACATCACCAACTATGTAATCGGTCGTCGGCAAGTTCGCCTCATACACCTGGCGGGCGTAGTCGATAATGTCGTTGGCCATCAAAATATCGAAACCCGTCGATACCAAGCCTGCATCTGACCCACCGCACCCAGAAAATAATGAAATCGCACTCGGCATAAAATTTACTCTGATAACGCACAGGAACTACACATGTCACCTTTTATCAACATGGAGTTGTTCTCGAAATAAAAGGGTCAGGTTAAGAATAAAATCGACCCCAATCCCGTGATATTTTAACGCTTGAATCCAGATGGCGTTCGATTACATATGACCGTTGTCTGCTACGGAACAGGCTTTCACGAATATGCCTCAACCTATTCCTCAGGGTCGAAAGCATCAGGGTCAACATAATCGAAAGCTGTCCCTGGCGAGTGTCGGCTATCAGGAGGTACGGGCGGCGGCTATGGCCGAGCAGCAGACCTTCCTGATGACAAGTCTGACAGATGCTTATGGTCGAGGCTGTGTAAAAGCGTATCGGAATTTCGTAAGCTATGGACGCGCTCCGACAGAACGGCCATTTAACCGGGTTTGCCGTCGACCCGTGGGCGCAGCAGGATGGGCGTGTAGATCGCGGCGAACAGGCCGAACGCGGCCATCCACAGCAGGGCGGAAGCGACCAGACCCTGCATGTATAGCGTGGGGAAAATCAGCGGCAGCGCGACGCGGATCAGCGCGGCGAGATTGACCGCGACGAAGGCCAGCGTGATCAGTGGTGCAGGCTCCAGCATGCGGCCGGTATGCCCGAGCGAGACGCGCGCCATCATGCCCAGCGTCAGCGCGCCGATGCCACCTGCGGTAAAGGCATGCAGCGCACTGCTCGCGGCAGGGGTCATGCCTGCCGCAGACAAGGCAAGCAGCGCGAAGCCGAGCGCGATCCAGGCATAGCCCAGATGCAAAATCCACAACAGCGGTTCTGACCAGAATTTGTGTGTGTACCAACCCGCCAGCCGGGTGAAATGAACCCCGGCAGCGA
>JAYWDZ010000405.1:0-2890 GCA_043779595.1 Nitrosomonadales bacterium
TGTTGAAATATTTTTGCGGTTTTCATATTGCACGAATTTAAATAGATACACAGAGTATATATATTCACTAAAACGAAGGCAAGTTCAGTTAGGAGGCCATGTCATGCGGAATCGGAAGGAACTCGCAGCTGTTTTAGCGGCGGTGTTATTAACTAACGCGATTGAATTCGCAGATTCCCTAAGATTGTTACCCTGAATCGGCCCCGCGCCTTCGCTCATGCTCACGACGCAAGACAAAGCACAACTTACACTTACTGATTTACGCGGTAAAGTCGTCGCCGTCACTTTCATCTTTACCACCTGCCCAGCGCGCCAGTGCGCATGAGTGGGCGCGGCTGCTCAAGCGCGTGTTCGACATCGACATCGCGCGTTGCGCGTGTGGGGTGGGGGTAAGCTGAAGCTCATCGCCGTCATCGAAGAACCGGCGGTGATCGAGAAGATACTCACGCACCTGGGGCTGGCAGCGCCGCCGCCACGGGCTAATGCGCGGGGGGTGGAACTGTTTCAGGGGGTTGGGGCTGAAGCGGATGGGTTTTACCGGTGCCGAGGGGGGGCTTGGTCTGCGCACTTGCAAGGTACGTTATGTGTTGTTATAACAACGCGTTAATGATGTTTTTCGAAGAGGTGTTTTTGCGCGATGCTTGGGTTGGGTCGTGGCTTTTGCGAAAACGGCTCAATTGACCGTTCGGTGGGGCCGGGATACATTGGGGTTTATGCAAAAAGGGCGTTTGAAATTCCTATACCCCAAACGTCGATTCGAAAACAGCCGAAAGCCTGATGCAGATGCCGGTGCAGATGAACGCCGAGCACAACGTGACCTTCATGTTTTTAACCCACGACAAGCTGGTCATGGATTTCTCGCGCCCGGTTGATCAAGCTGCACGACGGCCGGGTTGTGGAAAATGTACGGAGGGGGTAGGGTGTAAACGGTCGGATGGATGGGTCAGCGAAGATGGCAGTGCTTGGGTACTACAGGATACTATATGCAGTACCCGGGTACTACGGGTACTAGGTACTAATCCGTCTAATTGTAGTTGGGCTTAGTCTGCAAATATGGAGCGCAATAAATGACACCTAAATTACTATCGCTATTAGCTCTCACACTTCTGATTCAGGGGTGTGCCTCAACTTATGTCGAGCCCTCGGCAGGCCCAAGAGCCAAACTTAGGTTTGTCTCATACACGTCTGCAGGTTACGTAAATATTAATGTCAACTCATACGAGGCAGAGGATTGTAAGTCGGGGAAAGCACATGTAGCGGCTTTAGCCGGGGTCGCCATTTCCCATCATAGAAAAAAGTTGGATATGCCGCTCGGAAACGAGTTTGACGAAAAAAACTTCACGGAAATTTATATCAATGCTGGCCGTCCTTATATTTTTAACATAGGCCTGCAGCAAAGAGGAGAACAAGCATGTTATGTAACGATGGTTTTTGAACCCATAGAAAATCAAATGTATGAAGCTTCATATCGGGCAACTTCAGCGGGATGTTGGATGGACGTTAAAAGAATTAAGAATGAAAGTGGCAATTACAGTCGTACACCGGAAAATACGGCAAGAAATAGCGCCATGCAATGCAAACCCTAAGGTATTGCCATTGAGAAGGACACAAAAATGCTACCTGCGAGAGAAGTGAAGTTAATACGGCTTGCCCTTTCGGCGCTGCTGATTGCGCTCATCACGTCCTGCGCCAGCTATCCTCCACTACTCGATGCCGCAATAGCAGGGGATACAAATACCATGCAAGCCCTGCTGGCTAAAGGCACCGATGTCAATGCGAGAGGTGGTGAAAAAGGCGCCACGGCTTTGATGCATGCGGCGGTTCATGGCCACGATGCCACTGTACAGCTTCTGCTGGATAAGGGAGCCGATGTAAACGTAAAAAGCAACCTTGGTTCTACAGCACTGATGCATGCAAGTTTTTTGGACCGCATCAACATCGCGCGTACCTTGATAGCCAAGGGTGCCGATGTGAATGCGAAAGACAATAATGGAATCTCGCCTTTGATGTATGCGGCATGGAAGGGACACGCTGATATCGTACAAGCCCTGCTGGCCAACGGTGCCGATGTGAACGCGAAAGAAAAAAACGGTCTCTCACCTTTGATGTATGCGGCGTTTCATGGCCACGTCGGGATAGTGCAGGCCTTGCTGGCTGGGGGTGCTGATGTGAACGCAACAGATATCAAGGGCGTGACAGCATTGGCGTTTGCAAAGCAAAAAAATGCGGGCCAAAAGGGTTACGACGGTTACGGCAAAATCATACAATTACTTAAGGATGCCGGGGCTAAGGATACGAAACTGGACTGGATATCGTAGAAATCCTTGCGGATGACCTGGCTCACGAAGTCCTTGCGCGCCGACATGCCATCTACGACATGGCGACAATTGAGGATCATCGCGCGGCGTCAAGAAGGCACTTTTGCATCGAGCAAATAGTTTCGAGGACATCACACCATGAAGAAGCTTGTTTGTCTTTTTTTAGCCACCGTAACTTCTGGTTGCAACCTGGCATACAAGGTGCCAGAGACAAGTAATCTTGCGAAGGTGCGGTTTTTCGCTCCAGAAGCGGTGGGCGTTGGCATCTACGCTCACAAGGATGACAACTGCGGAGGTGCCGAGAAGCTGCGAGTTTTGGGTGGAAATCAGGGATTCGGCGAGATGTCATCGAAAGAAACTGACATTGGAATGTGGAAAATCCCAGGAGCAAAGTATGACAGAAATTTGTACGTTGAGATCCCGGTTGCTGCGGGAGAGCGCTCCAATTTCTCTATTGGCGGGCAATGCCGCCTGACGGTATCTTTTCTTCCTAAAACGAATGGACAGTATGAGGTTAACTACTTCTGGGCTGGTGGCCGCTGCAACGTTACGATCGGTGAGATTATTCGGGA
>JAYWDZ010000406.1:0-2885 GCA_043779595.1 Nitrosomonadales bacterium
TTGCAAACTCCATGCCACGGTAGAGACACCACTAACTAATTGAATATATATAGTTACTAAGTTTGCGTGCAGGAGGTCGGTAGGTCATTTCTACCCACCATCACGCGGACGAAAAAGATCGCTAACACGCTCTGTCAAGTCCATCCACACTCGGATATCTTTGTCCTATGATTGGATGAAATTGTCCTAGCACAACGCAAGCATTTTTTTCAAACTGAATGTGGGAAAAAATTGGTGCGGTCGAAAGTAATAACGTAGTTCAGGTTTTTGCAGCGGGGCGAGGGCGGAATTGGTCTGGGCAAATCTGATGCTTACGCATTAATTCGAAGAAAGCTCGCCGGTCCTTTTTTGCAACCTGAGCGGCGCGGGAAATATTGCCGTTACAGGAACTCAACAGTCCCTCTATGTAGCTACGCTCAAAGGTTTGAACGACACGTGATTTAGCAGCGTTGAAAGACTCGTCTGCGCCATCGACACCGGGCATATCATGCCCCAGGCCAAAGTCATCGATCAAAGTTTCGGGAGTACTAGCCATCAGTACCGCGCGTTCAATCGTGTGTTTGAGTTCCCTGACATTTCCCGGCCAGTTATAGGCGAGAAGTTGGCGAAATGCGCTGGGCGTAATTTCCATAATTGATCGCTTGCATTCTCTACAGCATTGCTGCAAAAAATACGTAGCCAATATTGGAATGTCTTCGCGGCGATCGCATAATGGGGGGAGTAAAAGCGTGAGTACGCTCAGTCGAAAATAAAGGTCTTGTCGCATCGAGCCCCGGCTAACCAGCTCAACCGGATTCTGATTGCTCGCGGCAATTATGCGTACGTCGGCCCGCCGCGGAGTATTGCTACCGAGTTGGCGATACTCCTTATCCTGGAGGAAGCGAAGCAGCTTGACCTGTGCAGCATAGGGCAGCGAATCAATTTCGTCGAGAAACAGTGTCCCGCCGTCCGCCGCGGTAACCAGACCTACGCGCGCCTCGTGCGCCGTAGTAAAAGCACCTCGTACATGTCCAAATAATTCGCTTTCGACGAGTTCGGTGGGAATTGCGCCGCAGTTAACCGTAATCATGGGTCGGGAAGCTCGACTCGACAAGTAATGAATCGCGTGGGCAAATAACTCCTTGCCCGTGCCAGTCTCGCCAAGGATTAGTACTGTTGCATTGCACGCCGCCATTTTCGGCACCATCTTGAGTTGCCGAGTAAACGAAGCGCTGGTTCCTATCAAATCCTGCAGCCTTGGATCCAAGACGCTTTGAATATTGGTATTGCCTTTGGTTGGAACAAGACCTGCGGCGCGCTGGACACGTACTGCGAGTTCGCATCCTGAAATGGGAAGCGCGACAAAATCAACTACTGCCAGCGACAGCAAACCTACCCATTGATCCTCGGATAGTCCCACCCCTAGGGCGACTATTCCGCATTCTGGATGCGTCTGGTGGAGAGCGCCCAATTCATTTGCAGTTTGCGCATACCTCTCGCTATCGACAATAGGAAGTACCACATCGCAACATAGATTCACAATCGATCCGACATGCGAGGTCACATGAAACCCCATTTGGGACGAGCCCCGAAGGGCGCCGACTGTTTGTGAAGCTATCGCCTCATGAGCGCCATTTGAAGCAACTACACATTGAATCATGATATTTGGTCCTACCTGGTTGAACCGAAGGTTGCCCGGTTTGCAACTTCAAGCAGCGGGCATGGGCGGCCGGTCATCGAGCGTCAGGTCACCCGCGCCCATGCACTATCTTGGAAAGATTAGACTTTTAATCCTTAAAAACATACTGACCTTACGATATATATCTAAAGTTAGTAGAGTCCGAAATCGACCTTGTAGGATAGTTCGCGAGCGTTGCCATGAATTTTGGAACATTTCGTTAGTTACCTCTTTGCTGGATTTATCTATTCTTTATTGGCATCCACGATAATACTGTGGCCGTCTACTCACCCCGGTGCGCTCCAACCTCATTTGCCAATCGAACTGCCCAAATTCGATTCTTAAAGATGACAGCTTAAGCGAATACCAAACTACAGATCACGTACGGATCAAAGGAATTTAACTTGCCTTGAATCAGGCGAGGGCTTCGGTCCGGGGGGATGGCTTGACCCCCAATTGGTCGTTTAATATTCGGCGACAGCGCTCGTACGTGGACAGCGCTTCCGCATGACGGCCCCTAGCCGCATAACATTGCATGAGACCGCAATAGAGGGATTCGGTGAGCGGCTCGATCTCCAGTGCATTGCGATAACAACCAATAGCGGCCTCATGTTGATGGGTGGCGCTCAGCCCCTCGGCCACGCTTTCTATTCGGCGTATTAACTTATTCCGTAAATGATCGCGTGTAGGCTGGACCCATGTGGCATCGATGTCAGCGGTAAGAAAACCGCTGCCATAGCGGGCGAAAATGCGTTCGATCTGGGGCACAATTTCGACTAAGCGTCGTTCCTTGCAAGCCTGATCGAGACGCGACAGGTGCCGCTCAAAGGTCCACATATCTACCCAGCAATAACGGGGATTCAAAGTCAGGCAACCTTCACTGCGCTCAATGGCTTTTTCCCCAATCAGTTTGCGTAAACGGTGTAGGGTAATCGCAAGCGCTTGTGGCGCATCGTCGGCCAAGGGCCAGAGGGCGCACGCGAGTTTATCTTCACGAACCTCGCGCCCGCCGAAAGCGATTAATCCCTTGAGCAGTTCCAATGGCTTTTTTTGCGCCTTGCCGACAAATATTAGAGGTTTGTCCCGAACGTGGATGGAAAAACGGCCGAGGGTGTAAATTTTTATGGGGAACGGCCACGTGTCCGGCACCCCCTCATCGGGGGCGCCGAGATCCAGCCGACGAATCAAATCGCAAACATGATCGGTCTCGATCTCGTATTCCAGTGCT
>JAYWDZ010000407.1:0-7127 GCA_043779595.1 Nitrosomonadales bacterium
TTGCCTCAATACCGCTTCGGTTTCACCTACCGGCAATGCCAGCAGGATGCAGTCGGCCTGCCCCGCCTCGGCGTAATCCGCCACGCCATCGATTAATTCAAGTTCGCGTGCAACGGTAAGCCGTGCTGGATCGCTACCTACGCCCAGCACTTCACGTACCGCACCAGCCTGCTTCAACGCGAGCGCGAACGACCCGCCTATCAGGCCCACGCCGATTATCACGAGGCGATCTATTTTCACCACATTGCTCACAAACTGGCTTTCAACGCTTCGAGGAAGCGCGCATTTTGCGCCTCCAGCCCCACAGACACACGCAGAAATTCTGGCAAGCCGTAATTGGCAACCGGGCGCACGATCACACCGCATTTCAATAACGCGCTATTTACACGGGGCGCATCCCCTACTTTTATTAGCAAAAAATTACCCTTTGAGGGCACATGTGCAAGACCCAGTCTCGTCACACCTTGCACCAGTTGGGCCATACCTGCCTCATTGAGCGTATAGCTACGCGCCAAAAAGTCAGCATCAGACAAGGCCGCTTCTGCCGCCGCCAGCGCGATCAAGTTGACGTTAAAGGGATGACGCACGCGGTTCAGCAAATCGATTACTGCTGCATTGCCAAGCCCATATCCGACCCGCAGACCGGCAAGGCCATAAGCCTTTGAGAAGGTGCGGGTGATCAGTAGATTAGGAAAACGCGCGAGCCAGGTCACGGTATCAAAGCGATCCTTGGGCGGTAGATATTCGCCATAAGCTTCGTCCAACACGACTAGTACATGTGGCGGCACTTTGCTTATAAACGCCTCAATCTCAGCCCAAAGCAAAAAAGTCCCAGTGGGATTATTCGGATTCGCAATCCACACCACGCGCGTGTCATCGCGGATCGCTGTATGCATCGCTGTCAGATCGTGACCGTAATCCAGTGGGGCAACTTCTACGCCTGTTGCGCCCACAGTAAGCGTAGCAATCGGATACACCGCGAATGCGTGACGCGAATATATCGCTGTGGTGCCCGGCGATAAAAAAGCACGCGCCGCCATATCCAGCACATCGTTGGAGCCGTTGCCCAGTACGATTTGCTCGGGCGGCAAGTCGAACTTGGCGCTCAACGCTGCTTTCAACGCAAAGCCCGCCCCGTCGGGGTACAACGCAATATCGCTCAACGCCGCTTGTGCCGCTGCTAACGCGCGCGGGCTTGGGCCTAGCGGATTTTCGTTGGATGCGAGCTTAATGATATCGGTCTCATTCAAGCCCATTTCGCGCGCAAGTTCTGCAATCGGTTTGCCGGGTTGATACGGTGCTATGGCGCGAACATGCGGAGAAATAAAGTGGCAATCGTTCATAGCATTGGATGGTTAAACCGAAATAGGTCCGCGTTTACGGGTGAGCCCACGATTTTAAAAACTACATTCGATTTCTGGCACAAGAATGTTTGGGCGTTTTGCTATCTGTACCCAGATACGATGTACAGAATGCCAAGCATCTGTCACCGAGCACTGGCTAACTTATGGGCACGCCACTTTCGTGGCTTCCGGCAAGCTGCTTAATAGCCCAAAACCTAACGTCTCCGCAGCCGAAGCTTTAGCTGCGGGCACCTCCAAAACACCAATGTGCCCGTCAGCCGCTCCACACATTGCGGAGTAAATTTTGCCATCTCGGCCGCAGCTCACATTGAGCGCGGGAATACCCGCATCGCTCAGCTGACGCATCATCGTCGCCAAGGGCATACCGCCGCCTTTGCACTGCACCGAACCCACATACTTGTACACACTGACCCGTGGCTCGGTCGACGCATGTTCAAGGTTTGCGCATCCGTTCAAGACCAGGCAGGCAACAATTGGCATTAGAAGTTTATGCACGACGGACTCCGGTGAAATTAAGCTTCCAGGTAATCATTCTGCAGTGAGATGGAAATGCAGGTAGGCAATTTCTTGCTTGCCAGGACCATTCGTATGCACCTCATACGTACTGAGATTGTCCCGCAAAACCAGTTCTCGAACCATCGCAAAACAGCCCACAACATACGGGATATCTTGTGGGGTAAGCGTAGCGATGTTCTTCACATCGTGCTTGGGGAACAAAACGTAATGGATTCTTGCTTTTGGTTTAGGGTAGCGGATGGACAGGCATGTACCAGACTCCAAAACTACGCCGGGAATCAGGTACGGCGCACGCAGCACTGCCACCGAGGTTACCAGGCCTGCGATCTCTGACGGGCTATAGCAATGATCACCGCATTCAGCCGTGTTTAAGAACGACCGGGGTAAACTTTTGGAGAAAAGGTAACCGCCACTACCCACACCCGCCAGAAACAATACAGTTGCAGTTAAGACAAGTTTAAAACGCATATCAGGTGCCGCATAAAGTGGTGCAGTAGAGTTGTAGACCAGCACGTGAAATGAGCGTGCTGTGGGCATCAAGGGTTGACACCCTATGCGTCATTCCAGACTGATGATAAATCCAATTTCTTGAGCGCGCAGTCTTGTATTTTGACGGTGATGCACAGTCAAAACAAATTCGAAAAAATTTTAAGGTATTTGAGCGTTAAGCGATCCAGCCCCATTTCCTGAAAATCTTTGCGCCCTCGGGGGACGAAAGAAAATCAATAAACTGCTGCGAAGTTTTTTTTGTTTTTCCTTGTGTCGTAAGCACCACGCCCGTATCGCGATAAATTGCATACTCGGGTTCAATTTTGATCACCTCGGCTAATTTGGGATTAGCGACCTGCCAAATTTTCCAGATTAACCAAGCGTCGATTTCCGGTTTTTCTATCCATTGTCGGCGGGCTTCTGCGCTGTTTTTTGCATAGCCAACAATATTGTTACGTAAACTCTTAACCGTGCTGATATCGCCTTTTCGTCCTGCCATATCTTCCCACACACCATTTTGGCCCGCCCCATTTACAACAAGCACTTTTATACCTGGGTTAAGAATATCTTTGACGCCCGTGATTCGCTTGGGGTTGCCGGGCCGTACGAGAATCGACAAAGGCCGCAGATATAACGGGCGCACTTCCGATTCGTTCACACGGCCGTCTAAAGCCAGCACAAAATCAGTCATCATGGTTTCTGAACCGCTGTAGATGATGTCTGCGTCGGTTTTTGCCTTCGCGATCCATTCCGGGGTCGGACCAGACGTGACCTCGACCTTGATTCCTGTCTGTTTTTCAAAAACGGCTGCTGCTTCTTTTACCGCAGGGGCTGGACCACCCGGGCCATAAACATGCAGCGTGTCTTGCGCGAGTGCCACGCCGCTTGTAATCGCGAGCGCTTCAAGCAATATGAAAAAAATAGCACGGGTAAATGTCTTCATAACCATCCTTTGATAAAGAATTAAACAGCCGACTTTTAACGCTCAGATCCATGGTCTTTACGTAAACGCGATAAGTGATGGACTGCTCACCCAACACATGCTAGGGGCTCGTTATGCTTAGGTGTATTACTTCCCTAACCATATGAACTCAATTCGAATGCCATTTGGCTCATAACACATCATATGTTTCGCAGGCCTTGCGCTAATTGCTACGGAGAAATTCAATTTTGATGCCATTGCCCGATAGGCGTTTGTGAAGATCGTTTAGGTAATCTTCACTTTCACATTAAAAGCCATGTGGTGCAGCCCAATATTTTTACGTCCATTAAAAAAGGAGGGATGGCTTCTCTTTAATCGCTCACAGGGTCAGCATGATGCTGCCATCGCTTACATAAATGGCTGGATATTCTTCATTTCGCTTCACCTCTTTCGAGCCGAGTAAGGCAGTAAGAAATTTGCGCTTTCTTCTAACTTCGATACGGTAAGCCCAAGGTGTGCACCTTTTGTAATTGGTTTGTTCATGATTAAAATCCAAGGGTTAAAATTTACATAACCCCTCACAGCCTGTCTGACTCATTGCTTGGGCAATTTTTTCAAGGTGACTATGCATGCTATCCGAAGCTTTGTCCTTTATTGCAATTACTAGATCAAGGATTTGACGACGTTCTTTAAGATGCAAAATGGAAGAATTCAGAGTAGCAGTCTCGCTGATTGCCTTAAGTAAATTTGCACGGTATGACTCTTTTAATGACAGATTGTTGGTGATTTGAAGAAAACCGAAATACGAACCAAACATTCCCTCACGCATTTTCTTTACCCCCTCTCGCCGAACATTTGTAAACTCTTCTGGTTTAAGAGATTGTAAGAACTCTGTTATCAGAGGAATCTGTTTAGCCATACAACGAACTGTAAATGGTTGTAATTGGGCTAGCTCATCTTGAAAGGATTGAATATTTCGCTCCATAAGTTCAGCGACTTGCAACGCAACTACTTTGGGATCTGCCTTATTATCAATATTATTTTTTAAATCAAAGAGTGAATACGACATCACTGCAGCATTGGCTTTTTCGCAAACCTTCATTAAAAAGTCAATATCTTTAAGATGGTATGGGATCGAATCTAAAAATCGTTCGCTATCGGATAATGTTGAAATCATTTCAGCTACATTTTTATCTTCAATTCTTGGCATACGATGGCTCTGAATCTTATCAGTGACGATGCGTTCGAACGCCTGGCTGGTATCCAAATAGGTAGTCATATCTTGTGGATACGCTACAGTGGATACTCCAGCGCATATACTCACTAACACAATTGCTTTGATCAAAATGTTCAAACCATTACTCCTGTTAGCACATGTATACGTACCGCCATTGTTTGGTCGTTAAGACAACCTATTTTGAATTGGCTGTGCTATGGCGGGCGTCCGAATAGTTTCTAGCTGCCTATTTGCGCTGCTGAAAGAACTGTTAAGCCTTAGCATTTTTCCGCTACGCGGCGACGATTGACACAAAACCAATAGATGAATATTAGCGTTCTGGGTAATGGGAGTAGCTGTTATTTGGTTTCAGCCAGCTTTGTCTCAAGCACGCCTTTTTTGCCCTGGGTTTCGTCTACCAGATGAAGTTTGGTGCGCGCATACAAAACACCCATTTTTACTTCTTGCCAGATGTAGCTCAGCGTTCCAGGTTTTGCGTCGATTTCAACGGAATCGGTATTCTCGGCCTTGGAGCTTATCGTGTGCTTACCTGGGGCAACTTCTTTATATAGGTATGTATTAGCAGCAGTTTGGCCAATGGGCTGACCGTCCAGTTCTACGTCCATCTTTACCGCACCGCCCATTGATTCATTGCGGTAAATGTAAACACCCACCTTATCCGCTGGAACCGAAAATGTTTTTAACGCTGCGTCCTGCTTAGCATCGCCCATAGGCACCGAGGCACAGCCAACCAGACTCGAAGCGATGGCAACAGCAAGTAATATTTTTTTCATTAGTAATTCCCTTTCGTTGGTGGATAAATTTGGGACAGCTAACCATCTGCATTGATGCGTGGACCAAGCTGTATTATTTCGTAGCCTCGAATTGTATTCGCATACGGGACGTCATTCTCAGTAGAAGGTACACGTCCGTTATCGCAAGTATTACAAGTATGCTCTGCGATCATTTAGGTCGAGGCGAACTAAGCCCCGGTTGCATTACGTCCAATTGCCCCACTCTTAGCGCTTTCACTGCGTGCAATACTGCCCGGCCTACATTCCGCGCCTCTTCCTGGATGGGGGTATCGCTGTCCAGGCTTGCATGGCTGGTGGCATAAGGCTCGAAATAGCCGATGTAACGATCAAGTCTGGCGAGCGCGCCGGCATCGATCAGTCCCATCCAGTCGAGCCAGTCTGAGAGTCCGCGTCGCGAGCCTTCGATCCCGGCGACATCGCCATGCACGAGCAAACCATATACGCGTCCTGCCAGGTGTTTGGGATAGTCCCAGCCCGCCATCTCCAACGCTTTGGCTTTGGCCGGATCTTTTCCGGCGGTGGTCGTGGGATCCGGATTGCCGCCGTCGGCGCAGACCAGCCGGTCGATCATCAGTTTTAACGGGCTGGGGCTTTGATACCAGTAAACAGGCGAGACGATGATCACGGCGTGGGCCTGGGTCCAGCGTTCGTAGATTTCTGCCATCCAGTCGTTGGTCTGGTTCTGCCCATAATTTGGATAGCACGAGCAGGGCCAGTGACACAGCGGCATGGCGGTTGAAACGCAGCCCTTGCAGGGGTGGATGTGTCGCCCGTATTCCGAAGACAGCAAGCTTAAATCCAGCGTGTCCGTCAGCACGTTTGTATCGTTAAACGTCTCGCGAATAATATTTAGCAGACGAAAGGTTTTGGACATTTCGCCAGGGCAGGTGCCATCGTTGCGCGCGGACCCGCAAATCAGCAATACGCGGGTAGGGCTAGCGGGGGCCGACCAGCTCGTTTGCGCTTCCTCAAGGCGCTGGCAGGTTGCGAGCCATTCTTCCGATAACTCAAAACCCGGGTCTGCAAACCCCGCACCGGCCTTACGGGTGACAGGCCATTTGCGGCCTTCCTGGTAGGTACGCCACGCAATTTCTTCCAGGCGGGCGAGGCCGTCAGCTTCGACATTGAACAGCGGGTCAAGGTAGGGTGCGCGGAAGCGCACACCGAATTCTTCACGTGTGAGCATCGGAGGTGCCTGCCCTTTACGCACATCAATGGTCATTGGAGACTCCTCGTCGTATTTAGTATGTTACCGCTTAAGGTACACGCAGCAGAAATGGGATGTATGCACCTGAGGGGGGTGGAAAAACGGTCCTAGATCAAATGAACGAAGGTCGCCGGTGATAAGTTTGCCGGTAAAAATACAGGCACTCCGCTTCATGCTTTGCAGGAGTTGGGTGGCTGGGAGTCAGTGGACATGGTGAGGCGATATGCGCACCTGTCCAGTGAACACTTGGCCAATTATGTGGACCGGGTGCCGGGCCTGGGTCTGCATGTTGTGAAAGGGGGTTACGATTTGGCTACGGTGGCAGAAAAAAACGGGGCTAGCCTAAGCTAACCCATTGATCTATTGGTGCGCCGGAAGAGATTCGAACTCCTGACCCCTTGGTTCGTAGCCAAGTACTCTATCCAGCTGAGCTACCGGCGCATTTTTGATTTATGCCACTACTTTGGCACTGAATTTAAGCTTGCGGATTATACGCATTTATTGCTGGCGGAGACAGAGGGATTCGAACCCTCGATACAGGTTTTGCCCGTATGCTCCCTTAGCAGGGGAGTACCTTCAACCTCTCGGCCATGTCTCC
>JAYWDZ010000408.1:0-2873 GCA_043779595.1 Nitrosomonadales bacterium
CGGTGTTCCAATACGACTCTTCCGACGGCAATTACTGGGGCTACATGCCACTTAACTTATTTAGCCCCCATCATGGCTATCTCAGTGAGGACACGGTCAAGGCGCAACACAACGAGTTTCGCAAAATGGTCAAAGCACTGCACCAAGCGGATATCGAGGTGATCCTCGACGTTGTTTACAATCACACAGGCGAGGGCAATCACTTGGGACCAGTCTATAGTTATAAAGGTATCGACAACAGCACCTACTATCTCATGTCGGATCGACTAGGCGCGCCCTACGAAAATTTCTCCGGCACTGGCAACACGCTCAATTGTGCGAACCGCTATGTCCGCAAAATGATCGTGGACAGCGTCCGCCATTGGGCGCAAGAGATGCATGTCGACGGATTTCGCTTCGACCTCGCTTCCCTCTTTACCCGAAACCCGAACGGATCGGTCAATGTAAGCGACGTGCCGCTACTCAGCGACATGGCCTCCGACCCGAATCTGGCGAGCCTGCGACTAATCGCCGAGCCATGGGACGCCGATGGGGTGTATCAACTGGGTCGGGCATTTCCGGGGATCATGGCTTGCCAGTGGAACGGCAAATACCGGGACGATCTCCGGCGCTTTGTAAAAGGAGATCACGGCATGGTGCCGACCCTGATGCGCCGCCTGTATGGCAGCGACGATTTGTTCCCAGATGATCGGATGAATGCCTATCACCCACATCAGAGCGTCAATTACATCACCACACATGATGGATTCACTCTCTACGATATGGTTGCCTACAACGAGAAGCACAACTGGCCCAATGGCCACGGCAACACGGACGGCATGACGGAAAACTACAGTTGGAACTGTGGCTGGGAAGGCGACTATGGCGTGCCGCAGGAGGTCGTGAAACTGCGCAAGCAACAGATTAAGAATTTCTGTTGCCTGCTATTCCTTTCGAACGGGACGCCCATGTTCCGCGCCGGGGATGAGTTCATGCACACGCAGGCCGGAAACAATAATCCTTATAATCAGGACAACGAAGTTGGTTGGGTTGATTGGGAACGGCTGAACGAAAACTCGGACATGTTCCGCTTCTTCAAGCTTATGATTGCGTTTCGCAAGGCGCATCCTTCGTTGGCGAGGAGCCGGTTCTGGCGGGAGGATGTCCGTTGGTATGGGGTAGGTCGCGATGCTGACCTTGCATACGATTCCTGCAGCCTCGCCTTTGCCCTGCGCGGCGGATCACAACGGGACATCGACATCTATGTGATGATCAATGCTTATTGGGCGGAACTAACTTTTCAGATACAGGAGGGCGCAACAAACGAGTGGCGACGAGTGGTCGATACCAGCCTCGAAAGTCCGTTCGACTTTCTCGAGCCTGGCAACGAAAGCCTCTTGCAGTCGTTGCATTATCGAGTGCCGGGCAGAGCCATCGTTGTACTGATTCGCGACAAGGACGGGGGTTGCCCACAGTGAAAAAAATCCTTTGGCAGGGAAACTTATCTCGCAGGCTAAATACTACCAAAACTGATAACGGCCTACTATGCAACATGCTTAGCTTCTCGATGCCGTCAAGGTGGTTGAAGAAATGTAATGCTTGACTTGTGTGTTACTCACAGCTTTTATAATTTAGCTGAAATATCGCCATTTTGTTAATAATTAATTGGAGACTATAGTGTTGAATGTCGAGAGATATGAGTTTAGTGGAGAGCACGTCGGAATACGCTACGCAGGTTGCGCCCAGCAAATCTAACAGATGCGATTCAAACTGAATGGAGTGATACACGTCACGGCGAACCACTTTGAAAGAAGACTTTGAGCACTATTTGACAGGAAGGAGAGAAAATGAGCACGTTGATGAAAGACCCCGTGTGCGGCATGCAGGTAGAGCCCCACATGTACGTCACTGAGTATTTGCAGTCGCGCTTCGCCTTTTGTTCGATCCAGTGCCGGGATCGCTTTTTGGCGAATCCCCACTTGTTCATCGGATTCCCCGGCCAGAAAGCCCCAAAACAGGAAGGGTTGGAGGTGCTAAAACAACGGCGGCTAAACGTAGCCCGATTCTTGTCCCCAAGCCAAGCCGATAGTCTGATTGGATCATTGCAGGCGATGATGGGTATCAAATCTATCACAGTCAATGTTGACAAGATCGAGATCACTTATGACTTGTTGCAGATTACAGCCGAACAGATTGAGGCGAAGATGACTGAAATCGGCGTAGACTTGGGTGAGGGATGGATGGAACAACTGTACCGCGCGTTCATTCACTACGAGGAGGAAGTCGAAGTCGGAAGTCTGGAGGTATATAATGAAAAGAATTTTCATCAACATCAGAAATGATAACAAAAAGGCCAGTTAATCTTATGAGCCCCTTTACAATAAGTTATCCTGATAATAAAAGGAATTTCATGGCAATTGATCCAGTATGTGGAATGACGGTGGACGAGAAATCGGCCGCAGGCACCACCGTTCACGTAGGCAAAATCTGGTATTTCTGCTCATCACATTGCCAGCATGAGTTCGAGGCTAGTCCGGACAAGTACGCAGGGATCGGCAAAGCATCTGAGGAGACATCCCACAGTCATGATCATGCTCAACACCATGTCCATGGCATGACCGAAGCAAAAGTATCAATAACCACCGGGGAAAAAGCAAAAGATCCGATCTGCGGCATGATGGTAGACAAATCAACATCGCTCAAAACCGAACGTGCTGGAAGAACCTACTTTTTTTGCAGCGTAGGCTGCCAGCGCACCTTCGAGTCGCCAGAGCAGGAACTCAAATCCATGCGCACCCGTGTCATGATCGCGATGTCTGGCGTGCTGGTGCTGGCCGTCATGCGTGCTGCAGTATTCCTTGGGCTCGCAGGCGGCGCAATGACATTGAGCTGGG
>JAYWDZ010000409.1:0-2865 GCA_043779595.1 Nitrosomonadales bacterium
TTGGAACCAGGTCCGGAAGTACGGCGGCGTTACGACAAGGCCTCGCATAACTTGCTGGACGCGGGACGATGATCGGAAGTTGTTTGAGCTGGCGGCCAAGGGGGATACGCAGGGGTGAGGTTTAGGGGGTAGCGCTAGGGATACGCTGAACAATTCAGTAATTTATTGATGACTAACATTGTTCAGCCGAGGTTTTCCGAGGGTGTGACGAATCGAGGGAGGATTTTCTTATTGAGTCCCTCAGGAACGTGCAATTCGCGGTTAACCGGTGTATTTCACCCTCGTTCGCCACCTCAGGACGCACCTTGGGCGTGAAGTGCAAACAATCGCCGCTTGGCAATTAGCAGATTCGCCAAGCCAAACAACGCGAAGAGTTGCGCAGCATTCTTGGCCAATCCGCGATAACGCGCCTTCTTGAACGCGAACACATTCTTGACGATGTGGAAGGGGTGCTCCACTTTGGCACGGACGCGGGCCTTCTGTTGCTCGATCCGTTCGCGCAGGCGCCCACTCTCGGTGTCCGGCAACGCGCGGCGTTTACCCGGCCGCAAGGCCACATACCAAGTTACGTCGGTGTTCTGATTCTCTTCCCGCTTTTCAACGCCTTGATAGCCCGCATCACCAAAGACTGTCGTCTCTTCACCGTGCAGCAGGGCGTGGGCTTGGGTGACGTCGCTGACATGAGCGGCGGTGGTGACGACCGTGTGGATCAGTCCGGAGTCCACATCGACACCAATGTGCGCCTTCATGCCGAAGTGCCACTGGTTACCTTTCTGGGTCTGGTGCATTTCGGGATCGCGCGCACCGGTCAGGTTCTTCGTGGAAGACGGTGCAGCGATGATGGTGGCATCCACCACCGTGCCTTCCTTGAGCATCAAGCCCTTGACGGCCAAATGCACGTTGATTGCTGCAAAGATACGCTCGGTCAGCATGTGCGTTTCCAGCAGGCGGCGGAATTTGAGCAGGGTTGTGGCATCGGGTGCCGCTTCGTGGGCAAGGTCAATGCCGACGAAGCCACGAATCGCCTGACTGTCGTAGAGGGCATCTTCCGTTCCTTCATCGGACAAGCCAAAGCATTGTTGGGCGATATACATACGCAGCATGCGTTCCAGTCCAATCGGGGGCCGACCCCGTCCCTCGCCCCGAGGGTAGAACGGCTCCAGCTCGGCCACCAGCGCAGACCACGGCGTCACAGCATTGATCTCACCCAAAAACCGATCACGTCGCGTTACCTTCTTCTTGGCCGCGTACTCCAGGTCAGAAAAGCTCCGTTGCATCTCTATCTTTCGTTCCGTCATCACAATGGTGATTGTCGCAAACCAGTAATTACTTTGATACCTCGGTCAGCGAATAAATCAGCGTGTCCTTAAGAACATCCAGCCAAAATCGTTTGGCAATGCGGGAGCCTGAGTAAGAAGTAAGTTAGCATTTTACCTAAACTGATTGAGTAGCTCCGTTTCTCTTGAGGGGCTTTTAAGTCGATCATAGTGGGGCTGTAACTTCCAACTCATATCTGCATGGTCACGATACCACGAGGGACCCCGACTTGAGTCAGTCACTTTCTTAAGCTCCTTAATCATATCTGCGATAGAAGTGATTTTCTTATCAGTCATTGGCCAATCCTCTATTGAACATTTTTCCCGAGAAAGACAATGCTAAGACTGACTGCCTTATAAGACTGACTGCCTTAAGCGATACGCAAGCTGTGGAACCAAGACGCCCCCTTATTTGTTATGTGCCGAATCTTCGCATACCCCACGAACATATCGGCAAACTCACCTCAACTGATTCACCTCAAACACCGCATCCATCGCCCCGCCGTTCCAGTTGTATTCCAGATACGCCGCGTGCAGGCAGTGGCTCAGCAGGCCGGTGCGCAAGGCCGCGAGGCAGGTGCCGCCTGGGTGGCGTACGGACGGATACACAATGCCGTGTGCGCCGTCTGCCCGGAGTTTTCGGCCGATGCGCTGGGCATAGGCGTAATCGTCGGGGTCGACGATGCGGGGCTCGGCCTGGCTGGCCGCTCGCAGGTCGACGACCTTGCCTTTGGCTTGCACGGTATAAAGCCGCATTTGCAAGCGCATCGGCGGCTCGCGCGTGGCCTGCATGAACAGCGCGGCGTGATGGCGGGTTTCGGCGATGGCGGTGTCGCGCTTGCGCGCGCAATAAAACACGCCGTAGCTGCCGTCGCTGAAGCGGCTGCCCTGCGGATTGCGATGCGTGAAGGCGGCCATGATGCAGGTACTGCCGGGGCCAAACAGCCGCTCGTCTGCAGGCACCAGGCTGATCTCGCCGACTTCGGCGCGGATGCGGGGATTGGTCATCGCCTCCAGCGCATACAGCGCGTCAAAATCCGCCGGGCTGGCGACGCGCTCAAATAGACCCACCGAAGGAAAGCGGCTGGGGATGACGCGGTAAGCCGGGCGCCAGTTAAGCGCGGTGGTGGGGTAGGTCAACCCCAGCCGCCGCGCCGTGCATCCAGATACTGGCGCACGGCGACTAGGTCGGCCACGTTGCCGCCGAGCATGCGCGCCAGCGCACTTTGGCCAGCAAAAAGCGGCGCGTCATTGGGCTTTTTAATCCACGCATCGGCCGCAGCCGTGGCGGGCAACAGCACCTGCAACGCTTTGTAAATACCAAGCAGATACGACAAGCGCTCCAGCGTATCGCGCTTGAGCTCGGCGGCCTCGGGCGCGGATTTCCATTTAAAAAACGTCGACCGCCCTGGCGCACCCAGCAGCACCATCTGCTCGTCGGTGCTCAGATTCCAGTCGCGCGCAATGTTGAAGAACGCGCGCAAGCCAGCGGCAGAAAGGTCGCGGCTACTGGGTTTGATGGGCGTTTTAGCGACGGGTAACGGGTATT
>JAYWDZ010000410.1:0-2865 GCA_043779595.1 Nitrosomonadales bacterium
CCGCTATTCAAGGCGCTGGACGATGTCAGTTTTTCTATCGAACCTGGCGAGGTGGTCGGCATCATTGGGCATAATGGTGCGGGCAAGAGTACCCTGCTCAAGATGCTCGCAAAGATCAGCACCCCCACGCATGGAACGGTCAGGGTGGGCGGCCGCATCGCTCCATTGATCGAAGTCGGCGCTGGCTTTGTACCTGATTTCACCGGGCGCGAAAATGTGTATCTTAACGGCGCTATCCTGGGTATGTCGCGACAGGAGATCGATCAGAAATTCGATGAGATCGTCGATTTTGCCGAGATGGCAGAATTCATCGACACCCCGGTCAAGCGTTACAGTTCAGGCATGCAGGTCAAGCTGGCATTTGCCGTGGCTACCAGCGTTGAATCCGAAATTTTGATCGTGGACGAAGTGCTCGCAGTCGGTGATCTGGCATTTCAGCGCAAATGTTTTGACCGTATGGAAGACATGATCAAGCAGCAGGGCAAGACTGTGTTGGTCGTTTCCCATAACATCCGGCAAGTCGAACGTTTGTGCAATAGAGTCATTCTGCTAGGCAGAGGGCGGGTACTCATGGATGGCTCGCCCGCCGAAGTTTGCAATCGTTTCTTCGAGATTAACGATGACAAAATAAAGGTGACCCATTCCGCACATGCGCACGAAATGAAAACAGGTGATATTGATCTTATGGGGGTCCGGTTTACGGATAACAATGGCAATTCTGTAGAGCACATCACCAGTGGTGACAGTGCCACCATCGAAATGACTTATCGCGTGAACAAACGCTTGAATCAGATAAATTTTGGTATCGGATTCCACACCATTGATTTTATTTACCTGGCAACCAATAACTGGATCGACGATTTCCCCCCGGTGGCTCTAGACCCGGGCGAAGTGACTGTTAAATTGCATATCCCCTGCTTGCCGCTTTTACCGAGACGATACTCTTTGCGCATAGGCGTGTCTGTAGGCGAGATGATGGTGCTTATCTATTATGCAGAAGGTATTCTGCAATTTCATATCACTTCGCCCAATACATCCGTTTCGAGTGCGCAGGAAGCAGGCTTTTTTGCCATTCAAGGCAAATGGGATATTTCCGTTGAGAAGCCCTCCCTCAATATAGCCAGCAATTTTGAGGGGGCGAGTGGTCGGTCAGTAGTCGTATCTTCGAATAACAGAGCGGAAGGAAACAATTGATGACAAAGGCGCTGATCTGTGGCGTATCCGGCCAGGATGGCGCCTACCTCGCGCGACTACTGCTGGAGAAAGGGTATGAGGTATATGGCACCTCGCGCGACTCGCAGATGGGCGGCTTCCGAAATCTTGAGCAATTAGGCATCACCGCTAAAGTGAAGATGATGTCGATGGCGATCAATGATTTTCGGAGTGTGCTTCAGGTACTGGATCGTGTTAAGCCTGACGAAATTTATAACTTGTCCGGTCAAAGCTCGGTCGCCCTTTCATTTGATCAGCCGGTCGAGACGCTCGAAAGCATAGCAGTGGGCACACTCAATCTGTTGGAAGGCATACGGTTTATGGGTATGAAAAGCCGTTTGTACAATGCAGGGTCCAGTGAATGCTTCGGTAATACGGGCGAAATGGCTGCAAATGAAGACACGCCCTTTCGGCCCCGTAGCCCCTATGCCGTAGCAAAGGCGACGGCCCATTGGGAAGTGGCAAACTACCGTGAAGCTTATGGCGTATTCGCCTGCACCGGGATTCTCTTTAATCATGAATCGCCTCTTAGGCCCGAGCGATTTGTAACCCAGAAGATCGTCCGCACCGCCTGCAGGATTCGCGCCGGTAACGCTGAGCGCCTTCAGCTCGGCAATCTCAACGTTCAGCGCGATTGGGGCTGGGCCCCTGAATATGTGGTTGCGATGTGGCAAATGCTTCAGCAGGCTGAGGCAGAGGATTTTGTGATCGCCACCGGCGAGACCAATAGCCTTGAGGACTTTGTGTCTACAGTATTTTCCAGCTTGGGGCTGGATTGGCATCAACATGTGGATACTGATACCAACTTATTTTTGCGGCCCAGCGACATCAAAATCAGCCGCGCCGATCCCTTTCGCGCAAAGAAAAAACTGGGATGGGAGGCCACAACCCGGATGAATGCCCTTGTGCAGAAGATGATTGAGGCTACGAATACCAGGTATCACGAGAAAAATGAAGCGCGCATTGAACTGGGGATCGAGGGGGCGTCGTAAAGTCTCAGGCTTATGCATACGCCGCATTCATGGCGTGCTTGCAAACTAATTTCTATCCTCGCATGGAGGATTTCTGGCTTCTTCCGGATTTACAGATGTCTGAGACCATTCCGAGCAAACCCGCTTGATCCCAGTGTCCATAGCCCCAACTACTTAGGCGTAACTTAGCCATGATCGCAAAAAAAGAAATGCCATATTCCTATATGGCTTGGAATAAGAAGTGGGGCTCTCCGTTTGGCCGTCCTACGCGCTGGTTTGAAAATATTAAGAAAAAATTTAGTCCGACATCAGAAGTAAATAGCAAGAAAGGTTTGTTCAGTCTGCAACCAAATAATGATACGAGAATGTTTGAATATCCCTGGGCGTTCTTTAGCGCAAACCTCAAACCCGATATGCGTGTTCTGGAGATAGGGGGAGGGTTAAGTGGTTTCCAGTTTGTGCTCTCCAAAAGCAGTATGCACGTTACAAATATAGACCCAGGTATGGAGAGACTGGGCTAGCCTGTAAACAAAGTGACTACGGACCGCCTCAACTCATTGTTTAAAACCAATGTCACCCTCATCAACCAGGGAGTGGAAGGAGTAAGTCTTAAGAACAATTCATTTGATTGTGCTTTTTGTATTTCGGTCATTGAGCATATGCCGAATCAAACTGCCGAATC
>JAYWDZ010000411.1:0-2845 GCA_043779595.1 Nitrosomonadales bacterium
CGTAAACTGGAGGCCGCGTAATTCTGATGTTTGTCACGATTCTCCAGGAACTACCGTTTGGAGTCAGGATAAACGTGCTACATCCGCCACTTCCACACCTGCTACCTATCAGGTAGACAATCGCTTCTGGGGTTCCATCGCCGTTGAGATCCCGGAGGGCTAACACGTATCGCGCCGTCCTGTCATCATCCAGAGTCCTAAGAAATTTTTTCAGAGACTCCGTTGCTTCAGCTGTGGGAGTAGACGCTCCCTGCTGAGCGTTCCCTATGCTGACTGCCACGAGAAGCCCCGAACAGATCAATACGGCAGTAGCGAAGTTACGTATTCTCAAGACATTTCCCATCAAGATTCAGCTGTTTTCACCATCATGCACCTGAGAAGGTCTCCTCTTTCCCCGGTCCCAATTTGCTACTTTGAATAAACGCTTATGGACATATTATTATTTGGCTTGTTTGGGTAAATCAAGAAGCCTCCTGCAGCACCACCCACATTGCTAGCCGTACAAGCTTGGAAGCAGGTCATGAGACCAAGGACATTGCTTCCGTAGTTGCCGCCAGTAGTTCCTACGTCTATTGTGTTCGGATTTCCGCTTATGTTCCCTCTGCCAAAGTTGTAGGATGCGGCAGTCGCTTGCAGTAGCTGTGTTGAGTTGAGGTTCGGGTACGCAGTCGCTAATTTATCCATGTTTGTTGCCAACATGTTCGCTGCAAAATTCGCAGCGAATGGAATGTTATATGCTTGGGCTGACGTGACATTTGGATTCTGTCCAAGATCAATCTGGAATACCCCCGCACCTTTGCCGCCACCTATTTGTCCAATGTTTTTGAAACCGGTCTCACGTACACCTATCGCTGCAAGCAAGGCCGGGTCTATCCCTTGGGTTGCTGCCGCAGACTGAATCACGCCCCAGTTAGCGTTAGCCCTTGCCAATGAGGTAGCGTTCTTGCCTGCCTCGGCTAATGCATTCACACAAGCCTGAGGAGGACAAAACCCACTCGGATCATTCGCATTTGTGGGATTATTCCCGACATATGCATATCACTCTCCGCAAGCGAAAGGCAATTCCCCGCCACCCTGGGAAATAACCTTCCCTTTCTTAATCAATTCCACTCGAATGACCAGTGGTTCACAAAAGGGCCCATGAACCACAAACGGTATATGGTAATTCCCTTTCTGATCAAACACGCCCAAGGATACGGACTCGACTTGTTTCTTTCTTTTTTTGCCGCTCGCCACAAGCCGCAGCGAAACGTCTTCATACCAGGCGTCCGAATCTCCGTTCACATCAACAAAGAAGAATATCGATGTATCTACGGTATTCCACATGCCAATGTCATTTTCAGTAACGCGACGGAGTGAATAGAGGCTTGATAACTCTCCATCGCGCTGCTCATACTCGGCAACCCTAATATCGCCGACTATCGGCCCGTGGCCTGCATGAGCATAAAATGAAGCAATCGCAATCTCCACGAAAAGAGCGATGGCTATAAGCAAGAACATGGGCTTTCTATTTCCCATAAACCGATCGCATCATGTTGGTGTTGGATTTGTTAGGGTAGAGAAGGAAACCACCGGCGGCAGAATCATTGCCAGCCATTCCGAAACCCAGGCTATTGCCCATTACAATGCCTTTCAATGAAGCATAATCAGCAGAATTCTCGGTTATCGCCTCTTGAATGTTCGCGTATCCGTAGCTCTTGGGATTGGCTTCAAAATGAGGCGGGTCAACAGTGCCAGGATAGAATCCAGTTGAGCGCGTTCTATTGTAGGGAGACAAGTTATTCATAAGCGCAATATTCTCGATTTCGACACGACCGATTGCATCAACCGATTTTAATGAAGTACCAGACACATCCACCGCGAATCCTGCTCGATGGAGGCTGAGATTACCGCCTACAGGATTCGGGTTTCCGCCTGCCGCTTTTTCTTGCCGCAAGCTGGCTTGCATTTCCGGCGTCCTGAATGCTGACCGTGGACCGGAAACCTGGAGTGAGTAGCCGGCTGCCCGCGCATCACCGATGAAATTCACGACATTTGACGCAATGTTGGAATCGAAATAATAAGTTCTGATCTTGCCACCAGGACCAGGAAGACCCACAGGTTCCAACACCAAACCGGAGGGATCATTAGCATTTAGGGGATTATTCCCGACATACGCATAGAAGTTGATCCCGGCTTGAAACCCCAGCGGGTCTTCGCTGATGAACTGTCCACGGTTGGGGTCGTAATACCGTGCTCTGTAATAGTACAGCCCCGTCCCATCACTCTCCCGCCCGGTGTACCCCAACCGGTTCGGACTCGCCCCCGTCGTGCTCAAGACATTACCAAACGCCCCGTACGTCGTGCTCTGTATTGTCCCGCCGTTATGCCCACTCACCGCCGTCGCGCTGTTCACATTGTCGTGATGAAACAGATAGGGTTTCAGCTTCGCATCGGTGTCGTACAGATAGCCCGCCACCAGTTCGTCGATGCTGCTGCCTCTGAGGTATTTGGCCTGCAGGTTCGCGCCCGAGTAGATCGACTCGAGGTGCTCGCCTTCGAGGTAATAGTCGAGGCTGCCCAGTGCGCCGCCGCTGCGGCCGATGCGATAGTCCATCGGGTCGTAGCTGTAGGTTTCACTCCCCAGCGTCTTCACACGTCCCTTGGCGTCCCAGGTCAGGTTCTTCGCGCCCACTCCGGTCTGGCTGGTGAGTCTTCCCTCGAAGTCGTTCGTGAAGCCGGATTCGAGCGTGCCTGCTGCTGAGCCGATGCGGATGTCTTGCAGCCGGTTGGTGCCGGTGACGTAGTTGTAGTAACGCGTATTGGTATTCGCGACCAGGCTGCCTTTGGTGGCGGTCTTGCGGTT
>JAYWDZ010000412.1:0-2843 GCA_043779595.1 Nitrosomonadales bacterium
TCTGAGAAGCTCATGGATTAACTTGTAAGTTATTGATAATGAACGAATTATACAGAATTTTTACCGTAAAATCAACTGGTTGCCGTGCAAAGGTCTTAGGATGTAGGTTCATCAAACTCTTTCATCCCTTGCTTCTCTGTCTTTGATGCGCAAATTAGCTTCCGATAGCCAATCTTCTCGTCCATATTGGTATTTTGGAAACTCCTTGATTAACGTTGTTTCGCCTTTGATCAATCGCTTTGCCAGCGCAGCTAAATCACTTAACGCTTTTTTGTCGCGCACCTCTATTGGCGCGCAGAGACTGATACCCCTGCACCAAGGTAAGATTTCTATTGATAGTGATGGACGAATAACTAAATCAATGCCTTCGGATTGCATGCGCATTTCGATGCTGTTCAGTTTGTCGTAGTAAGCCCATTGAGCATCTGGTGTCTGACGTGTAACATAAGAAATCACTTTCTTTCGTGAACGCCCAACTTTCTTCCATTGTTTTTCGCTGTGTTCAAATAGAACGGCACCATGTAACGGTGGATCGCCAGCTTCTTGCCAAGCCAGATCATTGATAGCATCAGTATATTTCATGCGCGGATGAATCCACCAAACCATGATGCGACGCCCATTCAAAATAAAGCCCACATCATCCCACCAGGACAGATTTAGGAGCTTGGGGTACGCATGCGGGATGAATAACCCGTCGTTGCCCAACTGCCACTGATGGTGACGATGGTATTGCCTCATGCGGCGATAAAGGCGCTCTTTATGTGGACTCTTCATCGGGTTATCTCACTCCTCAATAGCGGTATTACGAACGTCTCACGATTGCTAGGTTATACAACATTAAAAATAAATCTGATAAATTAGATGTTGGGGCTTATAAGTTGCAAGTTGGTCACCATAAGCTACTAGTGAAGGTGACCACATTATACAAATGTGAGAAAAGGGTTTCAAACAGCCCCTTCCTCAATGCGGATGCATTATTTAGTCGTAACGAAACGACCATTTGGCGCACGCGCAACGATTCTACCGTTTTGTGAGTAGTAGCTTGGGAGGCCGAGCTCTCTTTGCGTAGCAATAGCTTTACTAATTGAGTCTATAGCAATCTGCTCAAAAGCTACAAATATAGGATTTCGTGAGGTTTGGCTTGAAGCTTTAATTACTCTGCTATGTAACATGATTTACTCCAACTGATTCTAAAAACAACTGCCACTGGATATCGCATTGGTAATATTACTAATTTCTTCTAGACTAAGTATTATTTTAGTTGAAGTATTCTGCATAGAGTTCTATTATTGGCTTGTGCGCTTGAGGATTAGCGAGCAAGGAAACTTGCTTCCCCCTTAAGACAAAAGATTAACGGCCTGCTTTTCGAGTGGGCCGTTTCCATTTTAACTGTTAAATATAAATTTGTTTAATTAAATCTCACCAGTGTTAGCGCAAAGTAGTAATGTCCGCTTTCTCCCAAGTAGAAATGTCCGCTGGTGATTAAACTCACCCCTGTTAAAAACAGTGGCGGATATATTGAAAATGGACAAACTCATGAGTCAAAAAGAAGTGAAGAAAGCCCAGGTGCTGGAGCTGTTGAAAGCGAAAAAGATCAGCCAGCAGGACGGGGCGAAGCGGCTGGATATTACAACCCGTCAGGTGCGCCGCTTGAGCCGGCGTTATCAGGCAGCGGGTATGGATGGATTGATCAGCAAGAAGCGCGGCAGCGCCTCAAATCGGCGGCTTGATGAGACCTTTCGCACGACGGCCGTTAACCTGATCGGCACGCACTACCGTGACTTCGGGCCGACGCTTGCCTGTGAGAAACTGGTTGAGCAGCATGCCATGAAACTGTCTATCGAAACCACTCGCCAGCTGATGATTGGGGCCGGTTATTGGCGCCCCAAAAAAGGCGGCACGGTCTGCGCCCATCCGATGCGCGAGCGACGTGCCCGCTTCGGTGAGTTGATCCAGATAGACGGCAGTCCGCATGACTGGTTTGAAGGGCGCGGCGAGTATTGCACGCTGCTGGTGTTTATTGACGATGCCACCGGACGACTGACGCAGCTGCGCTTTGCCCCGACTGAAACCACGCTGAACTACATGCGCGTGCTGCATGATCACATCCTGGCGCACGGGGTGCCGGTGGCGCTGTACAGTGACAAACACAGCATCTTTCGTATCAATGCCAAAGAGGTTGACCCGGAGGCCGAAACGCAATTCTCGCGGGCGGCGCGCGAACTGGGAATCGAATGCATTCACGCCCACAGCCCGCAAGCCAAGGGACGCGTGGAACGAGCGAATCAGACTTTACAGGATAGATTGATCAAGGAAATGCGGCTGGCTGGCATCAATAATATGGAGGACGCCAATGTTTGGTTGCCAAACTATATTGAAGACTTCAACCGGCGCTTTGCCGTCGTGCCAAAAGACGCCTCTGACGCACATATTGCGTATGCCGGAACAGCGACTGACCTGGTGCGCATGCTGTCCGTTCAGGTGACGAAAACGCTTTCGAAAAACCTGTCTTGCCAGCATGAAAACCAGCTGCTGCAAGTTGCCACTAGCGGCACAGGACTGGGATTGCGAGGGGCTGAAGTAAAGTTACACAATCACTTTGACGGCAGCCATGAGCTGCTCTGGAAGAAGCGAAAGTTGACCTATAGTGTGAAGGATAAGCCAAAGCGGCAGTCACCTGTCGCAGATGGAAAATCGGTCAATGCACAGGTTGATAAGGCTGTGATGCGGCGCAGTACAGGACACAAACCAGCGGCCAATCACCCTTGGAGAAATATGCCTGTCGGCAAGTCCGCCCGCGACGGGCAACGAGCGGCACCGTAACAAAAGAAAAACAGGAAAAG
>JAYWDZ010000413.1:0-18047 GCA_043779595.1 Nitrosomonadales bacterium
GCGCTGCCAGTGAAACTGGAGCTTCACGCGATGGTTGCGATCGGTGTCGACGGGGCTGCCGTCGACACCGACGACGATCGCAGTTTGTACACCGGGGGCATTGGGCTTTTGGTAGCGTTCAGAAGACTCAGGCCTCAGGACAGAAGATGGAGTGCGAGGCGCGTTGCCGATGTACCCGCAAGGGGTAGGCCGTGGCTGTAAAGCCGCTAAAGCGGCAACAGCGACGCTCTGGTCGAGTACGGCTTGCGGGCGGTAGGGTAAGTCGTCGGCAAGGGCGACGAGTACGTTGGCATAAAGGGGGGCGGTGGAAGCGTTGTTAGCTTCGGCAGCATTCCCTTGCATAGCCTTGGTCGCCAACCCCAACCCATTCGCCTCCAGCTCGCGGCCAAAGTCCGCATCAAAGTTATTGCGCAGGCTGTGGCATACCGCGAGCACGCGTACTGCGGACGTGGTGTCGTCCGTCGTCATTTCGGGAAGCGCGGTTTCGGCCAATGCGTATTGGCTGAGCGAGAAATGCGCTGCCGGGCACAGGGTGCGCACGCTGCCCGCGGCAAAGATCGGCTGGCTGCGCATGTCTTGCGCGGCGAGCGCGTTGTATGCATAACGTGCGCCTTCGTCGTGGTCGAGCCACGCGTACTGGCCGGGGTCGTCGTCCACCAGCAGCAGGTGGGCGATGTCGCTCGGGGCGTCGTGCGCGGTGGCAACGACTGGGCGGCGGTCTACGGTGGCGTAGTCCCACGATTGCCTGTCGAGCTGGCCCAGCGTGACTTGATGCTCGGGCAACCAGTGCTGAATCGTGTCTGTGGTTTCGGTCGCGTCGCTGCGATGGAAGCGCAATGCCCCCAACTGCGCCCCGGCCTCAGACTGGTCGGTGATTACCAGGGTGTGAGTGCCGAGCAAAGCGTTACTTGTGTCGCCGTGATGTTCAAAGTAGTAATACAGCCCTTCTTCGGCAAGCAGGCGGCTGAAGAAGTGCAGGTCGCTTTCCTGATACTGAATGCGGTAGGAGTTGGGCCGGTAGACGGCGCTGTCGGCTAGATCGAAACGAAAGCTCATCGCCAGTTGGCCGCTGCTCTGATAGTCGCTGAGCAGTTCGGTGAGGATGTCGATCACGCTCGCGCTTTGAAACACCCAGCTGTCGCGGCGGAAGGCGAGCATCGCGAGCGCAGGCTCTATCACCAACTGGTAGCGCGCGAAGCCGCCGTTGGCACCCAGCAAACGCGCCTGCATGATCTGGCCGTGGAGGGGACGACGCACGCTGCGGCTCGCGTCGGTCTGCCATTCGAGCAGTGCGGGCTGGCCGATTAGCGTAGTGAGGTCGAGGTGGGCATCGCGCGATAACGCAGTGATCCTGAAGGCATAGCCCGCACGCGGGCTGCCGTGGATGAGCGGCAGTTCAATCAGGCCCGCCCAGAAGGCATCGGGCTGCATCGCCAGTCGGCATGCGGGTGAGAGGTCGGCAGGCAGGCCGAATAGGGATTCCATGCCGACCACGGTTTCGCCCAGCAACACATCGGGCCCGAGTAGTGTGTGCAGATGAAACAGACGATCGGTCTGTTGCCAGTGGGTGGGGGAGAGTAAATCGAGCATGGGGCTTGGGGCTTAGGGGCTAGGGATTAAGGCGTGTAGCTCCCTCCCCCGCTTGCGAGGCAAGGGAGAACGCTATTCCACGCTAATGCACAATCCAGGTTCATCTCTGTGCCTCTGTGGTGAATGGTTTTAATGGTGCCATTCACGGCAGCGTCACCGTGATATGCGCAGCAGCGGGCGCCATCTGCACGACGTTCTGATAACCAAAGATTGTTTGATGGGTTTGACTCGCAAGTAACCAGCTAAAGCCGATGTAGGCCAATAACGCAAACACGCCAAACGCGCTAGCGATCACCCAAATCGGGATGTCATTTTTAAGCGCGTGCCGCACCTGATCGGGAATAGCCCAGCGACCGGCAAACTGCGCGGGCTTGCCCTTCATATGGGCAATTTCCTCGCCCAGGCGCGAGGCCAGATAGGTCAGTTTTTCTGAACCTTCGAGAATGTATTTGCCCTGAAATCCGAGCAGCAGGCACAAGTGAAACACCTCCAGCACCTGAATGTGCGACGGGCCGCGATTGCGTAGCTCTTCCAGTTTATTGAAGAAATTTTCTCCGGCGAGTTGGTCGCCAAAGAAGGCGAGCTGCAACGGCTGACGCTCCCACTCGTCGCGAATGTTGAAATGCGACGACAGCACGATTTCGTCCACCAACGCGCAGAAGGCATATTTAGCAGCATGCGTATCTTCGGCCGAGATACGCAGTTTTTTAGCGTTTTTTTCAAACTCGGTCAGCATCAGCTGGATGCTGGTGCGAAACAATGCCGCGTCTTTGGGATTGTTGCGTTTGCGCAGCATGAAAAGCAGATAAAACCCGTCGTGCAGCAGCTCAACCAGCGTTTTAGGTTGCCGGTCCGAGAGGTCAATCTTGATGTCGGTGTTGCCTATGCTGCCATCCATAAACAGCGAAGGCGGGTCGAGAGTTTCTGTCGTCATGATGCCACCGCGATCAATTCCAATTTCAAGTCGGGGAAATTATTGGGCGCATAAATACTTAAAGCCTGGGCTTTGAGCATGCGTTCATACAACGCGCCTTTATTTTCAAGCGCAAAATAATAATGACCCGGCCGCACAGGCACGGCGGCCGGTACTTGGGGCGTATACGTCAGACGCACGCCGGGCATTGCGGATAACACAAATTTTTCGACGTCATCCGGCGCGCCGACTTTAATGCGTAGCGGAATCGCGTCGACCAGTTCGGCCGCAGGCAGCGACGACGATACCGCCAGATAAAAGTTGGTGGCGTTGTCGATCTTGTCGGACTCAAGACGACCATTCCAGAATGATGGCTTGATCTCATGCAGCGCGATGGCGAAGTAGCGCGTCGAAATCACTGTTTCGAGCAAGTCGCGAATGATGCGGTCGAGGTTAAAAAAACTTAGCGTGGGCTGCTCATGCGTATACGTCGGCAAGTCTGCCAGCGAATACGATTTGGAGAACGTCATCAACGCGCCAGACAAACTCAGCATCTCTTGAAACAGCCGCTCAGGGTGCAACTTCGGGTTCTGAAACAGATGCAGTATCGATGAATAATATTGACTCGCGGTATGCAATAGCCAGAACGAAGCAATGTCTCCCGAACGAAACTCAATCACGTTTTTAGAAGGCTCGCGATGGTGTCCGTATAGCGCATTCACCTTGGCCTGCAAAATGTCGAGCACGCGGCGCGTCATTAATTGCAATGCAGGGGAAGCCTTGATCGAGGAAGAAGGCGGGATAAAGTCGGTATCGAGTTGATAGCCGCCGGTGCCAGAGCGCCGGATGCGCGCAATCGGGAGGGTGACGAATTGCTCGCGCGATTCGGAATCAGGGAGCAGGCGTACCCAGTTTTGAAGCGTGGTGACTTCAGCCGGAACAGCCTGGGTAAATAAATCGGGGCGTTCAACGTGACGGCGAACATAGCGCACGACTTGACCGTTTTGCGCGTCGTCCTCCACCGAGTTTTCGCCATATTCCTTCAACGGCGAAATCGCCAGATAGATCGTGCAGCTTTCCGCGCTATCGGGCATCGTGGCTAAATTAAGTGCGGCGGGAGGCACATCGCTCGCGGGCGCATCATAGATCCCGCCATCCGGAAATATTACCGAGAGTTCTTCGACTCGAAGCTGCCCATTTGCCAGCGCGACGGTGTCAAATTTCACCGAACGTACGCCCCAATAATACGGGTGAAGCGTACGTGCCACATCGTTCAGGCGGTTTTCATGAAACTGATCCTGTAGCTGAAAATGCTGGGGCCGAAGAAACAAACCCTCGCCCCATAAAACTTTGTTGGTAGTGCTCATAAATGCTAGGCCGATTTAATATACATGGAGTGTGATCCGCTTACTTTTCGCACTTGGCATTGGCAACGTAAAATTTTTCTGCCAGTTCTTTTTTGTCAGCGAGGCCACTTGTTACGTTTAGCGCGCAGGCGTGGGCGCCAATGATGAGGGGGCTTTTTTCCTGTAAATCAGCATTGGCGACGACCAGCTTCCAGCGTTGCAGATTGGGCTTGCGAAAAAAAACGGCAATGGCCAGATACCCATTTTGCGGATCGACCTTTTCCTTAAACTGGTAATGCTGCCCTGGAATCAACAGCGCTTCTTTGCTTTCAAGCAGATCTTGGCCCAGCAAGGTTTTGGCGCTTTCGGCGTCAAACAGCTTCTCGTTGGAGGCCTGATTAAACGAAGTGGCGTCCTTGAGCTTGTATATCCGTAACACGGCAGACAAACCTCTGCCTTGTGAGTCGGCGTTTAAATTGTTGGCGGTATCGACTTGCACTGCAATATTTTTCGGGGGCGGGGGGCCCTGATCTTTCTTAACGCCCATCGCCGAGAGCACCACACTAGTAGCAATGCTCGCCGCACTACTGGCGCACCCGGATAATCCCATTCCCACCCAAACGATCAGGTAAATACAAACGAGGCGCTGCATAAGCGCGAACACTCGCGGCGCCTTAAGGTCTATTTTCATGCCCGGTGCCTGCAAGCTATATTCGCGAACGCGATCTGCCGTGTCGAACAAGCCGATGCGATATCGTTTTTTACGGCAAACCAGCAAGGGGCGGAGGCGAAATGAGGAAACGTATTCACTTTCATTATTCCCAATTAAGCGTACGCTGATCGGATCCAAGCTTGAGCCCAGGTTTACTGCGGGATGGCTGACTCAGGGCTTACGCGGCAAAAAATCTGGGGAGCGGATGTTCGCAGTACGCGTGGCATTCCCTAATCTGATTGAGGGTTACCACAGCAAAGTATAGGGGGCTACCCGGCGCGGCAACAAGAGGCGCCATCCGATCGGATGCCCGAACAAAGCGCTTTCCGGCTAGACCGGCGATTGAAGTGATGCGCGTTCGTTACATATCCAAAAGCTGTGTGTCAGTCGAACTAAGACCGTAGGCTTTTCCGACGGCTTCAGCGCGATTATTGACCCGCAATTTGATCATGATTTTTTGGATGTGATTCTTGATGGTAGGAAAGGTGACGCCGAGTATTCTGGCTATTTCCGGATTGGTTTTACCTTTTCTCACCCATTCGAGTACTTCCATTTCGCGTGTCGTGAGTTCGCCTTGAGCCTGCATTTTTTGTCTTTGACGTTTGTGACGACGCACCTGCCCAAGAATGCTGTGGATGATGGGCACAATGATTGCCAATAATGACTTGGCTTCTTGATCGGTAATCGCTGCAGGATCGGTGAGATAGAGGTAGGTCAAATAATGGCCGTACACGTCGTGGCAACCTGAAGCGCAAATATTTTTAAAGTTGCTGCGCTGAAAATGCCCGTGCCAATTGCCCCGGCGCTCGCGCGAGACATCCTCCACTTTGTTGATAATGGGACTTTCGAATTCTTTCCACAGGCTAAAAAGCGGGATGTACGTTTCGAGCGTAAGTCGGGAGTGATGGATCGATTCTTCAATCAAGGCTTGGGGATAGCTATCCGAAATAAAAACCGGAATGAATTTAACGCTAGGTTGCGCACGCCCCCATAACAGCACGCAGGAGGACCCTTTAGTTTGCGGCAGCAGGCAATTCTCCAGCCAGGCGATGATTTCCGGCACGGTTTTTGAACGTGCTAATTGCCCCAAATCGTGCGCGCTGAAGCCGCCGGAAATGGGTATTTTTCCCCCTTGCTTCGCATGCGAAGCCTGATTGTCAATCAAGATCATGAGTCAACCTTGTTATCAAGTTGCTGCATCATTTAGTGATCAATTGAAAGTGATCAATTGCGCTTTTTTAGGATAACCCCCCGCATGCGCTTTCAAGCGATAGTTACGCCGCTTGAGCGCTACGCACCCTGTCAATTTTATGCGAATTGCCGTTTCAATGTCGAAGCATGCCCGCTAGCGGCCCACAGGTCGAGATGAATTCATCATTGAAACATGCTTAGGGCTTACATCCTACCTGCTGGGGTACACAGATGTAGGTAAAATGCGGCTTTCTGCAACGTGAGCGTAGACAAAATGAGCACCCCTGTGGTCGGTGTAGTGATGGGATCTTCCAGCGATTGGGAGGTGATGAAACACGCAGCGATGTTGCTAAAACAGTTTGGGATTACGTACGAAACGCGGGTGGTGTCGGCACACCGCACACCCGATTTACTATCGGAGTACGCGGCCAGTGCAGAGTCTCGCGGACTCAAGGCGATTATTGCGGGCGCGGGGGGTGCGGCGCATTTACCCGGCATGCTGGCAGCTCAAACCATAGTGCCGGTGCTGGGCGTGCCGGTGCCGTCAAAACACCTGAAAGGTATCGACTCGTTACTATCGATTGTGCAAATGCCTAAGGGTATTCCAGTTGCGACATTTGCTGTCGGCGAGGCTGGCGCCACCAATGCCGCATTGTTTGCTGCGGCGCTGATCGCGCGTTACGAGCCTGATCTCGCGCTGCAACTCCACGAATTCCGTCGAGGCCAATCCGACGCGGTACGGGCTCAGGTATTGCCGGATGTCGAGTAAGACCGGGGGCTCAATCGAGCCGGGCGCTACGCCGGACCCTGTTTCAATTTTGCCGGGCACTACGCTAGGCGCTGTTCCAATTATGCCGAGCGCTACGCTTGGCGCTATTCCGATTATGCCCGGCGCTACGCTCGGCATTCTGGGCGGCGGCCAACTGGGTCGAATGTTCACGATTGCTGCGCGCACGATGGGTTATCGCGTGATGGTGTTGGATCCCGATCCCGCGAGTCCCGCGGGGCAGATGGCCGATGTCCATCTCCAGGCTGATTACACTGATTCCGATGCCTTGCGCAAGCTTAGGCAATCCTGCGCGGCAGTCACCACCGAATTCGAAAACGTACCCGCTGCGAGTTTGATCGAATTGGCCGCCTATTGCCGGGTATCGCCAGGCGCGAATGCGGTCGCGATTGTGCAGGATCGCAGTCATGAAAAAACCTGGCTGCACGAGCATGAGTTTGCCACAGCACCGTTTGCCATCATCACGCATGCATCCGAACTTGAAGCCGCGATTGCACTGATCGGGACACCCGCGCTATTGAAAGTATCGCGCTTTGGCTATGACGGCAAAGGCCAGGCGAAGGTAGACAATCTGAATCAAGCACGGCTCGCGTTTGAAGAATTCGGCGGCCAGGCGTGTGTGCTGGAAGGCTTCCTCAAACTCGACTGCGAAGTATCGGTGGTGCTGGCGCGTGACGATGCCGGACATTGCGCGTTGTTTCCGGTAGCCGAAAACCAGCATCAAAGCGGCATTCTGGAACTCTCTATCGTGCCTGCGCGTGTGTCCGATGCGCTAGCCCAACGGGCCTGTGAAATCGCCTGTGAAGTAGCCGATAAGCTGGCTTACATAGGCGTAATGGCGGTGGAATTTTTTATCACCAAGGGTCAATTGCTGATCAATGAAATCGCGCCGCGCCCGCACAATTCCGGCCATTACACCTTGGACGCCTGCGTCACTAGCCAGTTTGAGCAGCAGGTACGCGTGCTTGCGGGTTTACCACTGGGCGATACGCGGTTGCTGTCGCCGGTGGCAATGGTAAATATTCTGGGCGACCGCTGGCTAAATCGCACGCCGAATTGGCAAGCCTTACTGGCGCACCCCGCGATCAAGCTGCATTTATACGGTAAAACATCGGCCCGCGCGGGTCGCAAGATGGGGCACTTTAATGTGCTGGATGCGGATGCCTCCACCGCACTCGCACTGGCGCAACAAATGCGCGATACGCTTTAATCGCACCGAACTAGTCTTCGCTGCCAATACTTTGCATCAGCAGCTCGGCGTTGTATCCCGAGATTTCGGTAGACAGCTTAATGGGCAAATAGTAGTGATCCCGCGCGAGCCAGATTTCGAAGCGCTCAGCGTCGGTATTCGCAATGCGGACCATGCGAAGTGCCCGTAAGGGGCCGAGCGGCGTATTCAATACTTCTTCCCCCATCACACGATAGCGATAGCTGCGCACTTTTTTGCCGTTGAACACGACCATTTCGCTCTCAGATGCGGGTGGCGCAGTCAACACAATTTGAAATAGCAGGCTTAATGCGTCCTGCATGCCTTCGGGCAAACTCACCGCCCGCGGGCCTTTGCTGCCATCGGTTTGAACGATATGGGCGGCGTAATCAAAGCGCGACTGATTTCGCTTGTTGCCGCGCTGATCCCAAAACTCTTCAGGCTGCAAACCCGTGGCAGTGATGCGCCCACGACTCGTTTGCACCAGCTCTCCGGAAAAAATCAGGCTCGTCATCCCCCCAGGCGCTACCACGCTGGTTATCGTGTAATGATCGCCCTCATTTACCCACAGCAAGGTTTGTTTGCCCGAAGCCAAACCATAACGCACCTGAAATTCGAGGGTGATGCGCCGCGGCAGTTTGTTTAAAGGGGGGGGCGTAGCAACGGCGGCAGCGTCGGGCGGTATAGCCTCGGAAGCGGCAGCGGCAGCGGTAGCCGTAGCGGCATCAGGCTCGGGCGAGTCGGTAACCGGTGTTTCAATGGGGTTCGCGCTGGGGGTCGGGGTAAGGAGTGCAGCGTCGGGTTGAATAGCCGGAGGCGGCGGAAGCACGGCGCGAGGGACGCGCCGTGATTGAGGAATGCGTTTGGTGGCGGGGGCGGGCGTGGGTTTCACCACCGGTTTTAACGGAGGCGGTGACAAAACCAAGCGCGCGACGAGAGGAGCAGGTTGATCTTCAAACTTACCTGTCTGCGGGAGTATCCCGGGCCGTGAAAATAGCGCCAGGTGCAATAACACCGAAACGGTCAGGGCCAGCCAAAAAACATGGCGTGCGCGCCTGAGCGGGCGCCGAATCATGGCTTGATCGTAAGCCGTACCAAACGTTGTTCGAGCGTGGTGCCGTCTTCAACGACGCGAATTTGTACCGGGAAATTCTTGCGGGTAGGGGCCACCCAAACCGTCACGGCCTTATCGTCGCCTGCCGCCACAATGCGTGAAAATTCCTGCACCGCAAACTGCCCTGCCGGCACGTCAATTTTGCCGCCGTCGCGACGCGCGTAATGGTACTCGTGCAGGCTTTTGCCACTCACGACATCGAGTGAGTAATCGGTTGGCAGGCGTGGCAGAAAAACAAATTGATAAAGCTGCGAGAGTTGATCCTGGGTGTTGTCACGCAAGCCCGGCTCTTGTCTGGTTTCGTTTTTGTATTGATAAGTCACGGTGTGTGTAGACCAGTCCAGCGTGGCCAGCGCATTCTTTTTGGGCTGGTCACTGCGAACGTGACTAAAACTCTGGGGGCGAAGCCCGCTACGCATCACTTCGCCTTTGCTCTCCAGATGAATCGTACCCGGCCACAAAAGTTTGAGCGGCCCGGTCGCCTGGGTCTCACTGACAATCTGATATTGCTTGCCGCTGCGCGTGAAGTTTTCGGTCACGCTGCCGAGTTTTTGCCCATTACGATACAAATCGTAAACCACGTTTATCTGTTGCGGCTGCTGCGGGCTGGCGTGAACAGCACTTGCGCACACCAGACTTGCCAGCATCCACCTACTCAAGCGTTTAAACATTGGAAACCTACCTTATTGATCAGGGAACACTGATTGTGACGCGACGGCAGCGCACAAGTTTACGCGGCCGTCGATTTTTATCAGTTGATTGTCCGCAAACCAGCGTATCGCTTGCGGATAAATGCGGTGTTCCTGTTGCAATACGCGCGCGCTTAACGTGGCAGCTGTGTCGTTGGGCAACACGGGTACTGCGGCCTGGATCACGATGGGGCCATGATCGAGTTGGGCGGTCACAAAATGGACCGTGCAGCCATGGATTTTTACGCCTTCGTCCAACGCGCGCTGATGCGTATTCAAACCCGGAAAACTCGGCAGCAGCGATGGATGAATATTCAGCAAGCGGCCGTCAAAGCGCGTCACAAACGCGGCGCTCAAGATGAGCATATAGCCCGCGAGCACGATCAGATCGGGCGCAAGACGATCCACTTCCGCGGTCAGCCGCGCATCGAATTCTTCGCGGTCAGGGTACAGCGTGTGGTCCAGCGCTATCGTGTGCAGTCCTTGTGCGCGCGCAAATTCCAGTCCGGCGGCGGTGGGCCGATTGCTGATCACCGCCACTATTTCAATCGGTAAATTGGCCGAAACAATAGCCTTGAAGTTACTGCCGCGCCCGGACAGCAACACGACAACGCGAGTCACCAATATTGCACCGCCTCGGCATCGGCCGCGCGGGGGACGATCTCGCCAATTTTCCACACCGTTTCGCCGCTGGCGCTGAGGTGTTCGAGGGCGGCGTCAGCATCTGCGGCGCTCACCACGACACATAAGCCGATGCCGCAGTTAAACGTACGCAGCATTTCCGCGTCATTGATTTGGCCTGCCTGCTTTAACCAGTCAAAAATAGGGGGGCGAGTCCACGCTCGGGTGTCCACATACGCGGCGACGGTGTCGGGCAGGCAACGCGGCAAGTTGCCGGTAAGGCCGCCGCCCGTGATGTGCGCCATGCCTTTTACGGTGAGTTTTTCTATCAACGCGAGGATCGGCTTTACGTAAATCCGCGTCGGTGCCATCAACGCTTCAGCAAAAGGCTGGCCGTGAAAATCCGATTTGAGCCCGACGCCCGCGCTATCGATTAATTTACGGATTAGCGAATAGCCATTGGAATGCGCGCCACTCGATGCGAGGCCTAACACCACGTCGCCAGGCATTATGTTTTGCCCGCCAATCACGCGCGATTTTTCAACAACGCCCACGGCGAATCCGGCCAGGTCGTATTCACCGCCGGCATACATCCCCGGCATCTCGGCGGTTTCGCCGCCAATCAGCGCGCAGCCCGCCTGTTCGCATCCCTGCGCGATACCGGCAATTACCGCTTCTGCGGTGTCGAGCGTGAGTTTGCCGCAGGCAAAATAATCCAGAAAAAATAAGGGCTCCGCGCCTTGCACCAAAATGTCGTTCACACTCATGCCGACGAGATCGATGCCGACCGTATCGTGACGATTCAATTCAAAAGCGAGTTTGAGTTTGGTGCCCACGCCATCCGTTCCGGCCACCAACACCGGCTCACGATATTTTTTGGAAATTTCTACCAGCGCGCCAAAACCGCCAATACCTGCGAGCACTTCAGGGCGCATGGTGCGCCGTGCATGCGGCTTGATGCGCTCGACCAGTGCATCGCCAGCGTCTATATCCACGCCGGCGTCTTTATAAGTTATAGCCAAAACCGACTCCGAAAACGGGAAAGTGCGGTATTTTAACGGGTATGACTGAACCGCGTCCTTCCCGTTTATTTAAATCCACGCTGCCTACGCAAAACCTGCCGTGGTTCGCGCTGGTATTACTGCTGCTCGCAGGATGGCTGGTGTACTCGCTGGCGCCCATTCTTACGCCGTTTTTGGCCGGGGCGCTGCTGGCTTACATGTTCAATCCGCTTGCCACCCGCTTTGAGCGATATGGACTCGCGCGCGGCGTGGCGACCTTGGCGGTTATTTCACTTGTAGGCTTGGCCTTACTCGGCTTGGTTTTGATCGCCATGCCTTTGTTTCAAGGCCAGTTCAGCGAATTGGCGACGCGTTTGCCCGGCACGCTGGATGGCGCGCGCACGCGTTTATTGCCGTGGGTGGAACAGAATCTGGGGCTGCGCATCAATCTCGATCTGAACGTGATCAAAGCCTGGCTCGCCGAAAAAGCCAAGCAAAATGGCGCCGACTGGCTGCCCACCCTAAAAACAGGCGCGGTGGCCCTGATCGGCATATTGGCTAATCTGGTGCTGATCCCGGTTGTGATGTTTTATCTGCTGAAGGATTGGGATTTGATGATTGCGCGCATCGCTACGCTGGTGCCGCGCCCCTGGCTGCCTAACGTGACGCGCGTCGCACGCAATATGGATCAGGTGGTCGGTGAGTTCCTGCGCGGCCAGTTCGCGGTGATGGCGACACTGGCGGTATTTTATGGCGTGGCGCTGTGGGCCGTAGGGCTGCACTACGCGTTACAAATTGGCCTCATCACCGGCGTATTGTCGTTTGTGCCGTTTCTGGGTTTTGCACTGGGCGTGATTTTGGCGCTCGTTGTCGCGCTGCTGCAATTTGGCGACTGGCAAAATATCCTTTGGGTTTCGGGGGTGTATTTGCTAGGTCAAGTGCTGGAAACTTATGTGATTACGCCGCGGCTGGTGGGCGAACGCGTCGGCCTGCATCCGGTGGCGGTATTATTTGTGCTGGCCGCGTTTGGTCAGTTGTTCGGCTTCGTGGGCGTCTTGCTGGCGGTACCGCTCGCGGCCGTGCTGCTGGTAGGCCTGCGCGAATTGCGGGCCGTATATGAACATAGCCCGCTGTACACCCGCCGCACCAACAACCGCCCTGATCCCACTTCTCACACTGCCATGACCGTACCCATGCTCGAATCCAGAATTACTTCTTTGCCGCTTATTCATCGCGGCAAAGTGCGCGATATTTACGCAGTGGGGCCGGACAAATTACTTATCGTCACCACGGATCGTTTATCTGCGTTTGATGTGGTGTTGCCCACGCCGATCCCCAACAAGGGCCGGGTGTTGACCCAGGTGTCGAGTTTCTGGTTTAAAAAACTCGCGCATATTGTTCCGCATCAGCTGGATGAAACCGTGGCCGAATCCGTCGTCTCAGAAATCGAGCGCGACCAGGTGGAAGGCCGCGCGATTGTCGTCAAAAAATTACGCGCGTTGCCGGTCGAAGCCATCGTGCGCGGCTATCTGGCGGGCTCTGGCTGGAAGGAATACCAGGCGCACCAAAGCGTGTGTGGTATCCCGCTGCCTGCGGGTTTGCAGCAAGCCGAGCGCTTGCCCGAACCGATCTTCACGCCGTCGACCAAGGCCGCGGTGGGTGCGCACGACGAAAACATCACCTTTGAGACGATGGCGGAGCTGATCGGCGAGCCGCTCGCGCAGCAGTTGCGCACAGTGAGCCTGGCGCTATATCGTGCGGCGGCGGAGTATGCGCTCACACGCGGCATCATCATCGCCGATACCAAATTCGAGTTCGGGGTGGATGCAGGCCAGCTGGTGTGGATTGATGAAGCGCTGACTCCGGACTCGTCACGTCTCTGGCCCGCCGATCAATATCAAATCGGCATGAACCCGCCCAGTTTTGACAAGCAGTTTGTGCGCGACTGGCTCGAATCCAGCCATTGGAATAAACAGTCGCCCGGCCCCGAGCTGCCCGCCGAAATCGTCAGCCGCACAGCAGAAAAATACCACGAGGCGATGACGCGTTTATTGGCCTGACGCTATCGTCCGTCCAGCAAACTGGCGGCGATGCCACTACGCAGCAAAGCCACTACTTCATCCGCCGTCACCGGCTCGCTAAAATAAAACCCCTGCCCTTGGCCGCATCCTTGCGCTTGCAAAAAGGCCATTTGCTCGCGGGTTTCCACGCCCTCGGCGATCACGCACTGATTCAGGCTTTTGCCCATGCCCACCACGGCGGCGACGATTGCCGCATCATCCGAATTGGTGGTCGCGTGGCTGATGTCGCGCATGAATGACTGGTCTATTTTCAGCGTGTCAATCGGAAAGCGTTTCAGATAACTCAAGCTGGAATACCCGGTGCCAAAGTCATCAATGGCCAGCCGCACCCCCATCGCTTTAAGCGCCTTGAGGACCGACGTCGTCGCCTCTGCATCCTGCATCAGCACACTTTCGGTCAGCTCCAGTTCGAGATAGGCGGGTGCCAGACCGGTCTCTTGCAGAATCGCCGCCACGCTTTCCAAAAACCCTTTATGGCGGAACTGCACCGCAGAAATATTGACCGCCACCGGCACCGGTGTCACGCCAGCATCCTGCCAGCTCTGAGCGTGGGCGCAAGCTTCACGTAACACCCACTCGCCGATGGGCACAATCAGGCCGCATTCTTCGGAAATCCAGATGAATTGCTCAGGCGGAATCAGCCCGCGCTGCGGATGCTGCCAACGAACCAGCGCCTCGACACCCGAAATGCTGCCGGTTTCAAGATTGATCTTGGGTTGATAATGCAACACGAATTCCTGCCGGGCCAGCGCGCCGCGCAACCCACTTTCGATGGCGTGACGTTCCACCGCAACCACAGTCATGTCCTGCGCGAAGAACTGGTAATGATTGCGCCCGCCTTCCTTGGCCTGATACATCGCGGTGTCGGCATTTTTGATCAGCGTGTCAGCATCTTCACCGTTATCGGGATAGATACTGATGCCTATGCTCACGGTGACGTGCAGTTCGAAGTGTTCGATACGATGCGAAACAGTCAACGCGTCGAGAATTTTTTGCGCGCTTAGTGCGGCGTCTTCGGCATGCTCGACATTGGCCAGCAGCACTACGAATTCATCGCCGCCCTGACGGCATACGGTGTCCGTGCTGCGCACTGACTCCGTCAAACGGGAGGCTACGGATTGCAATAACTGGTCGCCCACCGCATGGCCGAGTGAATCATTGATATATTTAAAGCGGTCTAAATCCAGAAACATCACCGCCAATTTCTTGCGCTGCCGATCCGCCAACGCCACCGCCTGAATCAAGCGATCATTCAACAGAATTCGATTAGGCAGGTCGGTGAGCGCATCGTGCTGAGCCAAATGCGCCAGCCGCACTTTAGCCCTTTCGATTTCTTCAGCTTGTGACTGGGCTTCAATAGTGGCGACGACCAAATATTCATTTGCCTGCTGCAATTGAATAACGTGATCGTCAAGCGCAGCCTTTTCCTTTGACAGTTCTGCTTCAGTGGTACGCAAGCCGGATTCTGTTTCGCGCAGCTTCTGCACCGTCTGTTCCAGCACCTGGCTATGGCGCTTCGCCTCGCGGTGCAGCAACCGCACTTCCAACATATTGCTGATGCGCATCAGCACTTCGGGCAGCTCAAACGGCTTGCTTATGAAATCTTTTGCGCCGAATTGCAGCGCGCGCAGCTTGTGCTGCGGCTGGGCGGTGATCACCATGACTGGAAGATAACCATCCACTTCCATTTCCTTCAGACCTTCCATCACCTGGAACCCATCCATTGCAGGCATCTGCAGATCAAGCAGGATGAGGTCGTAGCGATTTTGCCGGTGCAGATCACACACCGCGTGCGGATCCATCGTAGATGTGATGGTCGCATAGCCGGCGCCGCGCAGCATACGCTCGAGCAGAAGCACATTGGCCCCCTTGTCGTCAACGATCAGGATGCTGGCGTTAAAAGTGTCGGACGCAGTGAGCATTAAACGATGGGCCTCATTTGCACGGATGGGTGCCTTTCAGCAAACTCCAGCGCTTCGTCCAGCGTGTCGAGAAACTCGCTGACCTTGATCGGTTTGGTCAGATAACGGTAGAAGCCCGCCTCCAGGCCCTTCAGGATATCGCGCGGGATCGCATTCGCGCTCAGCGCCACCACCGGGATGTGTGCCGTCGTTGGATCTTCGCGCAGCATCTTCAGCGCTTCGATGCCGCTGATACCCGGCAGATTAATGTCCATCAGAATCATCTCGGGCTGAAACGCACGCGCCATTTCGACACCCAGAAGGCCGTCCGCCGCACTCAACAAACGCATGTCCGGGCGACGCGCAATCAATTGCTCGACCAGCTTCAGGTTGGCCTGGTTGTCTTCGACATAGAGCAGCGTGCGCACGGGTGCATCGTTGAGCGCCTGCGCCAAGGGATATGGGGTGGATTCGGTAATGCCCGCCAAAACGTGAGGGGTGGCGGCCGCGATCAGTTCGATCCAGAACGCACTTCCCACGCCAACCGTACTTTCCACGCCAATCACGCCGCCCATCAGTTCGACCAGCCGCTTGGTCACTACCAGGCCAATGCCGGTGCCTTCTTCGGCACTGGTTTCCTGACCGAGGCGATTGAATGGCTGGAATAGTTGCGCCAGCTTGTCAGCGGGCAAGCCCGCGCCAGTATCGGTGACGCGGATGCAAATGCGCTCCTGGGTGCTTGCGCTGCACGCTACAACGACCGTGCCCCCCGCCTGGTTGTATTTGATCGCATTGGACAGCAAGTTGATCAGCACCTGCTTGACCCGCGTCCGATCCGCTTGGACAAACCACAAATTATCGAACTGGGGAAAGCGCATCTGGATGCCCCGTTTTTGCGCCTGCGGTTCGATCATGGCCTGACAATCGAGCATCACCTCGGCCAGCGACACCGGCTCCAGCGACAGCGATAGCCTGCCGGATTCGATGACCGCCAGATCGAGGATTTCGTTAATCAGCTCCAGCAGATACCAGCCGCCCTGAAGAATCTGCTCAATGCTGGCCGATTGCGAAGGGGTTGGCGGGGGAGAATCAGACTCCATCAACTGCGCAAAACCCAGAATCGCATTCAGCGGGCTGCGCAGCTCATGGCTCATGCTCGACAAGAAATCCGATTTTGCCAGGTTGGCTTTTTCCGCTTCGAACTTGGCGTCGGTCAGCGCGGCTTCGACCTGTCTGCGTTCGGTAATGTCCCGGATCGAGCTGGATACCAGCGTCCTTGCCTTGGTCTCCAGTGGACTCAGGCTGATCTCGATCGGAAACTCGGTGCCGTCTTTGCGTCTGCCAAAGAGCTCGAGCCCAGTCCCCATCGGGCGATAGTTTGGTTCTGCAAAAAATCTATCCCGGTGGCCTGGATGCATACCGCGATACCGCTCCGGTAACAGCAATTCAACCTTGCGGTCGAGCAGTTCGGTGCGGGAGTAGCCAAACAAGGTTTCGGTCTGCAAATTGACGAGGACAATATTGCCATCGCGATCCACGATCACGATCGCGTCCGGAGTGGAGTCGGTGTAGCTGCGGAACAACGACTCGCTTTCCTGGAGATCGGCGATCCGTTCCTCTGCCCTCTGTTCCAGCATTTTGCTGTAGTTCTGTGCTTCTCTATGCAACAGGCGCACTTTTAGCATGTTGCGAACGCGAGCGAGCACCTCAGCGACGTCAAACGGTTTGCTGATGAAATCTTTCGCGCCAGTTTCCAGCGCGCGGAGCTTGTGGCCGGGTTGGGCGGTGATCACCATCACCGGTAGATAGCCCTCCGGATCGATTTTCTTCAGATCTTCCATGACCTGGAATCCATCGATGTCGGGCATATGCAGATCGAGCAGGATCAGGTTGTAACGGTTTTTGCGATGGAGCTCACACACCGCATGCGGATCCATCGTGGACGTGATGGCAGTATAGCCAGCCCCGTGCAGCATACGCTCGAGCAGAAGCACATCAGCTTGCTGATCGTCGACGATCAGAATTTTGCCTTGAAGGATGTCGGATGACGTAATCATGATATTTACCCTGGCTTACTTGCTCTGACTTCCCGCTTTATCTGCAAACTCCAACGCCACGTTCAGCGTGTCCATAAACTCATTGACCTTGATCGGTTTGGTCAAATAGCGGAAAAATCCCGCCGCCAGGCCGTTCTCGATGTCGCGGGGGATAGCATTGGCACTCAGCGCCACCACCGGAATATGCGCCGTGGCGGGGTCGGCGCGCAGGATTTTCATGGCTTCGATGCCGCTGATGCCGGGCAGATTGATATCCATCAGGATTACTTCCGGTTGCGCGGTGCGCGCCAATTCTATGCCGAGGTGTCCGTCTGCTGCACTCAATAGATGCATATCGGCGCGGCGGCCGATCAATTGCTCCACCAGCTTCAGGTTGGCCGGGTTGTCCTCGACATAGAGCAGGGTATGCACACGCGCGCCGCTCGGCACCGGCAGGGGTGCGACGACTGCCGGTTTGGCTTCTGTATCGATAAAGCTGGGTGCGGCTATCGTGCGCAGCTCTATCATGAATACGCTGCCCTCCCCGACCGTACTTTCCACCCCGATCCGGCCCCCCATCAGATCAACCAATCGCTTGCTCACCACCAGGCCAATCCCCGTGCCTTCCTCCGCACTGCTCTCTTGACCAAGACGGTTAAACGACTGGAAAAGCTGCGCTATTTTTTCTGCGGGCAAGCCCGCGCCGGTGTCGGCAACACTGATGCGAATGCATTCCGGCGAGAGCAACGCGCACTCCACTACGACCCGGCCCTGCTCGCGGTTGTATTTGATTGCGTTGGACAACAGGTTGATGAGAACCTGCTTCAGCCGGGTGCGGTCGGCATTCACAAAGTACGG
>JAYWDZ010000414.1:0-2829 GCA_043779595.1 Nitrosomonadales bacterium
GGACAGCAGTTACTGGTGCTCGCAGCTTAATTAAACCTTAAGAGTACCGGATGCCAAAAGCCTCCTTATGGAGGCTTTTTTCTGACTATGCATATAAGATGCAAAGGTAAAGAATGGCGCAAGGCAATAGGGGGTTAGACCCCGATAAGCACACGCTCAAGGAGATTTCAAATGCGTAAAGTACAACTAGGTTTTACTCTGATCGAACTGATGATCGTCGTGGCGATTATTGGTATATTGGCGGCGATTGCGATTCCTCAGTATGCTAATTACACACAGAGAACGAAGGCAGCGGGCGCTCTTGCTGGATTAGCTAGCTACAAGACAGCCATTGCGTTGTGCGCTCAAGAAACCGGGTCACTGACTGGATGCGATAGCAACACTAACGGAATACCTGACATCGCAACCGCTACTAATGTTCCAAAATATGTTACGACATTTACTTCGCTTACAAATGGCATAATTGTTGTTACGCTGGAAGCAACGAATGCGGGCGTGGCAGGTGACGCTGTGTTGACAATGACCCCTAGTGTAGCTGCAGCTGGTGCTGCAACTGTAAATTGGGCTAATACGGGGACAGCAGTTACTGGTGCTCGCAGCTTGATTAAACCTTAAGAGTGAGCGGCGCTACGCGTGCAACGAGGCGATGGCGCGGGCCTATTTGTCAGGCCAACATACTATTATAAAGGGGACGCTACCCTTTTATTCATCCGCCTCGATCTTTTTAGGCCGACCTTGGGGTCGGTATTCCAGCAGGCGTCCAACCCGTCTTCCCAATTTCTGAACAAATCCCTCAGAACCGCAGGGCAATCCTTTTTCGACATTTCGCCTGAGTATGTGGATTTCCTCCGTTTCGTCGCCCTCGAATAACCAGGCCGACCAGTCTTTCATCGCGAAGAAGTGCCTATTCCAACTCGATTCCGGATTGAGCAACTCATCTGATTTCCTGCCGCAATGTGCGGCCGCGCTCGACCAGCGGTAATTCTCGGCACGTCGCTCCATTCCGGCACGAACGGGGTTACGCTCCACGTATCGCACCGCCGCCCACAGGTAGGCTTCATCCAGAGGCGACGAGAAAAACCGCCCTTGCCACAGATGCCCTTTCCAACCCCGTGCGCGGTTGATGCGCTGGGCGTAACGCATATGCAGCGGCTTGAAAACCCGATGCAAGCCATCATCGGTCGCCGGAACTGCGACTAGATGGATGTGGTTGGTCATGAGGCAATAGGCCAGGATTTCAACCCCGAATTTCTCGCTGTATTCCTTGAGCCACGACAAATACGCTGCACGATCTTCGTCAGAGAAAAAGATGTCTTCGCGGCGGTTTCCGCGCTGCGTGACGTGGTGGGGAACACCAGCAAATACGGTTCTGGAGAGCCTAGGCATGGCACAGAAGACTAACATTAAAGGGTTGCGTCCCCTTTACTTTCGTCCCTTTACTTTATTCGTCCCCTTTACTTTATTCCTTTACTTTATCGTAACACTGTAATTCGCGCCAAGCGCGAAGGTGTGGCGTCCACAGCCACAGTCTGGTGTCAAGCCTGGGTCATCATGAGCGCGAAAGTCCGGGGTCTTGCACCAACACATCATTTCCATACGCATGTTTTGCACCAACGCATGTTTTTTATTTGATAATCGCTCAATATGATATATTCTTTTGATATATCCCATCAGGAGGTCGCCATGGACACTGCAAAAATTTTCTGGTCGGGCCGCTCGCAAGCGGTGCGGCTCCCCAAAGATTTCCGCTTCGATGCCGAGACAGTCCGCATCCGCCGACACGGCAATGCAGTTATCTTTGAGCCGGTAACAGAAGACTGGGCATGGCTGGACGCGGTTACCGGCAAGCTCGACGAAGATTTCGTGAGCCGCGCCAGTGAGCAGCCCGAGCAACAAGCGCGTCCAGCCCTCGACAAGCTGTTTAAATGACGCGCTACTTGCTCGATACCAATGCCGTCATTGCCTTATTGAACAATGCGGAATCACCGCTTGCTCGTCGAGTGCGACAACACAAGCCAGCGGACATCTGCATCTCGTCCATCGTTGCGCATGAGCTGTTCTATGGTGCGTTCAAGAGCCAACGTGCGGAGTCCAACGTTACGATAGTCGATAGCCTGCAATTTGAAGTGCTGGAATTCGATAAGGAAGATGCTCGACGGGCGGGACAGGTCCGGGCTTACCTGGCATTAAAGGGTACACCCATCGGGCCTTACGACGTCTTGATTGCGGGACAAGCCCAGGCACGCAGCATGATTCTGGTCACGGGCAACACAGACGAGTTCAAGCGTGTCGAGGGACTGACTATCGAAAATTGGGGAGGCACAGCGGGCAAATGGGGTTAAGCCCAAGCAAATAAGAAGACAAATGATTGCGCTACTCCTGTGACGGCAAGCAAGGCGGTTCGCGCGATCCAGCAAGCGTTTTCTCCGCTCAGGCGACAACCGGGCATGGGCCGCCCGATTGAAGATGAACCGGAGCTTCGCGAACGCATCATCGATTTTGGCAGCGCTGGGTATGTGGCGCTCTATCACTATGTTCCCGGTGGCGAACAAATCACTATCCTTGCAACTCGGTGTCACGGGAGGGTAGTTTCCCACTCATGGGCACGGCCTGAAAGCTAGGCCCGCAACATCAGTCATCCTCTAGCGCTTGGGTCTCCTGCTTAATTGCCAGACCGCGTTGCAAAAGCGCCTGCCGCGTGATCGGCGTTTCAAGGCTGATCCTTCCAAGCGACCCCGTCCGGTAGTCGGTCAACAGCAGCATCGCGGTTTTTTCCAGATCAAGTTCGCCGCTACGTCCTTTTTGCAAGCAGCCGCGCCGTTTTGCAAC
>JAYWDZ010000415.1:0-2829 GCA_043779595.1 Nitrosomonadales bacterium
TAAAATCAGGGGCGATGTCGCCTAATTGTATGGCCATGGTAATCTCCTGTTGTCGATGTAATGCGTGGTTAGTGAATATCCGGAGGAACAATGCGGCGAAAAAGTATCGCGAAGCTCGATTTCGGGTGCCGCGCTACTGCGTGAATAGTGCTGCAACATAACATACCCGTTGCTAACACGGAATATCTTCATAGCTGTGGACACGTCAATCCTCAAAGCGGCAATAATTATTAAACACTACGATCCTGGCATGGTAGACCCTATCTTACCGATCAAGTTCTCCGGGTCGCCCGAATTTACGCTGAAGGAAATCAAAAAATTGATCGTCGCCTGTAAGAGGGGAACTAGAATTTGGCGCTATAGCCATGCTTTAATATAAACCATGATAAAAATAACAAAGGCCATTCCGCTACGCGCCCCGCAACTTGCGGGAATAGTGGTGGGATTACTGGGTCTATTCGTCATTGTGGGATGGATGCTCCACAATGAGGCAATGGTAAGAATAGTGCCCGGCTCGGTTGCTCTGGGGCTTAATGCAGCTATTTTATTTATCGCTTCCGGACTCTGTCTGGCATTGTTCGGCACGGCCTATGAGACGTCCCCTGTTATAAGGTTTTGCGTCTGGTTAATGATTCTATTGCCCAGCGTAATTCTGGCCGAACATCTCTTTAACACCGACCTCGGCGTCGACTGGGTTGCGCTGCACGCTACTGTCAAAGACGGCAACCCCTATCCCGGTCGAGTAGCGCCCAATACCGCCCTGGGATTTTTGTTTGCCGGGATGATGCTTTTGCTCTTCACCCGTATCGCTGCCCACAAGTGGGCGCAATGGCTGGCTACCATTTTTGTCTATGGCACGCTTGCCTTGGGACTTAGTGGACTGATTGGCTACATTTTGAATCTGGAAATAATGTATCGCTTTGCGGCGTACAATCGCATGGCGGCGCCCACGGCTTTTGGCCTAAGTGTTGTGGGTATAGGTTTATGGATACTTTTGCAAAAAGCCGCCCGCAGTCAACCGCAGGCGCGTGACCAAGAAGATAAGCGCATCATCAGAACCGCGACTGCCGTGCTGACGGTGTTGGCCTTGACCACAGGCATGGTGGGTTTTGCCATGCTGCAAGAAGGTTTTGAGAAGTCGTTAGCGGACACCGCGCTCCTTACCGCCAAGAACAACGCCGCCACCATCGCAGATACGCTCGATCAGCGTCTGGGATTAGCTGAAGTCGTCACCACTCGACCGGCGTTGCAAAAATATCTGATCAAGCTCAATAGCAATCCGAACGACCAAGAGGCCTTGGCGCTGGCGCGCGAGGTGGGTAATAGTTTTTTCCCCGTAGGCATTAGCGGTATCCGTTTTTTTAATATTCGCGGCGACACATTATTAAGCACCGGAATCTTGGCAGGAGAGTCAGCGGCAGTGACGATCAAGCTTGCGCGGCCGGGGCAAGACGCACTTTTGTTATGGCAGGACGGCTTTGTGCTGCGTACCAAAAATAACATCATTCGCGCCGGACAGGTCATTGGAAAAGTAGAGATCGAACAACGATGGCCCGCACTTACCAAGTTACTCGCCGCCATACAGAGCGCCGGTAAATCTACCGATGTGCTACTGTGCGGCCGTGACGATAATACGGTCATATGTTTCCCGAGCCGATTTTACCCTGCCAATACCCGTATGCCCCTGTTCACGGACGGGCAACCCAATTTGCCGATCTCGCGCGCGCTCCTAGGCGAAAATGGTGCTTTAGTTGTAAAGGACCTGCATGGCATCGACGTGCTTGCGGGCTACGCGCCGGTGGCCGATCTTGGTCTCGGTTGGTGCTCGAAGTAGACACGGAAGAACTGTATGCGCCGCTGCGCGAACGTCTCCATCGCCTGATCGTGCTACTGGTTGCGCTGGTGGCAGCGGGCATCTGGGCGCTACGCCTGCAAGTGCATCCTTTAGCAATGCGCATAGTCACCGAACAACGGCGCATGCAAGTCATTTTGGAAACCTCACATGAGGCATTTGTGGCCATGGATCAGCAGGGCCTTATTACCCACTGGAACGCGGAAGCCGAGCGTACTTTTGGCTGGTCACGGCAGGAAGCGATCGGCAAATCGGTCGCCGAGCTGATTATTCCACAGAATAAACGCGATGCGCATCATCATGGACTCGTTAGCTTTCTAGAGACGGGCCACGGACCGGTGCTTAATCAGCGCGCTGAGCTGGTGGCGCTGCATCGCTCCGGCAAGGAGTTTCCGGTAGAGATCACGATCAGCCCCATCAAATCCGAGGATGGCTACGTCTTCACGGCATTTATGCATGACATTTCGGATCGCAAACAAACCGAACTCAAACTGTATCATCAGGCGACCTGCGATGTACTGACGGGTCTGCCCAATCGTGTGGAACTCATGAACCGGCTACAGCAAGCCCTGGCGCGCGCCGATAGAACCAAACAAGCGCTGGCCCTGATGTTTCTGGATATCGATGCGTTTAAGCAAGTCAACGACACCTACGGCCACGAAGTCGGCGATGCCTTGCTAAAGCAATTTGCCCGCAGGCTACAGGCGTGTGTCCGTAAAACCGATACCGTTGCCAGATTAGCCGGTGATGAATTCATCATCATCGCTGAAAACGTGGTGAACGGCCTGCACGACGCAGAAACCATCGCAAACAAGGTCATTTTCCTCATGGCTGAACCCCTGCTGGCCAACAACCAAGCGCTGGCTATCACCACTAGCATAGGCATCGCCGTCTATGCAGCCGGGCAAGAGTCGGGTGACGAGTTACTCGCCCGTGCCGACAAAGCGATGTACGCGGCCAAACAAAACGGCAGGAAC
>JAYWDZ010000416.1:0-6994 GCA_043779595.1 Nitrosomonadales bacterium
GTGAGGCCTGAACTGCCTTCGGTGAGATAAGGCGTGTCGATCTGCGAGATGTTGCCCAGGCACACCACTTTGGTGCCTGGCCCTGCGCGCGTGATCAGCGTTTTCATTTGTTTGGGCGTTAAATTCTGCGCTTCATCAATGATCAAAAACTTGTTCAAAAATGTGCGCCCGCGCATGAAGTTGAGGGATTTGATTTTGATCCGCGAGCGGATCAAATCCTGTGTCGCGGCGCGGCCCCAGTCTCCGGCGTCATCGTCGGTTTTGTTTAGCACATCCAGATTGTCTTCCAGTGCGCCCATCCAGGGCGTCATTTTTTCTTCTTCGGTGCCAGGTAAAAACCCGATGTCTTCGCCCACCGGAACGGTGACGCGAGTCATAATAATTTCGCTGTAGATTTTTTTATCCAGCACTTGCGCCAGTGCGGAGGCTAGCGTCAGCAGTGTTTTGCCGGTACCCGCTTGACCTAGCAGCGTCACAAAATCCACCTCGGGATCCATCAGTACATTCAGTGCAAAGTTTTGCTCGCGGTTGCGCGCGGTGATGCCCCAGACATTGTTTTTTTGATGCGTGTAATCCTTCACCGTCTCCAGTTCGGCCTGCTTGCCTTCTACCTTCAACACTTTGGCTAGCAGCGGATTCGGGCCTTCCTGAAACACAAATTCGTTGGTGAGCAGGTTAGGTACAAGCGGACCCTTGAGGCGGTAATAGGTGTGGCCGTTGGCCTGCCACGATTCCATGCCTTTGCCGTGCGTGTCCCAGAAATTGGCAGGCAGTTCGCGCACCCCGGCGTACAGCAGGTCGGTGTCTTCGAGCACCTTATCGTTGAAATAGTCTTCGGCGGGCAGCCCCAGCGTGCGCGCCTTGATGCGCATGTTGATGTCTTTCGACACCAAAATAACCTGGCGTTTGGGGTAGTGCTTGGACAGAAACAACACCACGCCCAGAATCTGGTTATCCACTTTGCTGGTCGGCATACTCAGCGGAATGTCGCCGGTGATGGCCTGGGTCTGCAGATACAAGCGCCCGGTCGCGGCATTGTGGCTAAGGGTTTTGAGCGGGATGCCTTCTTCGATGTTATCGAGCTTGGACACCATTTCATCTAGAAAACGGCTCGCCTGGCGCGCGTTGCGTGAGACTTCGGTCATGCCTTTTTTGTGCAGATCGAGTTCTTCCAGTGTCGCAATCGGCACATACACATCGTGCTCTTCGAAACGAAACAGACTGGTGGGGTCGTGCATCAGCACATTGGTGTCAAGAACAAACAGCTTGGTAGGAGCGGGCGCTTTACGGGGCATGGTGTCGTGTAGGTATCAGTTAAGAGTGGATTGAACGAACGAAAGAACCTCTGCTGCATGGCCGGGCGCTTTAAGGCCGCGCCAGGCTTTAACCAGTTGCCCGCTGGTGTTGAACACGAAGGTACTGCGTTCAACACCGCGTACTTGCTTGCCGTACATGTTTTTTAATTTCATCACGCCGAATTGCTCACAGACTTTTTCGTCGGTGTCGGCGAGCAACTCGAAGGGAAAGCCAAATTTGGTCTGGAATTGGTGATGCGAGCTCAAATCATCGCGCGACACGCCGACGATCACCGCATTGGCACGAGTAAAGTCATCGTGCAACGCGGTAAATTCCTGGCCTTCGATCGTGCAGCCCGAGGTGTCGTCTTTGGGGTAAAAATAAACCACTACGATCTTGCAGCGGTGAGCAGAAAGCTTAAAGGGCGTGCCGCCGGTGGAAGGGAGTTCGAACTCGTCGATTAAAATTTCGTTCATGTGCCGCTCAGATTTATCGGGTTCCGGATTTGAGTAAGACTACTACAGCTCCGGCTCCCCCATCCACTTGGCGCGCCTGACAAAATGCCAACACGTCCTCGCGCTGCATCAACCAGTGGCGCACTTTGTGTTTAAGCACGGGTTCGCGGTTTTTGGAGCCGAGGCCTTTACCGTGGATGATGCGCACGCAGCGCAATTCGCGACGGTGGCAGTCATGCAGAAACCCCGCCAACGCAACGCGTGATTCGTCACCATTCATACCATGTAAATCCAATTCCGCGCGTAGTACCCAGCCGCCTCGCTTTAGCTTGCGCACCGCGGCAGTCGGAACACCAGGGCGCACAAACAGTAATTCGTCGCCGGCGGCCACGGCTGCATCCCAGTCGAACGGGTCGTGCAACGCGTCATGCATCACTTGTTGTTCGTCGCGCAGGCGTTGACGTGCAATGGGTTTGGGTAAACGTCGGAGATGCTGGGCCCGATTGGGCGCAGGCAGCGGGATCGCATCGGCCACCTCGATACGGAATTCCGCGTCCTCGGGGTGAGGTGAGGGAGCGAGGGAGGGGCGCGGCCTGGGGCCGCTCCCGGATTTGTTCATGGCGTGAGAGCTTACCGTCTAGGCTGCCGCTTGATTGGACGCAGGTTTGGCGAGGGCGTCCAGATAACGCTCGGCATCGAGCGCTGCCATGCAACCGGTGCCTGCACTGGTGACAGCCTGCCGATAAATATGATCCTGCACGTCGCCCGCAGCAAACACGCCAGGAATATTGGTGGCGGTGGCGTTACCCTTGTTGCCGCATTGCGTGACGATATAGCCGCCCTCCAGCGTGATCTGCCCGGCAAAAATATCGGTATTGGGCTTGTGGCCGATCGCGATGAATACGCCCGTCAGCGCGATGTCCTGGGTGCTGCCATCCACCGTGCTTTTTAACCGCATGCCAGTTACACCGGTTTTATCGCCTAGCACTTCATCCAGCGTGTTGTTTAGCGCAAGCGTGATTTTGCCCTCTTTGACCTTCTCCATCAGGTGATCAACTAGGATTTTTTCGGACTTGAATTTATCGCGGCGGTGCACCAAGGTCACGTGGCTGGCGATATTGGCTAGATACAACGCTTCTTCCACCGCGGTATTGCCGCCGCCGATAACGGCGACCTGCTGATTTTTGTAAAAAAATCCATCACAAGTGGCGCAGCCCGATACGCCTTTGCCCATAAACGCCTGCTCGGATTCCAGCCCCAGATACATCGCCGAGGCGCCGGTAGCAATGATCAGCGCGTCACAAGTATAAGTAGCCGAGTCGCCTATCAGCGTGATGGGTTTATCGGTGAGCTTGGTGGTATGAATCTGGTCGAAAATGATTTCGGTATGAAAACGCTCGGCGTGCTTTTGAAAGCGCTCCATCAGTTCTGGACCTTGCACGCCGTTGGCGTCGGCGGGCCAGTTATCCACATCGGTCGTCGTCATCAGTTGGCCGCCTTGCTGCATGCCCGTAATAATCACTGGGTTCAAGTTGGCGCGTGCGGCATAAACCGCAGCCGAATAACCCGCGGGGCCGGAGCCCAGAATAATAAGTTTGGAATGTTTAGTGCTCATGGGAGAAAGGTTGGGTTGCGAATGAATAGCAACATTCTACCCAATCTGGCGGAGACTATTCCCTTGCTGACTGCCCGGTATAAGCGGGGGGTATAAGCGCCAGTATAATTAGCCTGTTCTGTCTCCCTGTTTCCGCTATGGTTCGCCCCTCCCAACGCAACACGCCTGCTACGCTTTCTCCCCGGATGCTCCGCGTACTGCGCGAAGCGCGGGCCTTTCTGATCTGTTTTTTGGCGCTTTTGCTGGCAGTGATACTGCTCACGCATGTTGCCACCGACCCTGGCTTTTCTACTACCGGCGACGGTAGCGCGTTCCACAATCTAGGCGGACGTGTCGGCGCGTGGGTGGCGGATTTGCTATTGATGCTGTTTGGCTTATCCGCCTGGTGGTGGGTGGTGCTGGCGCTCACCTATGTGTGGTACACCTTTAACCATCTGGACGAAACGCCTATTGCCGGGTCGCCACAGCGCTGGTTTCGACTCGCCGGATTTGCATTGCTGCTATTGGGGAGCAGCGGCATGGAGTGGCTGCGGCTATGGCATTGGAAAGTAGCGCTGCCAGACGAACACGGTGGCGTGCTGGGCATGGCAATGGGCGGTGCGGCCAATGGTTTGCTGGGCTTTACCGGTGGCACATTATTTTTATTACTGGCGATGTTGGTGGGCTTTAGCCTCTTTACCGGGATATCGTGGCTGAGCATGCTCGAACGGGTGGGAGGCGTGATTGAAGAAGCCACCTGGAGATCAGTCCGCGCGTGGCATGCCTATCGCGACCGCAAGCTCGGCGCGGTGGCACTGCAACAACGCGAAGCGGTACTGGTGGTCGAGAAGAAACGACTCGCAGAAGGCCCGCCGATACGTATCGAGCCGGTAGTGAAAGAAATTCCCAAGTCCGAACGCGCGACGGTGGAAAAACAAGCCCCGCTGTTCACCGAGCTGCCCGATACGCCGCTGCCACCCTTGCATTTGCTGGACGTGGCCGATGAAGTGGTCGAAACCGCCAGCCCCGAAGCGCTCGAATACACCTCGGTGATGATCGAGCGCAAACTGCGCGAGTTTGGCGTGGAGGTCAAAGTGGTGTCGGCCTCGCCCGGGCCGGTGATTACGCGTTACGAGATCGAGCCTGCCACTGGCGTCAAAGGCAACCAGATCGTGAATCTGTCCAAGGACCTGGCGCGCACGCTGTCGGTCGTCAGCATCCGTGTGGTCGAAGCTATTCCGGGCAAGCACACCATGGGGCTCGAAATCCCGAACCCGCGTCGGCAGATGGTCAAGCTATCTGAAATTCTGAGCTCCAAGGCGTATCACGATACCGCGAGCCCGCTGACCGTGGCGCTAGGCAAAGATATCGCGGGCAATCCCATCGTCGCCGATCTGGGCAAAATGCCGCATCTGCTCGTCGCGGGCACCACCGGCTCGGGCAAATCCGTCGGCGTTAACGCGATGATTTTGTCGCTGGTGTACAAGGCCGATCCGGCCACCGTGCGCATGATCATGATTGATCCCAAGATGCTCGAGCTATCGGTATACGAAGGCATCCCGCATCTGCTCGCGCCGGTGGTCACCGACATGAAACAGGCCGCAAGCGCGTTGAACTGGTGCGTGGGCGAGATGGAGCGGCGTTACAAATTGCTGTCTGCCGTCGGCGTGCGCAACCTCGCCGGTTACAACCAGAAAGTACGCGACGCCAAAAAATCCGGCGCGCCGTTAACGCATCCATTCAGCCTCACGCCAGATAGCCCGGAGCCGCTGGAAACGATGCCGATGATTGTGGTGATGATCGACGAGCTGGCCGACATGATGATGGTCGTCGGCAAAAAGGTCGAAGAGCTGATCGCGCGCCTAGCGCAAAAAGCGCGCGCGGCGGGCATCCATTTAATCCTCGCCACGCAGCGGCCGTCGGTTGACGTGATTACCGGGCTGATCAAGGCCAACATCCCGACGCGCATTGCGTTTCAGGTGTCGAGCAAAATCGACTCACGCACGATACTGGACCAAATGGGCGCCGAGGCCTTGCTGGGGCAGGGCGACATGCTCTACCTGCCGCCCGGCAGCGGTATTCCGCAGCGCGTGCACGGCGCGTTCGTCTCCGACGGCGAAGTGCATCGTGTCGTGGATTATCTGAAGTCATTGGGCGAGCCGGATTACATTGAAAGCATCCTTGCGAGCCCTGAAGAAGCGGGCGAGGGCATGGAGCTTGGCGTGTCCAGCGAGGCCGATCCTTTATACGACCAAGCCGTGTCGTACGTGCTCAAATCCCGCCGCGCGTCAATCTCATCGGTGCAGCGACAACTGCGCATCGGCTACAACCGCGCGGCGAGGTTGATCGAAGAAATGGAACGGTCCGGGTTGGTGTCTGCTATGCAGAGCAATGGCAACCGCGAAGTGCTGGCGCCGGGTGGGGAAGGGTGAGGTTGCCTCAGTCACTGCATGACCTTAGGCTGACGAATATGCGCGGAGAACAGTGATGAAAACAGTGACCGTGTCCCCCAGGTATTAGATTGTCATCCCGCGCGATCTGTGTCGGCTGCTGAATATCCGTGTGGGGCAAAAACTCAAGGTGCGTATCCAGGGCGATCACATTGAACTCGTGCCTGAGCTGCCGCTCACGGCTGCACGAGGAATTTTGTCCGGATTGGATGCCAATGTCGAGCGTGAGAATGATCGCGCGTGAATACCCTGAAAGGTATTCACCGATCCAGTGGGCTCGTCACACCACGCCCGCCCTTGTTCAGCACGTGCGTATAAATCATCGTGGTCGAAACATCCGAATGCCCGAGCAATTCCTGCACCGTGCGGATGTCGTAGCCGCCCTCGAGCAAATGCGTGGCGAACGAATGGCGCAGCGTATGCGGGGTGACCAGTTTGACCAGCTCCGCCCGCTCGGCTGCACGCTTTACCGCACGTTGCACACGTTTTTCGTCCACATGATGTCTGCGCACTGCACCTGAACGCGGATCAACCGAAAACCCCGCTGCCGGAAACACATATTGCCAGGCCAAAGCCTTGGCCGCATTCGGATATTTAATCGCCAGGGCATCCGGTAACCATACTTCGCCTCGATTCAGCGCTAAATCCTGCGTATGTTGGCCTTTCACAAAAGCCATCTGTGCGCGCAGTCGCTCGGCCAGACTATCGGGCAACATCGTCACCCTGTCTTTTTTGCCCTTGCCCTCACGCACCACAATCTCACGCCGGGTAAACTCCACATCCTTCATTCGCAACCGCAAGCACTCCAGCAGCCGCATTCCTGTGCCATAAAGCAAGCGCACAATCAAATCCATCAATGGGTCGTCCAGGTACTTAAAAAGCAGCTTTACCTCATCCCGCGTCAGCACCGTTGGCACCCGTACAGGCTTCTTCGCTCGCGTCACCCCCTCGAGCCACGGAAAATCCAGCTCCAACACCTCTTTATATAAAAACAGCAATGCAGAAAGCGCCTGCGTTTGTGTCGATGCGCTCACGTTTCGCTCGACTGCCAACGAAGTCAAAAAAGATTCCAGCTCCGACTTGCCCATCTCAGCAGGATGGCGTTTATTGTGAAAAATGATGTATCGTTTAATCCAGCCGACATAAGCTTGCTCAGTGCGCAGGCTGTAATGTTTTAAACGGACACGGTCACGCACCTG
>JAYWDZ010000417.1:0-2825 GCA_043779595.1 Nitrosomonadales bacterium
GAATTCGCCCTTCACAATTCCCTGATAGCTCAGTCGGTAGAGCGACGGACTGTTAATCCGCAGGTCCCTGGTTCGAGTCCAGGTCGGGGAGCCAGACACCATGAGCCTTGCAGCGATGCGAGGCTTTTCTGTTTATGAATTAGTAGATTCATAGTAGACCGATTACTTCGAACGTATTAGGTCCGTCCAAGCAATTGATCCGCCACTAAATAACTCGCGATTTAATGAGGTTCGGCGACGCTACCATTTCCAGAAATAATCACTCGGTTTCCCCGACGCAATCCATAAGCTTAGTTATGTTGTAAGAAAACGCTTACAGAGATTAGAGGCCAACCCCACAAAGCAGCTGCCTTATCTCTCATGTTATTAATCCACCCATGGGACACACTTAGGCATCCCGAAAGTGCTGACACTTTGTAAGCGGTGTGCCGGCTAACTGTAGCGGCTCGAATGCATAAAAATCAGGTTCTGAATTTTGTGCGACGTAGTTGGATAAATGAATCTAGTTTTACGCCCATTTATTCAGCCTATTTTGAATGTCAATTAATAAGGAGTGTGGATCATGAGTGAACTCAATTACCCAAATAGCAATACCAACACCACCAATGGCAACAAAACCATGCCGAATCTGGATAAAACGATAGACCGTGCGAAAGAGTCCATTGATGACATGCGCACTACTGCGCAAGGTTATATTGACCGCGGCACCAGTGCGGTGCGTGAAGGATCGGCAAAAATTAAGGATTCAGTTAGCCAGCTTTCCGACCGTACCGCGACGTATGTGCATGAGCAGCCTGTTAAATCGGTGCTGATGGCTGCTGCTGCAGGTGCGGCCATTGCTATTTTGGCTGGAATGATTACTCATAATCGCTCACGTAACTAAGCATAAGCCACGCATTGCGTGGCTTCATTGATTGCTTAGTTAATCATGGCGATTTTTTTCATTAGTTTGTAGGGATAACCCATGCTGCCACCCTTTTTAAAAATAATGATTAACGAGCCTGGGTTGCTCACGGAACATTTACACGCCTACTCCAATTTGGTTACAAAAGATGCTCACCATTGGACAACCTCTTTACAACACCGATTGTTACTCAAGCTCATTATGGGGGGCACTCTGTTTTTGGCGATTTTGTTTGGTGGTTTTGCATTAATGCTTTGGGGCGCTACGGATAATGCACATTGGTCATTGATCGTAGTCCCTCTAATCCCTTTGGTTATCGCCTTAGCGGCTGCTTTTATGTTATCGACCAAAGACATAGGCCCGAAGCCTTTTGAATCAGTCAAAAAACAATTTTGCGCTGACATTCGCATGTTCAAAGAAGGAACTCAACATGGATCAAATCACTGAACCCAACTATCCTGGGCGCCCCGCTCAACAAGATCTAGCGCCTAAAGATGATAATTATTTGGAAGCCGAAGAACGTCGGCTCAATGTCTCTCGTGAGGCTATTCGGCAGCGCTTGAATGCCCCGGGCGCCACCGAGTCCAGTAGTGCGGAGGCTTCCACAACCACCGGTGAATCTAGTGCGCCAATTAATAGTTGGTCTTCGCTATTGTTGAGCGTCATCGCTCCTTCAGCCAAAAAAATGGCTGCAAAACGTCCCTACACATTGCTCGCTGGATCAGCTTTAGCGGGCGCTTATTTAGTTTGGGCTAAACCTTGGCGAGGGGTAGTGAGCTCCGTGTTAGTAGGTGGCATCGCTCGAGCTCTGGTATCGGCATCCATTAATTCGGGATCAAAAAATGGGGGTCGAATCTTGCGTCATTACTTAAACAGAACTCCAGAAAAAAAGTATCCACCTTATCAAAAGCAAGAACACGCCGTTGCGGCGTATGACGCTTAGAAACACTTTGGCTTGGTTCGGGATTCCTACATTTAACAGTGCTCCACGCTGATACCCTCGGCAAGCTTCTAGCCTTATCTTGCAGTTAGGACAATTTTTATTGATGTGTAAATACAAGGAGGTCGTATGTTGAAATGGGCATTGATATTTGCCGTTGTTTCGGTGATTGCCGGCGTTCTAGGATTTACAGGAGTGGCAGCTGGAGCCGCAGGCATAGCGAAATTTATTTTTTATATATTCCTGGTGTTGTTTGTGCTGGTCATTTTGGCAGGTGTTATGGGCTTTAAAGCCTTCCGGAATAATTCCGGGAATACGTAGTTAATTGATTAAGTGCATCACATTTTTAAACTAAAAAAGGATAGACAATGAATGCTAGCAAACTCTTAGCCGCCGTAATGGTAGCTGGTACATTAGCTTTAGGGGGATGTGCCGTTACACGTGATCAGTCAACCGTAGGTCAGTTCGTTGATGACTCTGCGATTACCACACAGGTAAAAGCCCGTTTTGCTGAAAGCCCTGCGGTTAGTGCGATGGCTATTAAAGTGGAAACACTGAATGGAACCGTCCAGCTTTCTGGTTTTGCTAAAAGTGCAGAAGAGAAGAATGTAGCTGAATCCATTGCGCGAAAAGTTAATCACGTAAAGGCTGTTAAAAACGATATTGTGATTCGTCCGTAAGTGAGTGGATGGATAGTTAATGCGGCTATCCTTATCAAAGGAGTTCTATATGAATTGGGATATGTTGAAAGGAAATTGGAAGCAGTTAAAAGGCAAGGTCCAGGAACAATGGGGTGAGCTTACCGATGATGATTTCGATAAGATTTCAGGTCAGCGTGAGCAACTCTCAGGAAAAATCCAGGAACGCTATGGCTTAGGTAAAGATGATGTAGAGAGACAGATTTCAGATTGGGAGCGCAAGCTCAGTAATAATTTGAATCACTAAATCTGTATACCAAATAATTCGGCCCCGTAAGGGGCC
>JAYWDZ010000418.1:0-2824 GCA_043779595.1 Nitrosomonadales bacterium
ACCACTCTTTGCCGCACAAGTGCGGGCCGCCATGCGAAAGTAACGCTGTTGTGCCTGCAAATAATTTCTGTGCAGCGTCATGTGCCTCGGCAGATAGCGGTGTGGCCGAAGGGCCATAAAACAACACAACGGTGGTTCGCTCCGAGCGAATGGGCATGAAATCGCTGCGTAGCCATGCCTGTACTTGACGGGCGCGAGCGCGATCTTTTACTTCAGCGGGGTACAACGCCTGCCCTGGATAGGCCTCGTGTAAATACTCAGTAATTGCCGACGATTCAGAAAGCGAAAAGTCACTATCAACTAGCGTAGGAACACGATGGGTGAGGGATATTTTGGCGTAAGCAGGGGCACTAGCCGCTCCGCTCGACAGATCAATGGTTGTGATCTCAAATGGCAATTTCTTTTCGTGTAAAGCCACGAACACAGACATCGCATATGGTGAAGCGTAGTTGGAGTCGACGTATAACTGCATAACTGATCCTTTTTAATTGAAGATGGCTAACGTAGAGTTAACCGGGGTGCGCGGCTCTTCGCGCACGTCCGGTTGAACGCCGGGTTAGGCATTTTTCAATGGGGATATAAACATGGGTAAGCCACCTTTTACAATGAGCAAGTATGCGCACAGAGAAGATTTGCTTTCTGATGCTGCAACATATTACGAGAAACGGGCAAAAGACCTTGAGGAAGTTGCAAGGTCGATGCGTGACTGGATTGATGCTGTGCCAAAGGCAATTGAATTGCCATCCATGCCGGGATTTGATCGTGATTGGGCTGACTCGATAATCGAAGCATGTGATGCCTAACGTAGAAATCAGGGGCGGCGAAGCCGTCCCGCTGGATTGATGGGTTAGAGCGCCTTTGATACGGAGTGATTATATGACCGAGCAAGAAGCAGACGAGATTCAAAAATGGGAAGGCATGAGCGGAGTTACGGTTTTCCACTTGATCGAGCGGCACGCCGATGGCTGGGATGATACCGGAATGATGATGGATGCGTGGCTACGGGCGAACAGTCGCAAGATCGACAAGGAATCGTGGGCACAGATTTGCGATCAATTCGACTCTGAGAATCCGCACATTGGGCAGGCAAAAGAGGTGTCGAAGTTGTTGCGCTCTAACGTAAAAGTAAGGGGCTGCGCGATTTGCGCAGTCCCTCTTGACTGCCGGGTTAGGCTTTGGGATCACGCCTAGTGTCCCTTCGTTCTTTAGCGAGGCGAAGACGTTCCGGTTCGGTATACAACCTTTGTAGTAGTGCGGTAGTGAAGTCGATCAAGTCTTCAGCATCCTCCTCACCCAATATGCCAGCGTGCGCACCATCGTTACCGTCATCTTTGATGCACGTCGACAGATCCCTAAGAGCCTCTGGAAGGACGGCGTTGTCAAACAACCACGGAAGTCGCAATCCCAGATTGCGCCGAATCTTGGCATTCAGTCCATTATCATCTTTTTCCGGAAGAATAGACCGAGTCGCGATATCTACGCACAGGCGAAACATCGTGGCGGCAGCATTGACACACCTAACTGACAAGCACATTGCTCCTTCATCGAACGCGGACTTGATCTCCTTCGGTAAGTGATCTGGTGCCGGCCTTGCATCCGCATTCTTCTGACTTATGTAATCTTTAATCTCCACTAAGCTATTTGCGGCCAAGGTTGTCTTTGCCAGCCCCTCTTGTTTTATATGTTCTGCCTCGTGAATGCCGCGTTCGCTGACGACAAATACGGTAGAACGCTTGCAATGCCGACACACGGCGAAGACCTCGTACCAAGTTTGCCAGTTGTATTGGTAGGCAATTGGCGTGTAAGACCTTAGATCGAACGTTACGTGCTGCGCGCCGCATCGAGGGCAATTCGCAATCAAGTCAGACATAATTGACCCCTCTCAGAATTCTATTTGTTGGCGCCACTTTTACGAAAGCCTAACGTAAAGTTGAGGGGCGCGCCGCTTTTGGCGCGTCCCTCTCGAACGCCATGTTATACATATTGCTCATGGCTACGATTTCACGGGGTGTTCTGGGAATCGCTTGGCGTCGTCACAGATCTCGTACCAAGCGGGCTTGCTGCTCACAAACTCATGAAAAAGATTGCGAACAATTGGGTCATCATCAAAACAGTTGGCTGCAATGGGAAAGGAATCTTCTTGCGACTCGATTTCACCTAACGACGTGCCACACTTTTGGCAGAAGCATCGTGTGTAAATACCAGATTCGTAACGTGAGACGAATTCACGCCCTTGAACCCAACGAAAAGAATCTTTATTAACAAAAACGATGGTGCTGGCTCCTACTTTCCTGCACCGCGAGCAATGACACGTCCCCATCATGTTTGGCTCAGACGAGAGTTCGAACTTAATGGTGCCACAGCAACAGCTTCCTCTGATCATCTTCGGTTACTCTTTGTATAACGTAAAGTTGAAGGGCGCCCCACTTTTGGCGCATCCCGCTCGAATGCGGGGCTAGCAGTATTGTTTCGCTCTGCGCCCGATTTTCTTCCAATTAGCACACAAGCAATTACAATCAATGCCGCAAGTACTTCTGACCATGAAACCCTTTCGTGTAAAAGTACAGCTGCGGCAAAAATGGTAAGAAACGGTTGAAGTAATTGAAGCTGACCGATACGCGCTATTCCGCCGAGAGCGAGGCCTTTATACCAAACCACAAATGCCAGAAACATACTCACTACGCTGACATAGATAAATCCAGCCAAACTTTGCCAGCCTACAGTGGATAGGCTATGCGGCATGGTTTTAAGGACAGGGAATAGTAGTATTGGTGCCGAAAGAACAAGCGCCCAACTAATAGTTTGCCATGCGCCGAGTTCCTTT
>JAYWDZ010000419.1:0-2817 GCA_043779595.1 Nitrosomonadales bacterium
GGCAATATCGGATTTATGACTACTGGCTGGGAGAAGGTTGATGCAACGATACATCACATGCTGTTCAACGTCCTCCTCATGCAGAATGCGACAGTGGAACAAGGGATGGGAATGAGAAGTTACGATCCTTGGAAAACCCTTCCATAACAGCCCGGCCCCGCGATGCCCGCTACACCCCAGAACGAACTCGTGGCGGCGGCTTGCACGGGAGGATCCCTCCCTAGCTCTTAGAGAGAGTGCTAGGTAAAACTGGCGTCCCCAAGGGGAAGCGTTGATTTCCCCTTTCTACGGTTAATATCATGTCTTCAGGTAGCGTAGGCCATTCTACCGCAATTCCGCACAGTTAAGTGTCGGGTTGTATGTTGTTGCTCGATAGGTTTGTGGCCAACGAGTGAGACGGCGATACGGTTAAAACGACGACACAGGTTCGAAGATAGAGAAGAAGACGAAAAAGGCAAGTTATAATAGGCGCTGACCCAGGGTGCAGCAAACACCCCAGGCCAGCTAACCACCACCGACTAAACAGGAGTCGATCATGGCTAAGGCGTATTCTACGCCGCGCCGGCCCCGGGCTGTAGCCCGGCGGTGTCAGGAGCGGCGGGTGAAGGTTAAAAGGGGCTACTATGAACGCCCAGTCCGGCCGTGGGCGGCCGAGCCCTGCCCGGCCCCCCGGCCGGTACCGTGGGTACAGCTCAAGGGGTATTGGTTGGAGGCGGCCGGGTTCGTCATCGATGCGCCGATCAAGGTGCGGGTGATGGAGGGCTGCCTCGTGTTGACGGTAGTTGAGGAACCGAGCGCGGCGTGGGAAAATGAGTAGTATCGTGTGTTGTAGAACCGCCAGGGAGATGCTCGCAGATTCCAGCACCGAAACGCCCTGGTGGGTCTTCTCGGCAAGAATCAACGGCTGCATCAGTCCTCCCCTATTTCGGCCACGGCCTGCAGCAAGGGCCAGCACTGCGCGCGCAGCTCGTCGAGTACCTCCGCCAGCGGCGGCGCGGTAAGCCCGCTACGCGCAAGAAACGCCTGCCACATGGTCTGCCGGGCCGTGGCAAACTCAGGTGCAAGACCCGCCGGCAAGGTTACCGGCACGGCCGTTTGCCGCCGCGCAAAGGTTGCCTGGATCGCCACCGGCAACAAGGCACGGTCAATATTTTCGTAACGCATCAACACCCACAGATCGAAGTAATCCTTGATGCGGGAATTGAACCCGGCCAATTTCACCATGGCTTCCAGCTTCTCTGCCACCACGGTCTCAAGCGGGTATACCGCCAACACCGGCGCCGGCATGTCGAGCAAGGTCGGATAGGTCTGCTGCAATGGCGCCGGGGTAACAGCATCGCCAAAGCCTATATCGCATTGCACCGGAATGCGCGCGCCGTCGAGCATAGCGGCCATGCTGACTCGCACACCGGGATACCCCGCCTCCTTGCGGATGGCGGCCGCGCGCACGAAACCTGCATCGAACACCAGCCCGTCGTCCGCCGACATATCCATGGACACGATCTCGTGAAACACCGCGGCGCAATGTTCTGGCTCGGCGTCACCGAATCCTAGGAAATCGGCATCGCGCGTCGGGCGCTGCGCCAAATCGAACCACAGGCGAAACAGCAGCGCGCCCTTGAGCACAAAGTGTTCGCTGTACGGCGATTGCGCCAGCCGATAGAGCAGTCGTTCCAGTGCATAGCGCACCAATATCTGTTAGAAGTCCTCGCCGCGCTCACGGGCAACGTTAAGCAGACGTTGCCGTATCGAGGCTCCCACATTGACTTTTCCCGTCATGCCACCAGCGTCTCGATATACGGCCGCATTACCGTCTGTACGCGGCAGATGCGCGCCATCGCATCCAGCTCTTCCTGAGTAAAGCGCCGTTGTTGCCAGCCGTCGCGCAGCGACTCGATGGCCACATCCAGCCCGATACGATTGCGGAACTTGAAGCAATCAGCCACGGTTTTCGCAACCGAATACACCCGAACCATCCCTTCCGGCCGTTTGTGTGCCTCGATATTCGCCGTATATGCCTCACCGGAAAAATGCACGATGCGCAGCGGTGGGTAATCCTCCGACTTACGCCAAGCGCTTTTCGGCAGCGCCAGCCACACCACCGGCGGCGATTGGGTAGTGAGCTCATGAAACGCCAGCGCCGAGAGCAGGCACAGCACGCCTTGGGGATAACGCTGCATCACTTGCACCCAAGTATCGCTGCTCTTCCGGGCTTGCGCGACCTGATACACTCCACGGCGCACGCGCACGATGTACCCCTCATTGAGCAGCCCCGCGAGCACGCGGAACAGCACCGGACGCGACAGACCGAGACCCGCGAGATCACCCGTCGTAGCCTCCCCCCGCTTGGCGATGTATTTAAGGATAGCGTCCGGCCCGGACATGAGACTTTCCTAGTTACTTGTTTATATATAGCTAGGTTAGTCTCATTCTACGTCCAGCGCAATCTCCCCATTCCGCAATTCACGGCTTGCCAGCCGCCCGCCGCTCGTACTCCGCGCAAGCAGGGCCTGATGGGGAAGCCCCAACCTCAATACCGCGTGACGGCGATATTAACCATATCCACCACCGCCGCGCCGCTGTTGTCGGTGACCGTCAGCTCGAAGATCACCGCGGTCACGGACGTGGTGCTGGGTGCCGTGAACGTGGTCACCGCGGCGTTCGCATTGGCCAGGGTCACCGTCGACCCCAAGAGCTGGCGCCAGCGGTAGCTCACAATACTGCCATCTGGATCCGTCGACGCGGAGCCATTGAGCGTGACCACTGTCTTTTGCTTCTTCGTTTGATCCAGGCCGGCGTTCGCCGTCGGCGGTACGT
>JAYWDZ010000420.1:0-6960 GCA_043779595.1 Nitrosomonadales bacterium
ACCACTGCGCTTTCGATATCGGCCAGGCTGATTTTTCCGCGTGGCAACAGCAGTGCTAATTTATCTATCTCTTGCTGCGCAGCCAATAGATTTCCCTCGACCCGATCCGCGAGGAATTCCAGCGCGGCACGCTCAGCCAACAGGCCCTGCTTGGCCAAGCGCCGTTCCATCCAGCCGGGTAACGCGGCGCGTTCGATAGGTTTGGCTTCGATGACGGTACCGATCGCGGCCAAGGCTGTAAACCAGCGGCTTTGCGTTGCCCTCCAGTCCAGGCCCGGCAGTGTAATCAGCGTCAACGTATCCGCAGGGAGCTGGCTTGCATAGGCCTCCAGCGCTTTGCCGCCGTCGATGCCTGGCTTGCCGGAAGGTATGTGAATTTCGGTCAAGCGACGCTCGGCAAACAACGACAAATTATCGCCCGCAGCAAAAATCGCGTTCCAGTTATAGCGCCCTTGTACGGCATAAACGTTACGCTCTGTGTAACCCGCCGCGCGCGCGGCGGACCGCAAACTGTCAGCCGCTTCAATAGCGGTCAGCGGTTCGTCGCCAAACACCACATATAAAGGTGCCAGCCCTTTTGCAATATGGTCGGGCAGGCGCTCGGGTGAAATGTTCACTGTGCGCGATCAGCCGGTTGTTGGGTCGTGACAGTTTGGGGTTTCAAACTGCGTAACCGCCGCAATATCTGTTGCGCCGCCTGGTCTTGCATATCGCGATACAACAAACTTTCTTCGGCCGATTTGGCAAGAAATGCCGCATCTCCATACGTGTAGTCGCGTATCAGTTCAATCATATCGGGCTCAACCCAGGGACGCCCCTCGGGCGTCAGGATGCTGTAGCCAACGCGGTAAGCCAAACGATATTCGGTTACCCGACCTGCCCCCGACAATGACAGGATTGTTTTGGTGCTGGTTTCGGCACCCAGCTTTAATATTGCTTCGGACTGACTGGCTAAATCGACTAGTCGTACAAATCCCCCAGACACCAGCGCTTTGCGGATGCGTTCTCCTACTGCACTGCCTGGCGGGGCGTCGAGATGCAAGCTGGCAAACGGAATGCCTTCGACGCGGCGCAATTTAAAACCGCAGCCAACCAACAACGCGGGAGAAAGCAGCATTAAAAAATTTCGACGTTTCATAGCACGATATTTACCAAGCGACCCGGCACCACCACGACTTTTTTCGGCGGACGACCTTCGAGATATTTTATGGCAGCAGCGGATGACAATGCCGCAGCTTCGATTACCTCTCGTGCTGCATGCGTGGCCACGACGATTTGTCCGCGCAATTTGCCGTTTACTTGCAGCATTAGCTCGATGCTGTCTTGCGCTAACGCCGACTCGTCCACCGTGGGCCAGGTCATCTGCGCGCCAGCGCCGGGTTGAAGCTCAGCATATAACGCTTCGCAGATGTGCGGCACGATAGGGGCGAGCATGCGGGTCGCGGCTTCCAATATTTCCTGGCGCACGCTTCTCGTGAGCGTATCGCTGCCTTCAATTTTGATCAGCGCATTCATTAGTTCCATCACGGCGGCGATCGCGGTGTTGAACTGCTTGCGGCGTTCGATATCGTCGCTGACTTTCTGTATGGTCTGATGCAGCTGGCGACGCAAAGTCTTGAGATCGTCCCGCAATTCGCCTGTTTGATAGGCTTTCACTGCGCCTTGTTGCACATGCTCGTACACGGTTCGCCACAAGCGCTTCAAAAAGCGATGTGCGCCTTCCACGCCTGCGTCCGACCACTCCAGCGTTTGCTCGGGCGGCGCGGCAAACATCGTAAATAAGCGCGCGGTATCTGCGCCGTACAGGTCGATCAACGCCTGCGGGTCGACGCCGTTGTTTTTGGATTTCGACATTTTTTCGATACCACCGACGATGACCGCCTGGGCGTCGGCTTTCAAACGTGCGCCGCTTTCATCGTTAACCACGTCGGCCGGATTGAACCAGGTTTTTTTGCCGTCGGCACTTTCGCGATAATAGGTTTCCGCTATCACCATGCCTTGAGTCAGCAAGTTCAAAAACGGTTCATCGCTATTCACCAAGCCTTGATCGCGCATCAGTTTGTGGAAAAACCGCGCGTATAGAAGGTGCAAAATCGCGTGTTCGATACCGCCGATATATTGATCCACCGGTAGCCAGGCGTTGGCACGATCGTCAAGCATGCCCTTAGTGAAATCCGGGCACGCAAAACGCGCGTAGTACCACGACGATTCGACGAAGGTGTCCATCGTGTCGGTCTCGCGCTGCCCGGGGCCGCCACATTGCGGGCACGTGCAGTCAACGAAATCGGCGCGACGGTTCAACGGATTGCCGGCGCCATCAGGCACCACATTTTCGGGGAGCACCACGGGCAACTGATCTTCCGAAACGGGGACATCGCCGCAGACTGCGCAATGCACGATGGGAATCGGACAACCCCAGTAACGTTGGCGCGATATGCCCCAATCGCGTAGACGAAATTGGGTTTTCTTTTCGCCCAGCCCCAGTGCTTCGAGATCGGCCGCGATGGCATCGACTGCCTGCGCGTAATTTAGCCCATCGTATTTGCCGGAGTTCACACAGACTCCATGGACCTTATCGGCATACCAATTTTGCCACGCTTCAGCGCTAAAACTGCAACCGCCGGGTGTCGGGGCCACTTTGGGATTAGGGACTATTACCTGCTTGATCGGCAAGCCGTATTTCTGAGCGAATTCAAAATCACGCTCGTCGTGCGCGGGCACGGCCATTACTGCGCCATCACCGTAACTCATCAATACATAGTTGCCGACCCACACCGGAATGGTTTCGCCGGTGAGGGGATGGGTGACTTGGAGGCCGGTGTCCATGCCCTTCTTTTCCATCGTTGCCATGTCGGCTTCGGCCACACTGCCTTGTTTGCATGCGGCGATGAAAGCGGCAAGCTCAGGCTTATTCTCGGCAGCGCGGGTGGCGAGCGGATGTTCCGCCGCTACCGCGCAAAAAGTTACGCCCATGATGGTGTCAGGACGGGTGGTAAAGACCCATAGTTTTCCGCGTTGGCCGTCTAACTGATACGGAAACGCGAAACGTACGCCAACGCTTTTGCCGATCCAGTTGGCCTGCATGGTTTTAACGCGCTCTGGCCAGCCCGGTAGATTATCTAACCCCGCGAGCAACTCGTCGGCGTATTGGGTGATACGGAAGAAGTACATCGGAATCTCGCGCTTCTCCACCAAAGCGCCCGAGCGCCAGCCGCGCCCGTCTATCACCTGCTCATTGGCAAGCACGGTCGCGTCAACCGGGTCCCAGTTAACGCTGGCCATTTTTTTATAGATGACGCCAGCTTTGAACAGCCTGACAAATAACCATTGCTCCCAGCGATAATAGTCGGGTTTGCAGGTGGCGAATTCGCGTGACCAATCGATCGCAAAACCCAGCGCCTTCAGCTGCGTTCGCATGTGATCAATGTTGGCGTAAGTCCATTCGGCAGGCGGCACATGATTGGCCATAGCGGCGTTCTCGGCGGGCAAACCGAACGCATCCCAGCCCATCGGTTGCAGCACGTTAAATCCCCGCATCCGGTGGTAGCGCGCCAGCACGTCACCAATGGTGTAGTTGCGCACGTGCCCCATATGCAATTTGCCAGACGGGTAGGGAAACATCGACAGGCAATAATATTTGGGAGAGGCCGACTCTTCAGGGGTGCGATGCGACTGGTTCGCTTCCCAATGCGCCTGCGTGCTGAGTTCGATATCGGACGGTGTGTATTTTTCCTGCATGATTTATTGCGTTGGGGGACAGGATTCTGAACTGAATGATTATACCGTTCATAGGCCCGTCAGCAGTGACAAGCGCCGCTTCGCGCAGGTACAATTGGCCGGTTTACCTTTCAAATCTGCAAACCAGGAGTTCAGCATGTCCAAAAAACATCCCGTGATAGCGGTGACCGGGTCTTCCGGCGCGGGCACCACTACAGTCAAACGCGCGTTTGAACATATTTTCTTTCGCGAAAAAATCCACGCTGCGGTGATCGAAGGCGACAGCTTTCATAGCCTGTCTCGGATCGAGTTTAAAGAAGCGATGAAGAAAGCCGAGGCTGAAGGCAATCAATCCTTTAGTCACTTCGGCCCTCAAGCCAACCATTTCGGCAAGCTCGCCGAGTTATTTAATACCTATGGTGCGAGTGGCAGCGGCAAGAAGCGCTATTACATCCATAGCGACGAAGAAGCAGCCGAGCACAACAAGCGCCTAAATACCAGCCTCAACCCCGGCGAATTCACGCCTTGGGAGGATGTGGCGCCGGGTTCCGATTTGCTGTTTTATGAAGGCTTGCATGGCCTGGTTAAAACTGACGACATCGACGTGGCGGCCCATGTGGATCTGGGCATAGGCGTGGTGCCGATCGTTAATCTGGAATGGATTCAAAAGATTCACCGTGATGGTGCAGAGCGGGGCTATTCTGCTGATGTCATCGTTGACACCATCCTCCGCCGCATGCCGGATTATGTGAACTACATTACCCCCCAGTTTTCGCGCACGGACATTAATTTCCAGCGTGTATCGACGGTGGATACCTCCAATCCCTTCATCTCACGCGACATCCCTACGCCGGATGAAAGCTTCATTGTGATTCGTTTCCGCGACCCTCAACATCCGGGTCTTGATTTCCCGTATCTACTTAACATGATCAATAACTCCTTCATGTCTCGTCGAAATACGATTGTCGTGCCCGGCGCGAAAATGGGCTTTGCAATGGAATTGATCCTGGGTCCTATCATTCAGGAAATGATAGCCAGTAAAGGTAAATAACCGCGCTCATAAGCTTATGGAGCGCGTGCTTCGTAAGCTTGCCTCAGCATTTAAATTGCCATATTGACACCCATAAAAAAACCCCGTCGAAACGGGGTTTTTTTACGCTCACAGAACTTATCGTTGAGTGGGGCGCTGTACTTCTACCTCAACCACAACACGACGGTTGGGCTGTAGGCAATCTACGAGTTTCTTATTCTTACCCGTCTCCTTGCCCTTGATCTCGCTGCAAGATACAACCGGATCACTTTCGCCTTTAGCGGCAGTTTGAATACGGCTAGCTTCAATACCCTGGCTTACCAAATAGCTCTTAACCGCATCTGCACGCCGTTGCGACAGATTCTGGTTGTAAGAGTCAGTACCAATACGGTCAGCGTGACCTGTCACCAAAATTGCTTCCACTTGAGGATATTGCTTCATTTTGGTAACGACTTCGTCGTTCAGATGCTGCTTGCCTTCGGCATGGATGACAGCTTTATCGAAAGCAAATAATGTTTCCGCTTGCAAAGTGATTTTCTCGAAAGCGGGCTTCTCGGGGCCCACGACCACAGGTACGGGAGCCGGTACTGGCTCAGGTGCGGCCTCAACAACTTTCTCGGGTTCTTTTTTCTTGATCAGGTCGGGATCACATTCCGCGATAGCCATAGCTGGAGTCCACATTCCGGACTTCCAGCATTCACCATAACTATTCCTCCAAATTTTCCCGCTACTATCCGTAAGATACCCTGGCGTAGTAGGCGCAGCATTTGCAACACCATTACCTAAAATAGACAGAGCTGCCCCCAAAACGATTCCGATGGTACTTTTCTTTAAAGAAACACTTTTCATGGTTTTTTTCCTTCCGTTGTTTACAGCACAATTTTACTATGGAGTACGCTTATTCCTAAGGCCACTATACCAAGCTTATTGTAGGACTTCACTAAGCTTTACGGTCAGCAGTGTTCCATAAGGCAACTTTAGGGCGTAATTACAACAACGAAGGTATACTCGCTTCGTTTTTTTGTGGCGTTAAGCGTTAAGTTTAAATATTCAAGTAAAGGGGTGATATGCGTTTTCTAATGGCTATTGTGAGTTTTCTCATGGGTGCCCAAGTTTGGGCTAACTATCCTCAAGTCGAAATTAAAACCTCTCAAGGGCCTATTTTAATTGAGCTATATCCCGATAAAGCGCCTATTACTGTTGAGAATTTTCTCAAATATGTAAAAAGTGATTTCTACAAAGGCACTATTTTTCATCGCACTGTAAACCATTTTGTCATCCAGGGTGGGGGCTACACTCCTGATCTGACACTCAAGGATACTTTCCCACCTATCCCCAGTGAAGCGATAAATGGGTTAAAAAATGAGGCCGGGATGGTGGCCATGGCCCGCGCTTACGACCCCAACTCGGCAACCTCGCAGTTTTTTATTAACGTTGAACGTAATCTATTTTTGAACCACCATAAGCCCGAGCCAGATTATTATGGCTATACCGTGTTCGGCAAGGTGGTGCAAGGAATGGACAACGTGCAAAAAATTGCCGCCTCCCCTACAACGACAGCAGGACCCTTCTTTTTAGATGTGCCGGTACAAAACGTGTTAATTGAGAAAGTATCGGTAGTAGGTGAAACCATTACAGAACATTCTGACCTTCAAACTCCGCCTAAAGGCAAAAAAACCCACAGTACCAAAAAACATCACAAACGTTAACTATAGACTCGGCACAAATTATCCGTGAACTTTAACATTCGGACTGTGTCTCAAATCGCATGGAAAAAGAAGATGCCCGCAAGCAGTCGCGCGAAGTACTGCACGAGAGACGAAAACAAGTCATCCGCCTGCACCGAAAAGGGATGCCGGTGATGCAGATTGTGGATCACAGCGGTCTTAGTTGGTATGCCGTGAACGCTGCGATCACCGCTTATTCGACTGCGGGGGCGGCGGCACTCAAGCCTGCGGCGCGCGGCAAGAAACAGGGCAGTGGACGCATGTTGAGCGAATCGCAAGAGAGCGCTGTTCAGCAAATCATCTGCGACAAACGTCCCGAACAACTGAAGATGGAGTTTGCACTATGGAATCGCGCCGCCGTCATGCAGTTGGTTGAACGCGAATGCGCAATCAAGTTGTCTGTGCGTGGCATTGGCAACTACCTCAAGCGTTGGGGATTCACCCCGCAAAAGCCGATCAAGAAAGCATATGAGCAACGGCCAGAGG